>NZ_LMLN01000033.1:767-1189 GCF_001421915.1 Sphingomonas sp. Leaf62 | reverse complement strand
CATTCAGTTGGGCACTCTAGGGAGACTGCCGGTGACAAACCGGAGGAAGGTGGGGATGACGTCAAATCATCATGCCCCTTATGAGTTGGGCTACACACGTGCTACAATGGACGGTACAAAGGGCAGCGAGACCGCGAGGTGGAGCCAATCCCATAAAGCCGTTCCCAGTTCGGATTGCAGGCTGCAACTCGCCTGCATGAAGTCGGAATCGCTAGTAATCGCAGGTCAGCATACTGCGGTGAATACGTTCCCGGGTCTTGTACACACCGCCCGTCACACCACGAGAGTTTGCAACACCCGAAGCCGGTGAGGTAACCGCAAGGAGCCAGCCGTCGAAGGTGGGGTAGATGATTGGGGTGAAGTCGTAACAAGGTAGCCGTATCGGAAGGTGCGGCTGGATCACCTCCTTTCTAAGGAAAACG
>NZ_LMLN01000033.1:289-671 GCF_001421915.1 Sphingomonas sp. Leaf62 | reverse complement strand
CATCGTTCAGTTTTGAGAGCTCGTCTCTCAGTCTCGCAAGAGACACTCGCACCTTGAAAACTGAAGACATCAACAAGACATCAAACTTTTAATTAACCATGTCATTAGACGTGTGTTCTTAGAATACCAACGCTAGATCAAGGTATGAAGGGCGTACGGTGGATGCCTTGGCACTAGGAGCCGATGAAGGACGCGACGAACAGCGATATGCTTCGGGGAGCAGTAAGTATGCTTTGATCCGAAGATTTCCGAATGGGGGAACCCACCATCCGTAATGGGATGGGACATGTTACATGAATACATAGTGTAGCGTGAGGCAGACCCGGGGAACTGAAACATCTAAGTACCCGGAGGAAGAGAAAGCAAATGCGATTCCCTGAGT
>NZ_LMLN01000033.1:0-205 GCF_001421915.1 Sphingomonas sp. Leaf62 | reverse complement strand
CGGGGTTGTAGGACACTCTATACGGAGTCAAAAAGGAAGACAGTAGGTGAAGGACCTGGAAAGGTCGGCCGAAGAAGGTGACAGCCCTGTAGCTGAAACTGTTTTCCCTCCAGAGTGGATCCTGAGTACGGCGGGACACGTGAAACCCCGTCGGAATCCGGGAGGACCATCTCCCAAGGCTAAATACTCCCTAGTGACCGATAGT
>NZ_LMLN01000032.1:8743-55592 GCF_001421915.1 Sphingomonas sp. Leaf62 | reverse complement strand
CGACCCTACGTCAGATCGTCAAATTACCCTTGCAACGCGGGAGCCATCCACAGAGAACGACCGCTTTCGAGGATGGCCTAAGCGAAGGCGGACGTCCGCATCTGGGTCGTTCGCTCAAGTATGTCGCGAGTTGGCGATCCAGCATCCCCTTTCATCAAATCTCCGGCAGCTTCGCCAGATGCTTGTCGAGCGTGATCGGATATTCCCGGACCCGGACCCCGGTCGCGTTATAGACCGCATTGGCGATGGCCGGTGCGACGCCGGAAATGCCAAGCTCGCCCACACCCTTTGCCTTCACCGGCGACATGGTGGGATCGGTTTCCTCCAGGAAAATCACCTCCTGATGCGGGATATCGGCGTGGACCGGCACTTCGTATCCGGCGAGGTCGTGATTGACGAAGAAGCCGAACCGCGTGTCGACCGCCAGCTCTTCCATCAGCGCCGCGCCCGCACCGCCGACCATGCCGCCGATCACCTGGCTTCGCGCGGTCATCGGGTTGAGGATGCGTCCGGCCGCGCACACGGCGAGCATCCGCCGGATCCGAATTTCGCCGGTATAGGCGTCGACCGCAACCTCGCAGAAATGCGCGCCGAAGGTCTGCTGCGAGAACCGCTGCGACAGGTCGCCATATTCCATCCTGTCTTCAGCGATGATCGCACCGTCTTTCGCGGCCTGGGCGAGCGGCGCCCGCCGATTGCCGGCACGTACCTCGCCGTCGACGAACTCAGCGTCGGCGGAGTTGAACCCGAGCTTTGTCGCCACAGCCTCTCGCAGCTTGACGCATGCGGCATAGGCACCGGCCGTGGCGGATGCGGCACCACCCTGTCCGCCACCCCCGAAGGCTTCGGGATAATTCGAGTCGGCGAGCTTTACCACGACGCGATCGAGCGGCAGGCCAATCATCTCCGCGACCGTCTGGCCGATGATGGTGTAGCTGCCGGTCCCCATGTCGGTCATGTTGCTTTCGACGGTCACGATGCCGTTGCCGTCGAGCGTGACACGCCCGCTGGCCGGAATGATCGGCGCGCTGCGAATAGCGGATGCCATCCCCATGCCGATCAGCCAGCGGCCTTCACGGCGACTGCCGGGCCTAGCCGGACGGTCCTTCCACCCGAACCGCTCGGCACCCGTGCGCAGGCAGGGGACGAGCTGACGGATCGAGAAGGGGCGCGGCGTTTGGCCTTCCTCGCCGGGTACGACCTGGGTATCGTTGATGACGCGTAGCTCCACCGGGTCCATCCCCAGCTTTTCGGCCAGCTCGTCCATCGCCACTTCGAGCGCCATCAGGCCCGACGCTTCGCCCGGTGCGCGCATGGCATTGCCTTCGGGCAGGTCGAGCGTTGCGAGCCGGGTGAGGTTGAGACGGTTGGTCCCTGAATAGAGCAACTGCGTCTGCGCAGCCGCAATCTCCGGGCCGCCTCCCGGCAGATTGCCCGATAGGGTTTCGTGACCGACCGCGACCAGCTTGCCGTCGCGACCCGCCGCCAGACGGACGCGCTGGATCGTGGCCGGACGATGCGACGTATTGTTCGGCATCAGCGGGCGCGGCAACGTCACCTTCACCGCCCGGCCGACCGCGCGAGCGCCCAGCGCCGCGAGGATCGCGTCCGAACAGACGCTACCCTTTCCACCGAATCCGCCACCGATGTAGGTCGCGACGACGCGGATCCTGTCCTGCGGGATGCCGAGCTTTTTACCCAGGTCGCGCCGCGCCCAACCGACGATCTGCTGCGCCGACCAGATCGTCAGGTGATCGCCGTCCCAGCGCGCGATCGTGGCGTGCGGCTCCAGCATCATGTGGCTGTGGTCGGGGGTGGTGTAGGTCGCATCCACCTTCACGGGAGCTGATGCGAAAGCCGTGTCGAAGTCGCCGATGCGACCGTCCGGCTGACGCTGATGCGGCTTTGCGCCAGCCCGTGCAGCGGCAAGATCGAACGCGCCCTGCTCGCGCGCATAATCGACGCGGATCAGCGATGCGGCATGACGCGCCTGCTCGAACGTCTCGGCGACGACCAGCGCGATAGCCTGATGGTAATGCTCGACTTCCGGCCCCGCGAGCGGCTTGGCGACGTAGAACCCCTGCTTCTTGATCGGGCCGGCATTATCGGCCGACACGATGGCGAGGACACCCGGCGCGGCCTTGGCCTCGCGCATATCCATCGATGATATGCGGCCCTTGGCGATGCCCGAACCGACGACATAGCCATAGGCGGCGTTCGGCGCGGCCTCGTGGTTCTCGTAGGAATAGATGGCGCGTCCGGTCGTCTTCAGCGGCCCCTCGATACGCGGGTGCGGCTTGCCGACAACCTTTGCCCGATCGATCGGGTTGGTGCCTGCTGGCGTGTCGAACTTCATGCTGACTTGCCTTCCGCGATGGTGGCTGCAAGCGCTCGCGTCGCGAGCGGTATCTTGAACGCATTGTCCTCTGTCGGTCGGGCGTTCGCGAACGCCTTGGCCGTCACGACTGCGGCCCCCTGAGTCATCAAAGCGTCGGCCGCGTCGATCCGCCACGGCTTGTGCGCGACCCCGCCGAACGCTGCACGTCCACTGCCGTCCTTCTGGATGACGGCCGCGACCGAGACGAGCGCGAAGGCATAGGAGGCCCGGTCGCGAACCTTCTCATAATGGTGCGTGCCGCCCAGCGGCCGGGGCAGCGTCACCGCCGTAATCAGCTCACCGGCTTCGAGGTTGTTGTCGAGGTGGGGCTTGTCGCCGGGCAGACGGTGGAAATCGGCGATCGGGATAGCGCGGGTCGTGCCATCCGCCTTGACCGTCTCCACGGTCGCATCCAGCACGCGCATCGCCACGGCCATATCGCCGGGATAGGTGGCAATGCACTGGTCGCTCGAACCGATCACGGCGAGCTGGCGCGAATAGCCGCCGATCGCGGCGCAGCCCGATCCCGGCTTGCGCTTGTTGCAGGGCATGTTGGGGTCATAGAAATAGGGACAGCGGGTCCGCTGAAGCAGATTGCCCGCCGTGGTCGCCTTGTTGCGAAGCTGGCCGGAGGCTCCTGCTACGATCGCGCGGGTCAACACGCCATAATCGCGACGGACGCGGGTGTCGGCAGCGAGCGCGGTGTTCGTGACCAGCGCGCCGATCCGCAAGCCGCCATCCGTTGTCGGCTCGATCCGATCGAGCTTCAGGTCCTGGACGTCGACCAGATGCCGGGGCGTCTCGATCTCCAGCTTCATCAGGTCGAGCAGGTTGGTGCCCCCGGCAAGGAACTTTGCTCCGGGCTGACGGGCAACAGCGGCAGCGGCAGCGGCTTCGGCCGGGGTCCTTGCGCGCTCATAGGTGAAGGGCTTCATGCCTTTGCTCCCGCGACTTCCGCCATCGCCTCGGCGATGTTGGAATAGGCACCGCAACGGCAGATATTGCCGCTCATCCGCTCCCGCATTTCGGCGTTGGTCAGCTGCGGTCGCGCGGAAAGATCGGCCTGGACATTGCTCGGCACACCGCGCTTGATCTCGTCCAGCACCGCGACGGCCGAACAAATCTGGCCCGGCGTGCAATAGCCGCACTGATAGCCGTCATGACGAACGAACGCGGCTTGCATCGGGTGGAGCTTGTCCGGGGTGCCTAGCCCTTCGATCGTCCTCACCTCGTCGCCCTGATGCTGGACGGCGAGGCTCAGGCAGGAATTGATCCGCTCCCCGTTGACGATGACGGTGCAGGCTCCGCACTGCCCGTGATCGCAGCCCTTCTTCGTGCCGGTGAGCTTCAGATGCTCGCGCAGCGCATCGAGCAGCGTCGTGCGTGTGTCGAGGTTGAGGTCACGACGCTTGCCGTTGACGGTTAGCGATACCGGCATGGTCGCGGGCGCAGCCGCTTTTGCGGGCTGTGCCTCCACTTGCGGGGCCGCGGCCAGCGCAGCCGCTGCGGCGCTGCCGGCGAGAACACCTCGCCTCGACATCTCCATCTCGGTCATCATCGCCGTCGCTCCCGTTACAGCTTGTTGTATAAATCGTCGGCGACCGGTTCGAGCCACGTCACGGACGTACCGTCGAGCGCTTCCGACACCGCCACATGGGTCAATGCGCTATCGCGAGCCGCACCATGCCAGTGCTTGACGCCCGGCGAGATAAACACGGTGTCACCGGTCGCGATCGGCTTTGCGGCCTCGCCGTCGACCTGGACCCATCCGTGTCCAGCGGTGACGATCAGCAATTGCCCAAGCGGATGCGTGTGCCAGTTCGTATGCGCGCCCGGTTGGAACGTCACCGTCGCACCGCCAAGGCGCGCATCGCCGGTGCCTTTGAAGGGCGATGCGACCGACACGCTGCCGGTGAAATAGTCGACGGGACCAGCCTTCGGTTCCTGACCGGGACGGATAACCTGAACGTCTGACATAGTGGGAACCTCTTGTCTGGCGAATACCTTGCCCGCGATGCCGATGGCGGCGTTCGCTTTCGGCCAGCCTGCATAGAAAGCGAGATGGGTCAGCGCCTCGACGATCTGCGCCTGCGTCAGCCCGTTTTCGAGGCCACGTTGAACGTGGAGGGCGAGTTGGTCGGCATCACCGCCTGCGGAAAGCGCGGCGATGGTGACGAGGCTGCGGTCACGCGGCGACAAGTCGGTGCGCCGCCACAAGTCGGCGAACACGACGTCGTTGGTAAGTTGCGCGAACTTGGGTGCGATCGGAGCGAGCGTCCCGTCAACAGTCGCCGCACGTACGGGATCGGAGCCGGGGAGCGGCGCGGTGGCCGGAGACACCGCTGCAAGCGGCTTCAGATCGACGTGGCGCGCGGCAAATACCTTCTCGACCTCATTCAAGGCCGACACAGCGTTCGGCCATCCGCTGTAGAAGGCGAGTTGCGTCACCATGCCGGCGACCTCGGACGGCTTGATGCCGTTATCGAGGCCACGACCAAGATGGCTCGTCATCTGCGCGGTCTTGCCCGTTGCGATCAGCACGGACAGGGTGACGATGCTGCGATCACGCGGGGCCAGCTCCGGCCGCACCCACACGTCGCCGAATAGCACCCGGTCGGTGTAGCCAGCCAGTGCCGGCGCGATTGCCTGCATGTTCCTGGGCGCAACCGACGGACGCTCCTGCGCCTCGACCGGCACGGCCATCGCCAGCGCGGCGGCAGTTGCAGAAGCGACCTTCATCGTCTCGTCTCCCGTTCTAATCCCAGTTGGGATCAATCCCCGCCAGCGCTCGTCTTCACCGACCGAACGAGACGCGAGAAGGTGAGCTGGGCCAGACGCCACTTGCCAGCCTGCTTGTTGTAAACTTCCGTGACCATGAATGGATTGGTGACGGTTCGACCGCCGACGACGGCCTCCAGATCGAGGTCTTCCAGCACGATCGCGGTGTTGCCGAACACCCGCACGTCAACCGCGTAGATCGATGCCTTCTTGTACCAGATACCACCGCTCTGGATGGTGGCGAGTTCCTGGGTCTTGCCCCACGTTCCGCCCATGTGGGTGAACATGGCGCGATCGTCGAAGAGCGTCGCGAGGGAGTCGACCTTCTTGTCTGCCATCCAATCCCATTTGGTCCTGGACAGGTCGATGAGCTGCTGCTCGGTCGGGGTATGCGTGGCAACCGTCTTGATCGTCTCCGTCGGGGGGGGCGGCGTTTGCTGCGCGAGCAAGGGCTGCATCGGCAGCAATGACAAGGCGACGGCACCTAGCAGGCCAAGCCGCTTCATTCCCTGGGTTGATCGAGTGTCCATCACAACTGCTCCCGCATGAGGTTCAAAAGGGTGCAGACCGTTGCCGAAGCAGCGGCCTGGAATGACGATCAAGCGCCCGAACCACGGCAACCCCTATTTACGCCCAAGCTATCTTGGGGATTAGACAGGGCAAATCGCTTGGGCCTATGACATGACGTCATGAAACGCTCGGTGGCGACTTGAAATGCAGCGTGAGGATCTGGGTAACCTGGCCATGTTTCTGGCCGTCGCCGAGGAGCGCAGCTTTACGAAAGCAGCGGCGAAACTCGGCATTTCGCAGTCGGCGCTAAGCCATACGATGCGACGACTGGAAGCCAAACTCGGCTTGCGACTGCTGACCCGAACGACCCGAAGCGTTGCTCCCACCGAAGCCGGTGAGCGTTTGATCGAAACACTGCGCCCCGCTCTTAACGACATCGATGATAGGCTCGCCTCGCTGACCGAGCTGCGTGAACGCCCTGCTGGAACGGTTCGTATTACCTCGAGCGCACACGCGGCACGTGCGGTGCTATGGCCGGTCATCGACCGACTGACGGCTGGCAATCCAGACATCAACGTCGAGGTCAGTATCGAAAGTGGCCTAGTCGATATCGTCAGCGGCCGTTTCGACGCCGGTGTTCGGCTCGGTGAGCGACTGGAACAGGATATGATCGCGGTGCCGATCGGCCCGAGGCTGCGCATGGCTGCGTTTGCCGCACCAAGCTACCTGGAACGGCATGGGACACCCCAAACACCCTATGATCTTGCGAAGCACAATTGCATCAGCCTTCGCATGGCGACTTCAGGTGGTTTGTACGCGTGGGAGTTCGAACGCGACGGCAAAGAGTTGAAGGTCAAAACGGAGGGCCAGCTCGTATTCAACGATGCCGACCTGATCGTCGCCGCTGCGCTGGCTGGACGGGGTATCGCTTTCACGGTCGAGGGCCATGTCGCCCGGCACTTCGCCTCGGGCGCCCTTGTGAGGGTGCTGGAGGATTGGTGCGAACCCTTCGATGGCTACTATCTTTATTACCCTAGTCGGCGACAGCCATCGCCCGCATTCAGCTTGATGCTGGAAGCGCTGCGTTACCGCGTCTGAGACAAATGTTGAACGAACCGGGACGCGAGATACATCCAAGCCCTCTGAACCATGAGTTTTTGTGCCGTTGACGCGTCGCCAAGCTGATTTTGATGCGATTCCCAGCACGTCCGTCTTCGACATGAATGAATGTCTGAACCTGGGATACAGAGTAGCCGGCGCGAATGGCCGTTTGTGGGTCACCAGCCCAACTTTCCACGAACGCCGACTACTCTCCGCGATGCTCGCGCGGTCCAGCCAGATCGTTAGTTTGCGGCCTTCCGTACCCATCGCTCAAGGCTTAAAAGGTTAGCCAATCTCATCCTGGCCTCGAGGGCGATATTTCGCAAACGGCATATAGGGTAGCCAACGTATCGCTATGCAACTAAAGGCAACTCTTAGTCCTCACGGGGCATCCAGCGATATCTCAGACACACATGACATCGGATCGCGCCGTTACCCGGTGAGCAAGGCCGCGCCTGCGCAAAACGCCGCCCCGAAACAGGTCCGGGGCGACGTTCTGATCCGTACCGATCGACAAGCCGTTCAGCGCAGCCGGAGTGCCTTTCGGATGGTGTCCCAGCCTACGATCTTGAAGTTCTGTGTCTCCGGCGCGTTGTCGCCGTCCTGCGCGACCATCAGGCCGTGGCGCAGGCCGGGGCCGAAATCGCCAAGCATCAAGTCAATGCCGTCGGTCTCGCTGGTGCCGTCGATCGCGCCACCGCCGATGCGGAAACGGCCGGCATAGGTGAGCGCCGGCAGGCGGTAGAGGGTGTAGGCATTGTCGCCCTGGCTGCTGACGACCAGATAGCCGCCGTCGCGCCCCTTGGGAGCCAGCGCCAGCCCCTCGGCATCGGCGACCAGCGTGGTGCCGTCGACCTTGGCAACGGCCGTGCCGGTGACGGGCGCGGCGGGATCGGCGGCGAAGCGCCACAGGCCGATATCCTCCTCGGCGACGTAGAGCAGCCCGGTCCGGTCGTCGACCACACAGCCCTCTGCCTGCGTGCCGACCTTCATCGACCGCACGGTGCGGACCTGCGGCGTCGCGCCCGTCGTGTCGATCGACACCTGATCGATGCGGCCGTCCTTCATCACGACGAAACCGAACAGCGCGTGATCGCGCGCGCGGGTCCACAGGCACATGCCATAGGCTTCGCCGGGACCGACCGGATAGCGGCCCATCGGCACCAGCTTGCCCGCAACCGTATCGAGGGTGAACAGCGCGACATGCGCCTCGCCAACGTCCGCACGGTCGCTGGCGACGGCGATCACCCTGCCGCCGACGTCCCGCAGGTCGACATTGTTGAGCCGCGCGGCGGGGGTGAAGCTCAGCCGTTTGCCCGACAGGCTATAGACATGAATGCCGGCCTGCTTGTCGGTGCCGATCACAAGGCTCCCGGCCGGATTGCGCCGGTTGCGCCAGATGGCGGGATCGTCGGCGGCGTCGGCAGCGGTGTCGACCGGATCGGTCTCCGCCACTGCGGCGACCATCGGCACCGCATTCGGCGTCACCGGCGGCGGGGGCGTTACCCCACACCCGCCGAGCAGCAACGCCGCGGCCGCGAACCGCCGCATCAGAAGTTCACCCGCACGCCCGCCTGATAGCGGCGGCCGAACGTCTCACGCTCGATCGTGTAGCGGGCGTCGCGGACGTAGCGCCGGCCGGGACCGTTCAGCAAATTGCTGAAATTGCCGAACAGTTCGACCTGGCTGGTGACCGCAAAGCGCAGCGAGGCGTCGAGTTCGTTATCCTTCGCCCAGTAGAAGTCGCCGCCGTCGACGCCGCGATTGACGCCGTTGATGTTCTGGAAATCGCCCAGTTCGTCGAGCCAGCGCGAACGGTTCTGATACTGGACCCGCGCCGAGAAGCCGTATTTTTCGTAATAGGCCCCGATATTGTAGACGGCGTTCGAAGCACCCGGCAGCGGCACGCGGCGGCCATCGGGGGTCTCGGCGCGGCTGCGGTTGAGCGTGGCGTTCAGCTGCACGCCGAAGCCGCCGACCCATTCGGGCAGGCCGAGATCGGCGACGAACGGATCGAGCTGCTGCTGGATCGCGCCTTCGACACCGAGGATCGAGCCGTCGCCGCCATTGTCGATCGTCGAATACAGATATTGCGATCGATCGACGCCGCCGAAGTTCAGGATATCGCGGCCAAAGGTGCGGCTGCTATCGAACAGCACGTCGCGCAGCTTCTTGTAATAGGCACCGAATGACAGGAACCCGCCGGTCGACCCATAATATTCGACATAGGCATCGACCCCCATTGCCTTTTCGGGCTTCGCATCGGGGTTACCGCCCGAAATCGTCAGGTTGGCGTCGTTGAAGGTCAGGTTCGGGCGAAGCTGGTCATAATCGGGCCGGGCTGCGCCGGTGCTGAACGACAGCCGCGCCTTCGAATTTTTTTTCACGTCATAGTTGATGTGCAGGCTCGGATATACCAGCGTCTGGCTGGTTTTCACTTCGAGACGCTGCGGTCCAGTGCCAAACGCGCCGGAGTCATTGCGGATATGCTCGATCCGCGCGCCGCCGACGACATTGCCCCATTCGGTGACGACCGTCGCCATCGCATAGGCCGAATAGATGCGCTCGTTCACGTCATAGAGGTTGGCGGTCTGGTCGACATAGCGGCCGACCGTCTTGGCGCGGTCGACGAGGTCGAGGAGCTGGGCCTTGCCGAAATACTGGAAGGTGTAGCCCAGCGGGATTTCGCCCTGAAAGCCGCCAGGGATCGCGATCTGGCCATAGCCGGTCGGGATGTTGGCGGCGGCGAACTGCGCGGCGCTGTTCAGGTCGAGCAGGCGTTCGTCGACCGACTTGGTGCGATCGTCGAAGCGCAGGCCGACCGCAAAGGTCGTCTTGTCGCCGAACAGTCCGTCGACATCATGCTGCACGTCGAGGCGCGCGGTATAGGCGTCGGTGGTGTCGGCCGCGAGCAGCGAGCGCAGGCGGACAAGTGAACGCGGGAAATCCTCGATCGCGGTCACCCGGGCACCGCGGGCAAAGGTGCCATTGGTGTTGCGGATGGTCCGGAACAGCTGGACGCGTGCCAGTTGCGGATCGGTGAAGTCGTAGCCGACGGTCAGCCGGTTGGCGGCGTTCGCGCCGTTGGTGCCGAACGACGGGCTGTCATAGTTCAACTGTGCGGGCTGGGTCCGGTCGTCGATCGAGCGGCTATAATTGGCCCGCCACGATACGCGCCACGTGTCGAGATCATGGTCACCGCCCAGCGTGTTGGTGAACACCGACTGCTTGTACGCGCGCACGGTGAAGTTCGAATTCAGATCGATACCGTACACGGTGCCCTGCAGCGGGGTATTGCCGGTGCAGACATCGGCATAGCCGGTCGTGCCGGTGGCCGGCGTCGCATTGACCGCGCAGGCAGCGGTTGCGGTCGACAGGCGTGACTGCTGATCGTCGAGATCGAAGATGTAGTTGTTGCGCTGTTCGTCGTCCTGGAACGCCGAATAGATGGTTTCGGCGAAGATGCGGTGGTCGGGCGACGGCTTCCAGTCGAGCCGGGTCGACAGCGCATAGTTCTTGCGGACGAGGCGATACAGCTTGTTCTCGGTCTCGCGTGCCCAGATGCGGTCGGCAAAGCCCGGCCGCGCGTCCTGCGCCACGGTTTCCCAATCGGTCTCGAAATTGTCGGTGACCATGCCGCGCCGGTACAAGCTGGCCGACGAGGCAATGCCGAATTCACCGATGCCGGTGTCGAACCGGTCGGACACGACCAGCGATCCTTCGAATTCGCGACGGTCGCCCAGTTCGACCAGACCATAGGCGGCCTTGCCCGCGACATGGAACCCGTTCTGGTCGAAACCCGAACGGGTGATGATGTCGACATTGCCCGAAATGGTTTCGCCGACCATGTCCGGGGTCACTGCCTTGCGGACGATGATCTGCTTGGCGATCGCCGACGGAATTGAATCGAACCGGGCGGCGCGACCTTCGGGGCTGACGACGTTCACGCCGTCGAACGACAGCGTGGTCCAGCGCTTCGGCGCGCCGCGCAGGTTGACGTAGCGGGCCTGACCCTGGTCGCGCTCGACGCCGACGCCGGGCAGGCGGCTGATCGCCTGAGCGATATTCTGGTCGGGCAGGCGACCGACCGCGTCGGAGGCGATGACCGAGACAAGCGCGGTGCTGTTGCGCTGGATTTCGAGCGCGGCGGCTTCGGATTCGGCGATCGGGCGGCTGCCGCGCACCACGATTTCCTGTTCCTCTTCGGGGGCCACCGGATCGGCGACGACCGGCATATCCTCGACCGGATCGGCCAGCGCGGCGACGGGCAGGAACGCCGCGCCCGTCAGCAATGCGCGCACGACGACGGCCCGCGAGGACCGGGCGAAGATACCAACCATGTCAGAAAGCCCCTTGTTAGGGGAGCGTTAACGCTCCCGCCTTGGGGTTGCCCCTGACGACGGGGAATGAAACGACCGTTACGAGATCGTTACGTAATCATTACAGTGTCGAGCGTGTTGCAGATCGGCAACAGACTTGTCCGACCGGTGCGATCGTTACCCCGAAACCGGTTCGGGGCAACGATCCGCACGCGTTATCCTTCGACCTGATCGAGATAGTCGCCATACCCTTCCGCTTCCATCGCCTCCTTGGGTACGAAGCGGAGCGAGGCGGAGTTGATGCAGTAGCGCAGACCACCCCGGTCGCGCGGACCGTCGGGGAACACATGGCCGAGATGGCTGTCGCCGCCCGCCGAGCGGACTTCGGTGCGGACCATGCCATGCGTCGCGTCGCGCAGTTCGGCGACATTTGCGGGCTCGATCGGCTTGGTGAAGCTTGGCCAGCCACAATGCGAATCGAACTTGTCGGCCGATGCGAACAATGGTTCGCCCGACACGATGTCGACATAGAGGCCGGCGCGCTTCTCGTGCAGATATTCGCCGGTGCCGGGCCGTTCGGTGCCGCTTTGCTGCGTCACATGGGATTGCTCGGGGGTCAGGCGGGCGATTGCCGCCTCGGTCTTGCGATATTCGGTCATCATGGGCTTCCGTACTGGGGTGCCGGATAGATGGGGGCGCGACGGCGGGTTCGCAAAGCCGGTCAGAACAGCTCGCCGAGGAACGCGACGACCGACGCCCAGGATCGGCGATCGGCATCGGCATCATAGGCCATGCCCTTTTCGGGCGCGGCGGCATGGGGGTTGGTGAAGGCGTGCATCGCCCGGCCATGCGCGTGCAACTGCCAGTCGGCATCGCGAGCGCCCATTTCCTCTGCAAAGGCCAGTACCTTGTTTGGCGCGGCCATCGGGTCCTGCCAGCCATGCTCGACCAGCACCTTCGCCGCGATCGGCCCGTCGCCGCCGAGGTCATTGCCATCGAGCATGCCGTGCAGGCTGACCACGCCCAGCACGCCGTCGGCCCCGCCGCGCGCGAGGTCGAGGGTGCACAGCCCGCCGAAGCAATAGCCGATCGCCGCGATCTTCGTCGCGTCCACCCGGTCGAGTGACGCGGCGAAGGTCGCCGCCGCGCGCATCCGCTGCAACAACGCGGCGCGATCGGACAGGAACGGGCCGATCAAATGGCTGTTGTCGCCCGCCGGATCGCCTTTCACGTCCTTGCCGAACATATCGATCGCGATGCCGACATAGCCAAGGGCGGCAAGCCGCTCGGCGGTCCGATGCTCGTCCTCGCCGCGTCCGGCCCATTGGTGGGCGATCAGCACGGCGGGGGCCGGGCCGTCTCCGGCGGGGAACACCACGCCCGCCTGCAACACCGTGTCGCCGTCGCGATAGTCGAACTGCTGCACCGTCATCCGTCTGCTCCATGATGGGAAAGTCGCGCACTGAACGGTCGGACCGGCAGGGGGGTTGCGCGTGGACGGGTCCGCTTCGTACGATGCCGGCGAAGCGCCGGAATACGGGCGCGATTGCAGGAGGTTGCGCGATGCGGATGGTGTGGGCGATGATGGCGGCGGGAATCGCCACCGCCGGGATGGCGCAGGACGCGCCGACGCTGGGTGCCAGCAACCATGCGGTCGATATCGCCATCGCGCCACCCGCCGGCACGCCGACCTTTGCCGACGAATTTACCGGCAAGACCATCGACCCCGCGCACTGGCGCTTCGATACCAGCCGCAATCGCGACGGTTGGTACAATAACGAGCGGCAATATTATGCGCCCGCCAACACCCCCGCCAATGCCCGGATCGCCGATGGCGCGCTGGTGATCGAGGCGCGGCGGGAGAAACCGAAGGGCGGCGATTCCGGCGGGCAGGACTATACCTCCGCCCGGATCGTGTCGGCGAAGCCGATGGGCTATGGCTTTTACGATATCCGCGCGAAGCTGCCGTGCGGGCGCGGCATCTGGCCGGCGCTGTGGATGCTGCCGCCCGATGGCAAATGGCCCGACGAGGGCGAGATCGATATCCTCGAACTGGTCGGCTACGAACCCGATCTGGTCCATGCGACGCTGCACACGGCCGCGTTCAACCATGCCAAGGGCACGCAGCGCGGCGGGGCGATCAAGGTGCCGACCGCGTGCGGGCAATGGCATCACTATCAGCTCGACTGGACCCCACAGGCGATCACCATCGGCATCGACGGGCGCGGCTATATGCGCGTCGCCAACGACCAGCCCGGCGGGCGCGCGGCTTGGCCGTTCGACCGGCCGTTCGACCTGATCCTGAACGTCGCGGTCGGCGGCGACTGGGGCGGCAAGATGGGCATCGACGACAGCAAATTCCCGCAGTCGATGCGGGTCGATCATGTCCGCTACTGGCAACGCTGAAGCGCGACGAGCTCACCGCAGGCGGGGATGAAGTCGACCGCGCGAGCGAGCGACTGGCCGTCGAGCACCGTGCGCAGCGTCGCGATCGGTCCGCCATGCGCGACGACCAGCACGCTCGGTTCGCGCGGCAGCGCCGCCCATGCGGCCAGCACCCGGTCGGCAAGGTCGCGTCCGCTCTCCCCGCCGCCGGGACGGTAGCTTTCGGGATCGGTCATCATCCGGTCCATCTCCGCGCCCGTCTCGCGCCAGATTGCGTTCCACGACCGGCCCTCCCATGCGCCGAAGTCGCGTTCGAGCCAGCGGGGATCGGCCGTAACGGCGGTGTCTCGGCCGCGCGCGATCCGCTCGGCCAGCCGCCGGGTGCGGAGTGCGCCCGAATGGACGATGGCGTCAATCGTTGTGGCGGCGAGGTCGGCGACGATCCGCGCCGCCAGCGTCTGGCCCTCGCGACTCCACCCCATGTCGGACCGTCCATAACAGCGCCCGGCCCATGCCTTCGCGACCGGCGGATGGCGCAGCAGCAACACCTTCACCGTGCGGCGATCGCCAGCAGCAGCGCCACCTGCCCCATCGCCGCAGCGAAGCCAAGGCAGTCGCCGGTACTCCCCCCGATCCGCGCGATCAGAAAACGGCGCAGCCAGAGCAGCAACACGAGAATCGCGCCGATCGCCGCGCCGATCGCACCGGGCCGCAGCCACAGGATCGGGGCGAGGCCGGGCAGTGCCAGCACCATCGCCAGCGCAAGGCGACCGGGCGGCATCCGCCCGGCCCGCACCGCCATCCCCGCGCCGCTACCAACCGGGGCGACGATCGCCGCCAGCGTCACCGCGCACAGCCGCCCCGCCGTCGCCGCGCCAACGATCGCCGCCGCCGCGACCGGCGCGGGCAGTGCGACCATCGCCGTGATCCGCAGGGCCACGCTCAACGCCAGCCCGAGCGCGCCATAGCTGCCGATGCGGCTGTCCTTCATGATCGTCAGCGCGCGCTCCCCCGACGCGGTGCCGCCGAACGCATCGCAGAAATCGGCGACCGCATCCTCGTGAAACGCACCGGTCAGCAACGCCTCGACGATCAGCGCCAGCGTCGCCGCGACCAGTGGCGGCCAGAACCAGCCGGCAACGACGAACACCCCCGCCGTCACCGCACCGATCAGCGTGCCGACCGGCGGCAGCCACGCCATCGCCCGCGCCAGCCCCGCCGCCGCCTGTTCGGCCGTCAGCCGGGCGAGGACCGGCACCGGCAGGCGGGTGAGGAACTGGACCGCCAGCAACGGCGCGGCCCAGCGCGGCACGTCAGTCGGCACGATCCGCCCCGATCTGATCGAGCCGCACGACGTCGTTGAGCAGCGCTGACGCGGCATCGAGCAGCGGCAACGCCGTCAGCGCCCCGCTTCCCTCGCCCAGCCGCATCTCCCAGTCGAGCACCGGCGTCAGCCCGAGTGCGGCGAGCGCCGCCTGATGCCCCGGCTCGGCCGACCGATGGCCTGCGATCATCGCCTTCCTGCTCCCCGGCGCGAGCGTCTCCGCGATCAAGGCGGCGGCGGTGGCGACATATCCATCGAGCAGCAGCGTCACCCCCCGCGCCGCGCCCGCCGCATAGAAGCCGGCCATCGCCGCGATTTCATAGCCCGCGACCGATGCGATCGCTGCACGCGGATCGACCCCGCCCCGCGCACGATCGGTCGCGGCGGCGACGACCCGGCGCTTGGCGGCAAGCACCGTGTCGTCCGCCCCTGCCCCGCGCCCGACCGCCGCAGCGGGGTCGAGTCCGGTCAGCAGCGCGGTGAGGCAGGCGGCCGGGGTCGTGTTGCCGATCCCCATCTCCCCGGCGATCAGCAGCACCGCGCCTTCGTCGATGGCGCGCTCCGCCTCGCTGGCACCGATGCCCCAAGCCGCGTCGAACTGTGCGACCGTCATCGCCGGGCGGGCACCCAGCGGCGCGGTGCCATCGGCGAGGCGCGCATCGCGAAAGAAGGCCGGCCCGTCGACCCGCGCACCCGTCATGCCGACGTCGACCAGCCGCAACGGGCAATCGGCGGCAGCTGCCAGCGCGTTGCTGGTCGCACGGCCCGACAGGATGGTGGCGACCATCATCGCCGTCACTTCGGACGGCCATGCCGACACGCCCTCCGCCACACAGCCATGATCGCCCGCGAACAACACCGCCTGTCGGGGCGAGGTCCGCGCATCGATCCGCCGCTGCGTCAGCGCCAGTTCGGTCGCCAGCGCCTCCAGCCGTCCCATCGCCCCGCGCGGCTTGGCCAGCGCGTCCAGATGCGCGCGAATCTCGTCGATCATGGGGCCTCCCCGGCAATGTCCAGAAGTGCGTCGATATCCAGCGCCGCCTCGAGCGCCCGCGCGACGCCGTCGAGCGCCGCGTCGATGCCCTCGCGCCGGTCGAGCGGATCGCCCCGCGCGCCGATCCGCCGCAACAGGCTCGCGCGCGCGCTGGCGGCATCGAACAGGCCATGGACATAGCAGCCGGCGATCTGCCCGTCGCGCGCGACCGCGCCATCGGGCGTTCCATCGGCGAAGCGCAACAGCGGCGGCGTGCCCGGCGCGACGGTCGTGACGCCGGCATGGATTTCATACCCGGCGAACGCGGCACCATCGACCCACGTCCCCGTGATCGGCCGCGTCGTCTTGGTGCCCGTAATCACCGTATCGATCGGCAGCAGCCCCAGGCCCGCTACCCGTCCGGCCGGTCCCTCGATCCCGTCCGGGTCGGCGATCGACGCCCCGAGCATCTGATAGCCGCCGCAAATCCCCAGCACCTGCCCCCCGCGCCGGACATGCGCGGCAAGATCGATATCCCACCCCTGTCCGCGCAGGAAAGCGAGGTCGGCGATCGTTGCCTTGGTGCCGGGCAGGATCACCAGCGCGGCATCGCCCGGCAGCGGCTGGCCGGGCGGGATCATCCGCAGCCGCACCGCCGGATCGTGCGCCAGCGCGTCGAAATCGTCGAAATTGGCGATACGCGACAGCATCGGCACCGCGATCAGCGGGCCTTCGCCGTGCTCGGCCCCGCGTCCCAGTGCCACCGCATCCTCGGCAGGCAGGCGCGCGGCGTCCGCCAGCCACGGCACCAGCCCGATATCGCGCCAGCCGGTCCGCGCGACGATCTCCGCGCGGCCATCGTCGAACAGCGCCGGATCGCCGCGAAACTTGTTGACCAGAAAACCGCGGATCATCGCCGCGTCGTCGGGGTCGATCACCGCCTGCGTCCCGACCAGCGAAGCGATCACCCCGCCGCGATCGATATCGCCCGCCAGCACCACCGGCACCCCCGCCGCGCGCGCAAAGCCCATGTTCGCGATATCGCCGGCGCGCAGGTTGATCTCGGCGGGCGACCCTGCCCCTTCGGCCACCACGATATCGGCTTGGCCCGACAATCGCCGATAGGCCGCCAGCACCTCGGCCAGCAATTCGGGCCGCCGCCGCCGGTAATCGCCCGCGCGCATCACCCCCGCGACCCGCCCGCCGACGACCAGTTGCGACGTCCGGTCGCTCTGCGGTTTCAGCAGCACCGGGTTCATGTCGGTCGTCGGCGGCACCCGGCAGGCCATCGCCTGCAACGCCTGCGCCCGGCCGATCTCACCGCCACCCGGACAGACGGCGGCGTTGTTCGACATGTTCTGCGCCTTGAACGGGCGGACCCGCAGCCCGCGATCGGTCAACAGCCGGCACAGCCCGGCGACCAGCACCGACTTCCCGACATCCGATCCGGTCCCCTGGATCATCACCGCAGCCATGCGACGCCCCCGACCAGCAGCCACAGCAACAGGCAGGCGGCACGATAGATGGCGAGCGCGCGGGTCAGGTCGCCGGCATCGGGCCGCGGCCCGTCGCCCAGCACCGCGCGCTGCGCCGGTTCGCCATCATAGGTCACTGCCCCACCCAGCCGCCGCCCCAGCGCACCCGCCATCGCCGCCTCCGGCCAGCCGCCATTGGGCGAAGCGTGGTGGCGCGCGTCGCGCAACATGGTGTGCCAGCCACCGCGGCCGGCCAGCGCGGTCAATGCCCCCGCCACCCGCGCCGGCACGAAATTGACGACATCGTCGGCACGCGCCGCGGCCCAGCCGAACGCGCCGAGCGCCGGCGTACGGTGCCCGACCATCGAATCGCCGGTGTTGATCGCCTTCACCACGAACAGCCCCGGCAGTCCGAACAGCACCAGCCCCAGCGCCGGCGCGACCACCCCGTCGCAGAAACTTTCGGCCAGACTTTCGATCGCCGCCGTCGCGACGCCGGCTTCGTCCAGTGCGGTCGTATCCCGCCCGACGATCATCGCCACCGCTTGCCGTGCCGCCGCAAGATCGCCCGCCATCAACGGCCGCGCCACCGCCGCGACATGATCGTGCAGACTGCGTTGCGCCAGCCCCGTGGTGGCGACCAATATCGTGACGACCGTCCCCAATCGCTCGATCGCCAGACCCAGCACGCTCGACAGCGTTACCAGCAGGACGACCAGTACCACCCCCTCCAGCCGCCGCCGCCGGTTCCAGCGCCGCTCTGCCCACGCGATCAGCGCGCCGATGCCCATCACCGGATGCCACCAGCGGCGCGGATAGCCGAGCGCCGCCTCGACGATCAGCGCCGCCAGCGCGATCACCGCGCGACCGGCAGGATATAGCGATGCCCCTGCGCCGTGCGCCCGATCTCGACATCGATGCCATAGGCCTCCGCGATGGCCGGCGCGGTCAGTACATCGTCCGCATCGCCGCTTGCCACGATCCGCCCGTCCTTCAGCAACACCGCATCGTCCGCCACCCGCGCCGCCAGATGCAGGTCGTGCAGCACCAGCACCACCCCGCGCCCACCGGCCGCGACCCCGCGCAACCGCGCCAGCACGTCCAACTGATGCGCGGGATCGAGGCTGGCGAGCGGTTCGTCGGCGAGTAACCAGTCGGGCTCGCCGGCCAGCACCCGCGCCAGCAGCGCGCGACCGCGCTCGCCGCCCGACAATCGCTCGACGCCCCGCCCGGCCAGCGCGGTCATGTCGGTCGCCGCCAGCGCGGCCGCCACCGCATCGCGGTCGGCCTGCGCCTCCCCCCAGCGCCCGCGATGCGCGAGCCGGCCGAGGCCGACCAGCGTCGCGACGTCGATATCCCAATGCACGTCGGCCGATTGCGGCAGCAACCCGATCGCCCGCGCCCGCGCGCGCCGGTCGACCGCCTGCACGTCCTGACCGCCCAGTCGTGCCGCACCGCTATCCGGCCGGCGCAGCGCGGCGAGGCAGGCGAGCAGGCTCGACTTGCCCGCGCCATTGGCCCCCAGCAGCGCGGTCACCCGCCCCGGCCGGAACGCGAACGACACCGCGTCGAGCACGCGCTGCCCGCCGAGCGTCAGCGAAATCGCATCGGCCACCAGATCGGTCATGCCAACCTCCGCCGCATCGCGATCAGCAGGTACAGGAAGAACGGCCCGCCCAGCATCGACATGGCGATGCCGAGCCGCAATTCGCTGACCGTCGGGGCCAACCGCACCAGACTGTCGGCAAAAGTCAGCAGCACCGCCCCCGCCAGCGCCGAAGGCAGCAGGATTGCCGACGGACGATTGCCGGCGAACGGCCGCACCATATGCGGCACGATCAGCCCGACGAACCCGATCATCCCCGCCGACGCCACCGATGCGCCGACCGTCAGCGCGATGCCGGCGATGACCAGCCGTTGCAGCCGCGCCGGATCGACCCCCATCGACCGCGCCGCCGCCTCGCCCAGCGTCAGCGCATCCAGCGACCGAGCGGTCAGCGCCAGTAGCCCGATACCTGCCACGATCAGCGGTGCAGCGACGAGCACATCGTCCCAGCTGCGATCGGTCAGCGCCCCCATCAGCCACGTTACGATCTGCGACGACACGAACGGCGTCGGCGCGACGCTGATCGCCAGCGCGGTCAGCGATCCGGTGATGCTGGTCAGGATCATGCCACCCAGCGTGAACAGGATCAGGCTGCCCGACCGGCCCGCGATCAGCGCCAGCAGCGCCATCGTCACCCCTGCTCCCATCAGCGCGAAGCCGGGCAGCAGCCACATCTGCGCGGCATAGCCGAAATACAGCGCCATCACCGCCCCGAACGCCGCGCCCGACGACACGCCGAACAGCCCCGGATCGGCCAGCGGATTGCGCAGATAGCCCTGCATCACCGCCCCCGACAGTCCGAGCGCACTCCCCACCAGCAACGCAAGCACGGTGCGCGGCAGGCGCAGTTCGACGATGATGATCGATCGCGGATCGTCGGCAGTCCACGCGTCGAACGGCACCCACACCTTGCCCGCCGCAACCGAAAGCGCGGCGGCGAGCAGCAACAGGACGATCAGGCCGAGGGTCAGCCGCTTCATGACGTCACTGCTCCACGCACCTGTCGCAACCGCGCCATCGCCGCGATGATCGTCGGCCCGCCGCAATTCATCAGCCGCGTGGGATAGGGGGCGACGGTGATATGTTTCGCCAGCCGCCGCACCGCCGGATGGCCGGTCATCCGGTCGTCCTGCACCCCTTCGGGCGCGGTCGACAGCAGCACGCGCGGTGGATCGGCAACCAGATATTCGAGCGGGAGGACGTCCCATTGCCTGAGGCCATAGGCCGCGCTCATGTTACGAAAACCGGCGCGTTTGAGCAGGTCGTCGGTCAGCGTACCACTACCCGGCACCAGCCCATTCCCCTGCCACACCAGCGCCCCGACTGGACGCGCGGTCGAAGGAATCGCCGCCGCCCCGATCCGCGCCGCCAGCGCCTCACCCCGGTCGGCATGGCCGGTGGCTGCGGCGATGGCGCGGACCTGATCCATGCTTTCCGGCACCGACTCCGCCACCGGATATTGCACCAGCTTGATCTTCAGCCGTTTCAGCGCGGCGATCGTCGCCGGTTCGGCATGTGGCCCCGCCAGCACGATATCGGGGCGCAGCGCCACCACCTCCTCGGCTGTGCCCGACGTCGCCTTGAACCGCCTGGCCCAAGCCAGCGGCACCGACGTCGCGCGCACGTCCTGCGAATAATGGCTGATGCCGACGATCTGCGCCGGATCGGCGACGAAGCGCAGCACCGCATCGACGCACGGATTGATCGACACGATCCGGGGAGCGCGCGGCGCGGCCGATACCAGCGCGGGCGCGGCGAGCAACAGGGCGAGCGGACGGATCAATATTCGACACCCTTCTGCGCCTTGAACCCGGCATGATAGGGATGCTTCACCTCACCGAATTCGGTGACCAGATCGGCGAGGTCGAGCAGTTCGGGCTTCGCGTTGCGGCCGGTGATGCAGATATGCTTGGTGAGCGGCCGGTCTTTCAGAAATTCGACGATCTCGGCGATCGGCAGCGTGTCGTCGCGCAGCACGATGTTCAACTCGTCGAGGATGACGAAGTCGATCGCAGGGTCGAGGATCATCTCCTTCGACCGTTCCCATGCCGCGCGGGCGGCGGCGATGTCCTGCGCGCGGTCCTGCGTCTCCCACGTGAACCCCTCGCCCATCACCTCGAAACTGGCGAGATCGGGATGCGCGTCGAAGAAGTTGCGCTCGCCTGTCTCCCACTTGCCCTTCACATATTGGAGGATCGCGACTTTCATCCCCCAGCCGATGCTGCGGATCGCCATGCCGAACGCGCTCGACGACTTGCCCTTGCCATTGCCGGTATGGACGATCAGCAGCCCGCGTTCGAGCGTGCGGCGCGCCTGCATCTTTTCGCGCGCCACCGCCATGCGCTGCATCCGGGCATTGTGGCGGGCGTGATCGTCGGGCGTCTCGGTCATCGGATAACCTCCTTCAGGGCGGTGGTCAGGCGGGACAGCGCCGCCCCGTCGGCTGGCAGGCCGATCCGCAGCCGGTCGCGCCGGTCGGCGAACGGCCGGGTCAGGATGGCATGGTTGCACAGATGGCGGAACAGCGCGTGCGCGTCGCTGGTCTCGATCAGCCGGAACAACGGCGCGCGGCCGATGATATCGGCCCCGGCCAGCGCGAGGTCGAGCAGTGCGCCGACCGTCGCGATCCGCTCCGCCTGTGCGTCGGCGAAGGCGCGATCGGCATAGGCCGCCGCCCCGATCCGCACCGCCGCGCTCGACACCGGCCAGTCGCCGAGCAGGGAACGCAGTGCGTCCGCCACCCCGCTCCCGGCAAGGACGAAGCCCAGCCGCAATCCGGGCAGGCCATAGAATTTGCCGAACGATCGCAGCACGATCAGCCGGTCGGACGCCTCCGCCGCCAGACCGGCCACGGGATCGGCATAGGCTTCGTCGACCACCAATGTCATCCGCCGCGCCAGCGCCCGCAGATGGTCCGCCGGCGTGACGAAGCCATCGGGATTGGCGGGACTCGCCAGCACCAGCAGATCGGCATCGCCCGGATCGGTGAGCGCCGCCACCGCGCTTGCCTGCGGCCAGGCCGCCGCATGGCCGGCATAGCCCGGCCGCACCACCGCCGGTCGCTCGGCGGCAAGGATCACCCCTAGCAGCCGCAGCGCCAGATCGGTACCCGGCACCGCGACCACCGCTGTAGGGTCGGCCACCCCGAACGCCCGCGCCGCCGCCCGTTCCAGCGCCGCCAGTTCGCCCGGTTCGGGCAGCCGGTCATGGCCCGGATCGATCGTGCCATGGGGATACGCCCATGGCGCGATGCCGGTCGACAAATCGATCCAGTCGTCTCCGCCGAACGCACGCATGGCGGCGGTCACCCGCCCGCCATGCGCACAATATTCGGCGAGGTCGATCATCAGTAGGTCAGCCGCACGCCGCCATAGGCAGCGCGCCCCGGCGTCCCGTACTGGAAGATCGTCTGATAGCGTTCGTCGAACAGGTTTTCGACCCGGCCGTAGACGTCGACCCGTTCGGTCACCGGGAACGATGCGCGCAGATCGGTCAGGACATATCCGTCCAGCCGCCGCGCGTTCGACGCATTGTCGAAACTGTCGCCGACCATGGTGACGGTCGCGCCGACGCCAAGCCCGAACGCCCAGCGATAATCGGCGTTGACGCTCAGGCTGTCGGCCGGCCGCCGCGCCAGCTTGCGCCCGAAACTGGCGGTCCCGGCCGACCGGTTCTGCGCATCCAGCCACGTATAGGCGGCAGCGAAGGTGAACGCCTCTACCGGCCGCAGCTTCAGCGCGAACTCCAGCCCCTTCGCCTCGGCGCGGGCGATATTGTCATAGGTGCCGTTCGGCTTGCTCACACAGACGCCGGCCGTCACGCCGAAGCACGACACGAACGCGATCAAATCCTTCGACGTGCGATCGAACCATGTCGCGCTCGCCTCGACCGCGCCGTTCAACCCGCGCTGGGTGATACCCGCATCCCAGCCCTGCGAACGCTCCGGGGTGAGCGCCGCATTCCCATATTCGCTCTGCAACTGAAACAGGGTCGGTGCCTTGAACCCTTCCGAATAGCTCGCGCGCAACACGGTGTTGCCGGCGTTCGGCGACCACACGCCGCTGCCCGAAAACACCGTCGCCCCGCCGAAGACATTGTGGTCGTCATGCCGCACGCCGCCGGTCAGCGTCAGGTTCTCGATCGGCGTCACCGCCAACTGGCCATAGACGCCCAGCAGCCGCGCCC
Organism: Sphingomonas sp. Leaf62; assembly: GCF_001421915.1. Lineage (NCBI taxonomy): Bacteria > Pseudomonadati > Pseudomonadota > Alphaproteobacteria > Sphingomonadales > Sphingomonadaceae > Sphingomonas > Sphingomonas sp. Leaf62. The sequence continues at coordinate 32,559 of NZ_LMLN01000032.1, read as the reverse complement.
GACCGGTCGTCGCCGGACCGCCATAGCTCGACGTCGTGAAGCGCGACACCTCGCGCTCGACACCGAAGGTCGCGAACACCGCGTCGGTGATATCGAACGACCCCTGATAATCGATGCGGTCGTTGCGCCCCTTCCCCCGGAACGTCTCGGTCGGCGTGCCATCGGGGTCGGTGTTGGTCCGGTTGCTCGACGTATGGGCATAGCCGATGCGGTTGCGGAACCGCCCGTCGAACAGCGCGGCGTTCAGACCGGTATAGCCGGTCCATTGTTCGGCATCGCCGTATTCGCGGGTATCGCCGAAGCTGAACGTCGGCGCGGGGAACCCGTCGATCTCGGTCCGCCCGTTCGAATAGAAGCCGCGCACATCGACCGACACGCTGTCGGCCAGCGCCAGAGACACGCTGCCGTTCGCGCCATAGTTGCGATAGCCGTCCGCCTCGCGCCCCGGCGCATAGGCCGAGATGCCGTCGGTGGTCAGGAAGCCGCCGCCGATGCTGGCCGATACCGGTCCGGCCTTGCCCGAGATGTTCGCGAACCCCTGTCCGGTGCCGAACGAGCCGCCCTCGCCGCGCACGTTGATCGACAGCGCGTCGGTCGGCTGGCGGGTGATGAGGTTGACGACGCCGCCGATCGCCTGGCTGCCCCACAGCACCGACTGCGCCCCGCGCAGCACTTCGATCCGGGCGATATTGCCGACCAGCAGATTGCCGAAATTGAACCCGCCGCCGGGCGAGGACGGATCGTTGAGCTTCACGCCATCGATCAGCGCCACGGTCTGGTCGCTGTCCGCGCCGCGGATGTTGACGCTGGTCGTCGTGCCGATGCCGCCGTTGCGGGTAACGGTGACGCCCGGCGTCTGGCGCAACAGGTCGGATACGACCACCGCCTGCCGCTGTTCGATGGTGGCGAGGTCGAGCACGGTGATCGCCTGCCCCACGGTATCGACCGGGCGGGCTTCGCGGTTGGCGGTGACGACGATCTCGTCGCCTTCCCCCGCCACGCGTTCGAGGCCGACCGACGATTGCGCGCTCTGCGCGAAGGCCGGGGCAGCCGCGAACAGGCACGGCAGCAACAGCAAACGGGTCTTCGAAATCTTCATGAGGCACTCCCCCCAGACATAACCAAGGGGACGCGCACCGATGACGCGGGAACAGGCTGTTCCCATTCGCGCACGACCCCCAAACGACGTCGTCACGCGAGGAAACCCTCGATCGCCCGGCACACCCCGTCCGCGCGAAGGACAACCGCGACGGGCAGGTCTCCTGGCTTCCGGGTCGTCGCCTTGCCCGGCCTTCCCGGACCGAAGTCCAGTGGCACGCGGAGGAGCAAGGCTCGCCGGTCACAGTTGCGGGGGCAGCCCCGGATGACGCGTCTAAAACGCGCTTCCGGGTTCCCTTTTCATCCCGTTTCTGGGAACCTGTCGCATCCGCGCCCTTAGAGCGCATCGGGGCACAGGACAAGATGGCGACGACAACCCTGTTCATGGGCGGCGCGCGCTCGGGTAAGAGCCGGCTGGCGCAGGCGGCGTGCGAGGCGCTGGCGGGGCCATGGACCTATCTCGCCACGGCGGAGGCGTGGGACGAGGAAATGACCGACCGCATCGCCCGCCACCGCGCCGATCGTGGTCCGGGATGGCACACGGTCGAATGCCCGATCGATCTGGCAAACGCGATCGATGCGGCGACGGGGCCGTTACTGGTCGACTGCCTGACGCTGTGGCTGTCGAACCTGATGCTGGGCGACCATGATATCGACCGCCACACCACCGATCTGCTCGCCGCGATCGGCCGGGCGGCACATCCGGTGCTGCTGGTCAGCAACGAGGTCGGCATGGGCATCGTCCCCGACCACCCGCTCGGCCGCCGGTTCCGCGACGCGGCGGGGCGGCTCAATCAGGCGGTGGCGGCGACGGTCGACCGCAGCTGGTTCGTGGTCGCGGGGATGGTGTTGCCGCTGGAGCGGTTCGATCCACACGCAACGCGGTGACCCCCGCGCAGGGGGATAGGATCATCCCTGCGCCACCACCTCGCGCAACGGCGTCCACGCCACGTCATACCGCCCGTTATCCACCGGCGCCGACGGTGCGCGACCGTCGAACATATTGTGGAGATACTGCATCCCCTGCCACGCCGGAAACACCTGATCGCGCGCGGGGAACAGCCGGCGCGTCACCCCGATCATCCGCGACAGCGCCGCCAGCGATCCGGCGCGCAGCAGACCATAGGGCCGCCCCGTCACTTCGCCCATCAACGCCGCCAGATCGCGCGCGCTGACCTCAGCCCCCGCGATATGCAGGTCGCGCGGCGCGGCGGGGTCGAGCGCGGCGGCGGCGGTATAGGCGGCGACATCGTCTTTGGTCGTCAGCGCGAACTTCGTGTCGGCATCGCCCCAGTACAGCACCCGCCGCACCCGCCGCTGGATCAACGGCATCTGTCCGTTGAGCATATCGGCGAATGCGCCGTTGAAGATCGACGTCGCCATGATCGGCGCGGTGTCGATCCGGGTGCGGAACGCGCGACGCAGGTCGAAATTGCGGTTGGTGCCGGTCGGCAACGCGCGATAATCGATCGAGAAATCGGACGGAATGAACCGTGCCGCCCCGCCGCCCAGCGCCGCATCGAGCAACCGTGTCTGGGTATCCAGAATCGTCTCGCCCAGCCCGTTCAGCGCCGATACCACGCACAACACCCCGCGACAGGCATGGGCCAGCGCCTGCGCATCGTCGAAATCGACCGGACAGGGTTCGGCCCCGATCGCTTCCAGTGCGGCGATGCGCTCGGCCGCGGTCTCGGGGCGGACCAGCGCCCGCACCTTCGCGCCGCGTACAACGGCCGCCTTCGCGATCCGTCCACCAAGGTCGCCGGTCGCGCCTGCGACGATGATCGTGTCGTTGGTCGTTTCCCGCATCAATCCTCCGAACCGCCACACGACGTCGTGCGTTCCCCGACGCAGCAACGCAAGGGGGCGGATGGGATGAATCAGGATTGGCCACGCTGCCCGATCTGCGGCAACGCCAACTGGCACGACCGCGCGCTGCCCGAATGCACCCATTGCGGGCTGACGGTCGCCGATCTCGCCTTCGACCCGGCCGCGCTTCGCGCCGCGATCGCCGACACCCTGCGCACCGGCACGCCCGAACACAGCTTCGCGCTGTCCCCCCATGCCCGCCGCAATGCGGCATGGGCGCTGGGGCTGGTCGACGGTAAACCTGCGACACCGCAGCCGCATGCCGTGACGCTCGGCATGATCGCGCGCGCCAGTGAAGCCGACGGGGTCGCGGCGATGCTGACGGGGTTGCGCTCCGGTTTTCCCCGCGCGATCGTCCTGCTCGACGGCACGCCCGGCGAGGCGGCGGCGCTCACCGGGCAAGTACCTTGGGCGCGGATCGTCGCCCATCCGCTCGACGGCGACTTCGCCGCGCAACGCAACCGGGTGCAGGCATTGACGACCGGCTGGATCCTGCAACTCGATACCGACGAACGGCCCGATGTCGCGCTGCTGACGTCTCTCGGCTGGCTCACCGCAGCGGCCGATCGCGATGGGCTGCAGTCGCTAGGCTTGGCGCGCCGCAACCGGGTCGACGGGGTACCATCGGCGCTGTGGCCAGACATCCAGTACCGGCTGAACCGGGCCGAGGTCCACTTCGCCGGCATCGTCCATGAACGCCCGGTGGTGGCGTTCGAACGCACCTCGCTCGCGCTTGCCGGGGCGATCGACCATTTTCTCAGCCGGTCGCGCGTCCTCGAACGGTCGCGCGTTTACGAAGCCATGTCGACCGGTGCCGGCCGCCCGAGCGACGAGGCGGCCCTGCTCCGCCCGTTCGCCGCCGCGACATAGGCCGCCGCCGTCTCCACCGCGAGGCCGGCGCGGGTGAACCGCCCCGCCGCCACCCTTGCCGCCGCCGACAGCGCCAGCCGCAGCGCATCATCGCGCAGCATCCGCCGCAATACCGCACCCAGCGCGATGGCCGTGCAATCCTGCGCCAGCAATCCCGCGCCGCTGCCGCCGACGAACAGCCTCGCGCTCGGATCCTCGCCGCACGCCGCGATCGGTCGGCCGAACGTCATCGCCTCCTGATAGACCAGCCCGAAACTCTCGTAGCGCGACGGCGCGACGACGATATCCGCCGCCGCTAGCGCGGCGTGGAGCGCATCGTCCTCGACCCGGTGATGGACGTCGATCCGCCGGAGCGCCGCCTGTGGCAACCGGTCGAGTTCGTGGCGGTGCAGCCCGATCATCGTCAGCCGGAACTCGGGCAGCGTGCCGGCATCGGCCTCCGCCGCCAGCGCGGGCAGCGCGCCGATCAGCGCATCGGCTCCTTTCCGCGGTTCGTTGCGCCCGACGAACAACATCCGCAGCGCGCCATTGCCCGGCGGATAGGGCGCGGCCTGTCCGGCCGCCACGATCGCGGGCGGCAGGCTCAGCCCGATCACGGCATGTCCCGGCCCCGGCGGCACCGTGCCGTACAGCGCCGCGACCTTCGCACCATGCGCTTCGGTATTGGAGATCAGGCCGGCGGACTGCCGCGCCGACAGCGCCTCCAGCGCGACCGCCGCCCACCGGTCGATCCGGTCGCGCAGGGTGCGGGGCCGCCCAGCGCTGGTCGCGACCGGCGTCGAATTGCGGGTGACCAGCGGCACCGGCCCGGTGAGCGCGACCCACAGCCCCGGCGCATACCAGTTGGTCGCCTCGACCACGTCGAACGGCCGCTCGGCATGCAGCCGCCGCACCGTCCGCGCGATCATCGCCGGGCCGCACGCATGACCGATGCCGGGCCAGCGCCGCAACCGGGCCAGCCAGCCATCGACCTGCGCGCCGATCACCTCGACCGCGCCGTCCATGCTGCGGTCGCGGCGGTCCATCGTCACGACGCGGACGTCATGTCCCGCCTCGGCCAGCGCCTGCGCAATCTCCTGCGCAGCGCGCGACAGGCCGCTCTTTTCGGGGGGATAGGCCCAGCTGATCAGCCCGACCCTCACGCCACCGCCCCATGCGCCAGCGCGATCCGTTGCCGGTACAGCGCCACATACTCCGCCGCCATGCGCGTCGCGGTGAAGCGCGCCTCGAACCGTTCGCGCACCTTTGCCCGGTCGAGCGTATCGATGCGCGCCAGCGCCGCGATCGCCTCGTCCTCGTTCCTGACGACGAAGCCGGTGACGCCGTTGTCGACGACCTCGCGCACGCTGCCGCGATCCCATGCGATCACCGGCGTCCCGCAGGCCATCGCCTCGATCATCACCAGCCCGAAGGGTTCGGGCCAGTCGATCGGGAACAGCAGCGCCGCCGCCTCGCCCAACAACGCCTGTTTGGCGCGGTCGTCGACCTCGCCGACATGGTCGGCATCGTTGCCCAGCAATGGTGCGACCCGTTCGTCGAAATAGCGCGGATTGCCGACATCGATGCCCCCGGCCAGCCGGATCGACCGCCCGGCGGCGCGCGCGACGCGGATCGCGACATCGGGCCGCTTCTGGTCGGTCATCCGCCCGATAAAGGCGACTCCCGGCCCACCCGGACCGGCCGAGAACCGCTCGGCCGGAATGCCGTGATGCACCACGCCCGCGCGGTTGGCGCGCGGCAGGTCGCGCGCCTGCGCCGCCGAGATCGCGACGACCGGCAATTCGGGAAAGCTGTGGAAGAACAGCTTGCGGTCGAGCTCGTCCAGCCGCCAGTGGACCGTCGTCACGCTCTGCCCGATCCGCTTGCCCAGCACCGCGGCATGGGCGAACTCGCCATGGCAATGGACGATGTCGAATTCGTGGCAGTGCTGCGCCAGCAGCCCCAGCTGCGCCGCCTCCAGCGCGGCGGGCACTCCCGGCGCGACCGGACCGTGATAGGCCTGCAACGCCTGCAGGCTGGGATGCGCCGACAGATGGCGGGCGGTGGTCACGCTGTCGCTCGGGGCGATCAGCGTCACGTGATGGCCCATCGCCATCAACGCCTCGGTCAGGTCGGACACGACCCGTTCGGTCCCGCCCGTCCTGCCCGGTGGCGTGGGGTAGATGACGGGGGCGATCTGCGCGATCCGAAGCGGGGATACCATCGTCCACCGGAACCAAGCGAAAGCCGAACGGTTCCTGTGAAGACGGGCACAAGTCCGTATTTTTTAACGGGAAAGTTCCGTAATGTTCATCCTCCATCTCGCGCTTCAGGGCTGTCTTCGTGCGCACGAGGTGGAATATGGCGTCACTGCCGATACCGGCGGCCACATCCGCTACCTCCTTGATCTTGTTGCCGCGACCGGTCGGAACGATGCGATCACCCGGACCGATATCGTCACCCGCGCCTTTCGCGGCGGCGCGCTCGGCGATGGCTATTGGCACGCGGTGGAGCCGATCGACGACACGACGCGCATCGTCCGCCTGCGTTCGGCCAGCGACGCCTATCTGCCCAAGGAAGCCCTGTGGCGCGAACAGGACAGCATGGTCGACGCGCTGGTCGCGCATATCGAGGGGCTGGACCGTCGCCCCGACCTGATCCACGCCCATTATGCCGATGCCGGCGCGGTGGCGGCGGCGGTCAAGGCGCGGCTGGGCATCCCCTATCTCTTCACCGCCCACTCACTGGGACGCGTCAAGCGCATCGCTTTTGGCACCGACTGTGCAGAGACGCAGGGGCTGGAGCGCCGCATCGCCATCGAAGACCGCGCGATCGCCGATGCCGACGCGATCATCGCTTCGTCCCGCGACGAGGCGGAGGTGCAATATGCCGGCTATGCCAGCTATGATCCCGGCCGCATCCGCATCATCCCGCCGGGCAGCGATCTGGCGATGTTCGCGGGCACCTGTACCGATCCGATGGTCGATGCGCGGATCGACCGCTTCCTCGCCGATCCGTCGAAGCCGGTGATCCTCGCGCTGGCCCGCCCGGTCAGCAAGAAGAACCTCGCCGCGCTGGTCCATGCCTATGGCCGCTGCCCCGCGCTTCAGACCGCCGCCAATCTGGTGATCGTCGCCGGCACCCGCGACGATCCGCGCAGCCTCGAACCCGAACTGGCCGGCAACATGGCCGAACTGTTCGCGCTGATCGACCGCTACGACCTGTACGGATCGGTCGCGATCCCCAAGACCCATGCCCCGCACGAAGTCCCCGCCATCTATGCCCATGCCCGCGCGCGGCGCGGCATCTTCGTCAACCCGGCGCTCAACGAACCCTTCGGACTGACGCTGCTGGAGGCGGCGGCGTCGGGCCTGCCCCTAGTTGCGACCGACAGCGGCGGGCCGAACGACATTATCGAAGGGTGCGGGAACGGCATCCTCGTCGACCCGCGCGATCCACAGGCGATCGGTCGGGCGATGCTGACCATCCTGTCCGACGATGCGCTGTGGGATCGCTATTCGCGCGCCGGGGCGACCGCCGCCGACCTGTACGACTGGGACGGGCATGTCGCGCGCTATGCCGAACTGGCGCAGGCGGTGATCGCCCCGCCCGCCCCGGTCGCGGAAACCCCGCGCCTGTTGCTGGTCTCCGACATCGACAACACGCTGCTGGGCGAATCCGAAGCGGCGCAGGCGTTCAACCTGTGGCACGGCGACCAGCACGACATGCTGTTCGGCATCGCCACCGGACGCAGCCTGCACAGCGCGCTGGCGATCCTTGCCCAGAATCAGGTCGCGCCGCCCGCCGTCATGATTACCTCGGTCGGCTCCGAAATCTATCACCGTGCCCATGGCGGAATCTATGTCCGCGACGATGCGTGGACGGCGACGATCGATGCCGGCTGGGACCGGGCGGCCATCGCCGCCCTGCTTGCCGCACAGTCCGACCTGCGCCCGCAAAGCCCGCTCGAACAGCGCAGCCACAAATTGAGTTACTTCACCGCCGGCGAAACCGACATCGCCCAGCGGGTCCGCGACCTGCTCGCCGATGCCGGTTTCGCCGCCTCGGTGATCCACAGCCATGGCCGCTATCTCGACATCCTGCCGCTCGCCGCGTCGAAGGGGACGGCGGTCGAGTATGTCCGCCAGCGGGCGGGGATGCGCCGCGATCAGGTGATCGTCGCCGGCGACAGCGGCAACGACGTCGAAATGCTGCGCGCCTGCGCCCATGCGATCATCGTCGGCAATTATTCGGACGGCCTCGCAGAGCGTCCCGACCTCGCCCACAGCTATGTCGCGCGGCGCAGCTATGCCTTCGGGATCATGGAGGGGGTCGCCCATTTCCGGGGGCAGCCGGTGCAGCAGCGCCTGTCGGCGTGATCTCGGTCTGCACGCTGGTGCGCGGGCGGACCGCGCACCTCGCCAACCTGTTGTCGGGCATCGCCGCGCAGACCCGCGCCCCCGACGAGCTGGTCATCGCCTATATGCAGGATGCCGCACCCGCCAGTCTGCCCGATCCAGGGGTGCCGGTGCGCGAAGTGTTCGTGCCCGGCGACCCGATGCCGCTGGCCGAGGCGCGCAACGCGGCCGCCCTGGCGGCGCGCGGCGATAGCCTGATCTTCCTCGATGTCGACTGCATCCCGTCGCCGTCGCTGGTTGCCCGCTATGCCGAGGTGCTCGACGATGATCCCGCCTGCTATCTGGGCGAGGTCCGCTACCTGCCGCCCGGCGCGGTCGATCCGGCGCAGGCGGTTCGCCATCCCGCCAAGCCTGCGCTCGCCGATGACGAAGTCCGCCCGGTGCCGAGCCATGGCGAGCTATGGGGCCTGTCCTTCGCCCTGCCACGCGGCGCATGGGATGCGGCGGGCGGCATGGACACCGGCTATGTCGGCTATGGCGGGGAGGAGACCGACTTCGCATGGGCGCTGGCGGCGGCGGGCGTACCGATGGCATGGGTCGGCGGCGCGGTCGCCTGGCACCAGCATCACGCGGTTCATGTTCCGCCGCTGCACCAATTCGATGCGATCCTGCGCAACGCGACCCGCTTCCGCGCGCGCTGGGGACGGTGGTGCATGGACTATTGGCTGGGGCAATTCGCCGACGCCAGGCTGATCCGCTGGTCGCCCGATGCCGATACGATCGGAGTACTGCGGCATCCGACCCCGGCCGAAATTGCCGCCAGCCACCGCCGCGACGCGCTGTTCAGCTAGGACCGGATCGGCTTTCGGCGATTCCTACGTATTTTCGTCATTCCCGCGCAGGCGGGAATCCATAGCCGCTACGGCTTTTGGTGTATCGGCGACCGCAGCGTATATGGACTCCCGCCTGCGCGGGAGTGACGATAGGGCATTGGTCGGCACAGCTCCACACCGCGGACCGGTCGATCGGCCCCACGCCGACCCACCCGACTTTCCTACAACGAACCGTTCTGGTTACGTTCTCCATCCAACAGGAGGACAATATGGACGCGACCCCATTGATCGAAGACGTCATCGACCGCGAAGGCGGCTATGTCGACCACCCCGCCGATCGCGGCGGTCCGACGCGGTTCGGCATTACCCAGGCCGTCGCCCGCGCCGAAGGATATGCCGGCCCGATCCGCGAACTGCCGCGCGCCGCCGCCGCTACCTTCTACCGTCGCAGCTACTGGCAGGCCCCGGCCTTCGACCGCGTCGCTTCGCGCGCGCCCGCTCTTGCCGCCGAACTGTTCGACACCGGCGTCAACATGGGACCGGCGGTCGCCGCGACCTTCCTGCAACGCGTGCTCAACGCCCTGAACCGTGAGCAGCGCGACTGGGCAGATGTCGCGGTCGATGGCGCCATCGGCGCGAAAACGTTGTACGCGCTCGACACCCTGCTCGCCACGCGCGGCCCGGCTGCCGAAGCAGTTTTGGTAAAGGCGATCAACGCCTTGCAGGGCGAACGCTATCTCCGCCTCGCCGAAACGCGTCCCGCCAGCGAAGCCTTTCTCTACGGCTGGCTGGCCCACCGCGTCGATACGTCGCGAGTGTGACCTTTGTGACCTTTGAACCTGTGGGAGGACTTATGCTCGACACCCTGATCGCGCCGATCGCGGCGCTGCTCGACAAGCTGATTCCCGACCCTCGCGCGAGGGACGCCGCCAAGCTCGAACTGCTCAAACTCGAAGGGAGCGCCGATCTCGAACGGGTAAAGGCGCAACTCTCGGCGATCGTGGCGGAGGCGCAGTCGACCGATCCGTGGACCTCGCGCGCGCGTCCCGGCTTCCTCTACGTCATGTACGCGCTGCTGCTCTGGGCGATCCCGATGGGCCTGATCTCGGCGGTCCAGCCCGCCATGGCCGAGAGCATCGCCCGCGGCATGACCGCCTATCTGCGCGGCATTCCGGAGGAATTGTACGCACTCTTCGGCACGGGTTACCTGGGCTACACCGCTGCACGGGCATGGGGGAAGGCGAAGGGCGTAGAACGCTAAAATCCTCCCCGGCACGGGGAGGGGGACCAGCAAAGCTGGTGGAGGGGAATCTCCCCACACGGAACGACAGCGTTCGCGACCGCCCCTCCACCACCCCCGCTTGCACCGGCGAACCCCCTCCCCATATCCGCGCCCATGAGCAAAGAGACGGTGTGGCACGGCACCACCATTGTATCCGTGCGTCGCGGCGGTCGGGTGGTGATCGCGGGGGATGGGCAGGTTTCGGCCGGACAGACGGTCATGAAACCCAATGCGCGCAAGGTCCGCCCGCTGGGCGATGGCAAGGTGATCGCGGGCTTCGCCGGTGCCACCGCCGACGCCTTCACCCTGTTCGAACGGCTGGAGGCGAAGCTGGAACGCCATCAGGGCCAGCTGCTGCGCGCCGCCGTCGAGCTGGCCAAGGACTGGCGCACCGACAAGTTCCTCCGCAATCTGGAGGCGATGCTGATCGTCGCCGACAAGGACGTGACGCTGGTCGTCACCGGCAATGGCGACGTGCTCGAACCCGAAGCCGGCATCGCCGCGATTGGTTCGGGCGGTAATTTCGCCCTCGCCGCCGCCCGCGCGCTGTCAGATTATGAAGGCGACGCGGAGAAGGTCGCGCGCAAGGCCTTGGCCATCGCCGCCGAACTCTGCGTCTACACCAACGATCGCGTCACCCTCGAAGCGCTCGACAGCGCGAACTGACGGACATCCCATGCAAGACAATGTGACGCCCAAGGCGATCGTCGCCGCGCTCGACGCGCATATCATCGGCCAGCAGGACGCCAAGCGCGCCGTCGCCGTGGCGCTGCGCAACCGCTGGCGTCGCCAGCAGCTCAGCCCCGACCTGCGCGACGAGGTGTCCCCAAAGAACATCCTGATGATCGGGCCCACCGGCTGCGGCAAGACCGAGATCAGCCGCCGTCTGGCGAAGCTCGCCGACGCGCCGTTCGTGAAGGTCGAGGCGACCAAGTTCACCGAGGTCGGCTATGTCGGCCGCGACGTCGAACAGATCGCCCGCGACCTGGTCGAGGAAGCGATCCGGCTGGAGCGCGAACGCCGCCGCGTCGCGGTGAAGGACAAGGCCGAGGAAGCGGCGATGGCCCGCCTACTCGACGCACTGACCGGCAAGGGTGCCAGCGAGGCGACCCGCGAAGCCTTCCGCCAGCGCTTCGCGGACGGCCATCTCGACGACAAGGAAGTCGAGCTCGAACTCGACGCCGCGCCGCAGATGCCGTTCGAAATTCCCGGCGCCGCGCCACAGATGATCAACCTGTCCGAGATGATGGGCAAGGCGTTCGGCGGCGGCCAGCAGAAGCGCCGCAAGCTGACCGTCCGCGCCGCATGGGACAAGCTGGTCGAGGAAGAGGCCGACAAGCGCCTCGACCAGGACGAGGTCAGCCGCGTCGCGCTGGCGGACGCGGAGGCGAACGGCATCGTGTTCCTTGACGAGATCGACAAGATCGCGGTCAGCGACGGGCGCGGCGGCGGATCGATCAGCCGCGAAGGCGTGCAGCGCGATCTGCTGCCGCTGATCGAGGGGACGACGGTTGCCACCAAATACGGCCCCATGAAGACCGACCACGTCCTCTTCATCGCCAGCGGCGCGTTCCATGTCGCCAAGCCCAGCGACCTGCTGCCCGAACTACAGGGTCGCCTGCCGATCCGCGTCGAACTGAAGGGGCTGACCGAAGCGGATTTCATCGCGATCCTGTCGGATACCAAGGCGTCGCTGCCGGCCCAGTATCGCGCGCTGCTGGCGACCGAACAGGTCAGCATCGACTTCACCGACGACGGCATCGCCGCCGTCGCCCGGATCGCAGCGGAGGTGAATGCGGAAATCGAGAATATCGGTGCCCGGCGCTTGCAGACGGTCATGGAAAAGCTGCTGGAGGAAGTCAGCTTCGACGCCGAGGACCGAGCGGGACAGGCGGTGACGATCGACGCCGCCTATGTCGACAAGCAGCTGGCCAGCATCGCGCGGAATACGGATTTGAGTCGCTNCCCCCCCCCAAATAAACCCGTTCAGTTCGAGCAGCTTCGAGCGAAGTCGAGAAGCGTCCGTCGAGAACGGGTTGCTCGTGGCACTCAAGTTCTCGACAAGCTCGAACCAAACGGAACGGGGCGAGTCACCCCACCTTGTCGTACGGCACGAAGTCCCCGAACGTGCAGTCGCCCGACGGGATCGACACCCCGCGATCGATCAGCCGGAAGCGATCGTTGCGGCACACATTGGTCCCGTACAGGATCGACACCACGATCTGATCGTCGCGCAGGAACGGGCAGCGGTCGCGGACCTGGGTCCGCCACAGTCGCTTGCCGCTCTGACGATAGATCAACGAATCACCGACCACCTGCGGACCATCGATGAATCCCGTCGGCAGGCAGTTTTCGGGCTTGCCCGCGACCCGCCCTTCCAGCGTCTTTGCCAACAGCCGGTCGCCCTTCGCCTGCATCTCCGCCTGTTGCTGCGGGGTCGCACACGCACCCAACAGCAGCGCCGCTGTCCATGCCAATCGCTTCATGCCGCCTCTCCTTATCCGATCAGAACGCATCCTTCGCCGCGCGGTGCCGTGCCAGTTCCTCGACCGACCCCGCGCGCAGAAACGGATTGGTGGCGAGTTCCGCACCGATCGTGGTCGGCACCGTCGCCTCGCCCCTTTCGCGCATCGCCTCGACCGCCTGCATCCGCTCGACGATGGCCGCATTGTCCGGCTCGGCGACCAGCGCATAACGCCCGTTCGACAGCGTATATTCGTGCCCGCAATAGACCCGCGTTTCGGGGGGCAGGTCGGCATAGCGCCGCATATTGCCGAACATGTCGGCCGCCGTCCCTTCGAACAAGCGACCACAGCCCATCGCGAACAGCGTATCGCCGGTGAACAGCAGCGCCTCGTCGGCGAAATGGAACGCGATATGCCCGGCGGTATGCCCCGGCACCGACCACACGGTCGCCTGCGCGTCCCCGACCGACAGCATCGCGCCTTCGCCGACGCCCCGGTCGAGGTCGGCGATCTTCGTACGCTCCGCCTCCGGGCCGGTCACCTCCGCGCCGGTCGCCGCCTTGATCGCCGCGTTGCCGCCGACATGATCGGGATGCCAATGCGTGTTCCAGATCGCGCCGATCGTCCAGCCGCGCGCCGCCGCCGCGTCGAGCAGCGGCTCGCCCTCGCCCGGATCGATCGCCACCGTCTCACCGCTCGCGTCGTCGTGCAGCAGCCACGCATAATTGTCCGAAAGGACGGGGACGCGAACGACTTCCATCACCACGTCCCCACATTGGGCATCGATGCCCAGGGTTCGGCGGCGGGCAGCGACCCGTCCTGCAACAGCTCGATCGAGATGCCGTCGGGCGTCTTCACGAACGCCATATGGCCGTCGCGCGGCGGGCGGTTGATCGTCACCCCGGCGTCCATCAACCGCTGGCACGTGGCGTAGATGTCGTCGACGCGGAACGCAAGATGGCCGAAATTGCGGCCGCCGTCATACGGCTCCGGGTCCCAATTATGGGTCAGTTCGACCTCGGCCACGCCCTCCTGCCCCGGCGCGGCGAGAAAGATCAGCGTGAACCGCCCCTTCTCACTCTCCATGCGCCGGACCTCTTTCAGGCCCAGCATGTCGAAAAGGGCGATTGTGGCGTCCGGGTCGGTCACCCGGATCATGGTATGGAGATAGCGGGTCATCGACGGCTCCGTTGGTTCGAACCCGGATATCGGGTCGCCGTCGCATCCCCGCAACCGCGTCAGGCCGGCGGCAGGGTATCGAGCGCGGCGGATGCGGCCTTTGCCTGCGCACTGTCGGGGGCGAGCCGCTGAACCGCCTCGAATGCCGCGCGCGCCGCTTTGGTATCCCCCGACAGCCCGGCGATATTGCCCAGCTCCAGCTGTACCGACGGATCGTCGGCCGACCGCCGCACCGCTTCGGCGATGTCGGTTCGCGCCCGGGCAAGATCGCTGGTCCGCCGCGCGAGCGTCGCCGACAACAGCCATGCCAGGGGATCGGCCGGCGCGTCCTTCAGCGCGCTGTCGATATCGCCGCGCGCACCCGCCAGATCGCCCGCCGCGACGCGGACCCGCGCCCGGTCGAGCTGCGCCTCACCCCGCGCCAGTCCGGTCAGCGCGCCGCTGGCCAGCGCCGCGTCCAGCGCCGCGCCTGCCGCGATCGTATCGCCATCGGCCAGCCGCGCATTGCCCGCCTGTGCCCAGTAATTGGCGGCGCGGACGTCCTTGGCCACCTCCGCCTCGCGCGCGGCCTGTTCGAACGCCTCCGCCGCCGCGCTCCACTTCTGCCGCGTCGCATAGCTCATGCCGAGGCATTGGCGGGCAAGGAACCCGCCCCCGGCCAGCCGCCATTGGCCCGCGATCCGCTCCGCCACGTCCGGCGTCGTCGTCGCCGCATCGACGCACTGGTCGTACCGGGCCTCGGGCGTCGCCCCGGCCGGAAGCTGGGGCCCGGCGGTGGCTTGCAGGGCGAGGAACAGCAACGATGACAGCATCAGCTCAACACATCCTCGATGGCGCGCAGGATCAGCGCGATATCGCCGTCGCGCGACAGGCGATGGTCGCCATCCTTGACCAACACCGTCTGCACATCGGCTGAACGAAGCCGCGACGCGAGGTGGACCGCGCGCTCCCACGGCACATCGGCATCGCGCTGCCCCTGTACCAGCCGCACCGGCACGTCGATTGGCACATCGCCGTGCATTAGCCGGTTCGCCTCCCCCGACGACCAGAAGGCGCGGGTGAACACGGTCGGCGTATCGGCATAGGGCGATGGCCGCTCGATCCGTCCTTCGGTCAGCATCGCCATCTTCTCGGCCTGCGAAAAGCCCCAGTCGGTGAAGTCGGGCGCGGGCGCGATGCCGACCAGTCCGACGATCCGCTCCGGCCGGGCGCGCGCCGCCAGCAATGCGATCCAGCCGCCCATCGACGATCCGACCAGCACCACCGGCCCGTCGACGCACAAGTCGATCATTGCCAGCGCGTCGTCGACCCAGCCGGCCAGGGTCTGTTCCTCGAACACGCCGGGGCTCTCACCGCATCCGGCATAGTCGAAGCGCAGGAACGCCTGCCCCCGCGCCTTGGCCCATGCTTCGATCGCCAGCGCCTTGGTGCCGGCCATGTCGGACGCATAGCCGGGCAGGAACAGGATCGTCGGGCCGGCACCGGGCGTGTGACGATAGGCGAGCGGGCGGGGATCGGTCATGCCCGCGTCCATGCCATGCGCCGAACCGCGACGAAAGCCGCCGTCAGCGAAGCGTGCGCAGATGCCCCCGCACCAGCTTCCCCGATCCGGTCAGATCGCCGGCACGCCATCCCGCCACCGCCTGCGTCCCGGGCTTCAGGATTGCCGAGGCCTCGTCCTTGTTCGCGACCGACCAGTTCAGATAGCTGACACCGTTCCTCGCGCACCATTCCCACCAGATACGCGTTTCCGCCGCATCGATCGGCGCATCGCCATTGGCGGCGGTCGTGCCATATTCGGTGACGAACAGGGCAATGCCCCGCCGCATTGCCAGATCGGCCTTGGCGCGCAGCTCGGCCTTATGCGTCGCCGCGTAGAAATGCAGCGTGTAGGCGACATTGGCAAAGGGCAGCGGATCGGCCGCCGCTTCGTCGACATCCTGCGACCAGCTCCGCGTGCCCGCCACGACGAACGCGCCCGGGTCGATCGCCCGGATCGCCCCGATCACGCGGATGTGATAGGGTTTGAGCACCTTGGCCCAGCCATGTTCGGGCAGCGGCTCGTTATAGGGTTCGTAGATCAGGTTGGGAACGCCGCGATACTTGCGGGCGATATGGGTGAAGAAGGTCACCGCATCGTCGGCCCGCGGTTGATGCGCATGCCAGTCGACCACGACATAGATCCCTTGGGCGATAGCCGCATCGATCACCGTCTCGGCTCGCCTGGTTTCGACATCGGGTTGCTTGTCATAGCCGCCCGACTGCGCCCCGATCGCCGCCCGCACCGCCGTTATGTGCCAGTCGCGCACCAGCCAGTCGATCGTCGCGGCATCATAGTACCGCGGCTGCCACTGGCTCCAGAACAGCGACATGCCTTGTACCGCATAGGGCTCGCCCCGCCCATCGACGACCCGATTGCCCTTGACGGCCAACCGCCCATGCACCGCGACAGGTGATCCGGACGGCGGCAGCGGCGACGCCCACGCACCCTGGCCGACCAGCAACGCGACCAGCAGCACCCACCAGCGACGCATGACACCTCTCCCATTCCTCGTTGCGGCGAGCGTGCCGCTCCACGTCGACGCGGTCAACGCGCCTGCCCGGCAGGAATTACCGCTGCGGTGATGGGTCGGGTTCGGCAGAAGGCGGCGAATCGTTCAGTTCCCGCGCCTGCCCCTTACGGCGCCGGAGGTTCTGGCGGAGCGCCTGTGCCAGCCGCGCCTTGCGTTCATCGTCGTCCATTCGCGCTTTCTACGCTTTTCGCGGCCAATTCGACAACCGTCGCTTGACATCCCGACCAATGGCTGCACATAGGCCCCTCCCGCCGCCGAGGGTTTCCCCCGGCTCGGAGTGCTGCCGTAGCTCAGTGGTAGAGCGCATCCTTGGTAAGGCTGAGGTCGTGAGTTCAATCCTCACCGGCAGCACCAGCAATTTTGACGTTGATCCTTTAGAGGTTCTCACGCTTAGGTGGATTTGTCACCGCCCTTCGGGGTCCGGGTCATCGGTCGCCGGCAACCCTCATGGATGACAGGCGACGCCGGTGTCGCCAGCGGTCTGACCCGGGACGAGCAACGTTGCGCCCGATACGGAAACCGCGAGCTCCTCCCGCCCTTGTCATTCCACTTTCACGAAGCATCCCTAGGTGCCGAGGCTGAGCGACGGGCGGAGTGACAGGGTGGCATCGACGAGCGGCACAGCGCCGGATTCAGCGGCATGCCAAGGCGGTGTTGACGAGCCGGCGCTGTACGCCTTGCTGCATCGTTTTGCGCTGTCCCGGCTACGCGACCGGTGCGACAGCGACGATCTGGTACAAGAAACCTTTCTCCGCCTTTATGCCTATCGCACCCGGCGGACGGTGGAGGACGTCACCGCCTTCTGCCTGGCGGTGGCCGGGAACCTCATCCGCGACCGGTTTCGGCAGAGCGGCAAGCGGCCGGTGATGGTCGAAGTGCCGGTAACGCTTGTATGCCCACGGCTGCGGGCTGACGAAGTCCTGCTGTACCAGGAGCGCGTCCATGTCCTTGTGGCGGCGATAGAGGCCATGCCACCATTGCGGCGCGAGGTGTTCCTGCGGCGGCGGCTCGATGGCGATACCATCGATACGGTCGCGGCGGATCTCGACCTGTCGCCTGCCGCGATCGAGAAGCATGTGACGCGCGCACGCTCCGATTTGCGCCGGGCCCTTTGTCGCCGCGATCTGTGGATCGACAAGGGCGCATGAGAAACGATCATGATGACATGGCGCCAACGGAACGTGATTTCGCGCCGGAACTGGCGGACGCCCTCGCAAGCTGGCGTGATCGCGGGCGGCTGTCGAACGAAGAGGTGCGCGCACTGCGGACGCGCAGACGCCGCGTGACGACAGGCGCGACGGCCGGTGTCGTCGCGCTCGTCGTGCTGTTCGGACTTCCGCGGGCATGGCTTGGACCGGCACCGGATCGGATCGCCTCGCTGCGGACCGGCCGGGGCGAAACGCGCGCGGTGCGGCTGCCCGATGGGACGCGGGTGCGCCTCGAAGGGGCGACACAACTCACCGTCCGCTATGGGAAAACGGCCCGGGACGTGACGCTGGCGGACGGTGCGGCGTTCTTTGACGTGGCGCACGATCCCGCCCGGCCGTTCACGGTGCGCGCAGGCGATGGCAAGGTCCGCGTACTCGGCACGGCGTTCGACATTGATCGCACCGTCGGTCGAATGGATGTCGCGGTATATCGCGGTGCGGTGCGGGTCGCCGGGACGGACGATACATATAGCGAGCGGGTGCCGGCGGGATGGCGTGGGCATGTCGTGCGCGGACATGCCGGCCCCGCGGTACGCTTCGATGCCCGTGCCGACGATCGTCGTCAGGGCTGGCTGGATGTCGACGGGTTGCGGCTTGGTGATCTGGTGGCGATACTCAACCGGCAATCGGGGCCGATTGTACAATCACCACCAGCCGGATTGGCCGATCTGCCGATCAGCGGCCGGTTTCGGATCGATGACGCGCCCTCGCTGTTACGATCACTCGGCATGACCTACGGATTTGTCGTAACCGAAACGAAATCTACGCTGATCTTGTCACCGGAATGAATGATTAGTGACATAAAAATGCTATAAATTATTTATGTCCGTACCGTCGTTGATTGACGTCTTCCTTTCGTGACGGCTGCCATGCAGCCGATTGGGGGAAAGATACATGCGACGTTCGACGATGATGGGTGCCAGTATTTTCAGTCTGACGATGGCGATACTGGTACCGCAAGCCGCCATGGCGGCGCAGATGCCCGCATCATGGACCGCGCACGCTGAATTCGCGATCCCTGCCGGTGATCTGAGGCAGAGCATCTCGCTCTATTCGCGTGCGACGGGCATTCAGGTCATGGTCGCGCCGGGCAATGCGGCGGGGCGGCGCGCGGCGGCCGTGGCCGGGCGGCTGACGCCGCGCGCCGCACTGATCGCGATGCTGCGCGGCACCGGGCTGGTGCCGGTGGTCCGCGGCAATCTGGTCGTGCTGACGCCTCGCGCGGCGCCGGCGCGGGTGATCCCGGTCGCCGTATCCGCCCATGCCGCGCCCGAGCCGGCGCAGGATGCGGCGAACGCCCCGGCGCAGGGCGAGGGACAGGACATCGTCGTCACCGGTCTGCGCAAGAGTCTGGAAAGTGGGATCGCCGCGCGGCGTGATGCGATCGGGCTGACCGACAGCATCTTCGCCAAGGACATCGCCGCCTTCCCCGACACCAACGTCGCCGAAAGCATCCAGCGCATTCCTGGCGTGCAGATCACGCGCGACGCGGGCGAGGGCCGGCAGATCGCGGTGCGCGGCCTGAACGCCGATTTCACCCGCGTCCGGTTGAACGGCATGGAGGCGCTGGCGACCACCGGCACCACCGATCAGCGTGGCGCGGTGAACCGGTCGCGATCGTTCGACTTCAACATCTTCGCTTCCGAACTGTTCAGCCGGATCGATGTGGTGAAGGCGCGGTCGCCGTCGCTGGACGAAGGCGGCATCGCCGCGACGGTCGACCTGCACACGCTGCGGCCGTTCGACAATCCCGGCTTCCACGTCGTCGCCTCGGGGCAGGCGTTCTGGGCGACGCGCACCGATGATGTCGGCCCGCGGGCCGCGCTCGTGGTGTCGAAGACGAGTGACGACGGCGTATGGGGCGCATTGGTGTCGGCGGCCTATTCGCGGCGGCAGGTGATCGAGGACGGTCACCAGACGCTGCGCTGGGCGAGCGGTGGCTGGACCCTTGCCAACGTGTCGGCCGCGATCGATCCCGCGACCCGCGCGCGGCTGAACGGCACCGGCTCCGACCGGCTGTTCTACCCGCGGACGCCGCGCTATTTCATCTTCGATCACGACCAGAAGCGGCTCGGCCTGACCGGGGCGTTCCAGTTCCGGCCAAGCGATGCGCTGCATGTCGACCTCGACGTGCTGTATGCGCGGCTGAAATCGACCCGGCTGGAATATTTCCTCGACGCTCAATCGTTCAGCCGCACCGATGCGACCGGCATCCGGGAAACGACGATCCGCAGCCTGGTCACGCAGGGCAACGACATCGTGGCAGCGGAATTCGGCAACGTCGACAACCGCATCGACAACCGCCGCGACCGCAACGACACGAAGTTTCACCAGATTGCGCTGACGACGACATGGAAGCCGACCGACCGGCTGACCGTCGACCTGCTCGCGGGCGTCGAGGGGTCGGACTATACGGTCGACACGCGGACGCTGCAGGCACTGACCAACAACCGCGATTTCGCCTATGACTATCGCCCGAACGATCGCGTGCCGGTGATGACGTACGGCTTCTCGCTCACCGATCCGTCGGCGCTGCGGCTCGACCTGTACCGGCCGCGCATCAACGTCGTCGACAACGACTACCGGATCGGCAAGCTCAACCTCGCCTATCGCACGAACGACGCGGTGACAGTCAGGGCGGGCGCGAGCCATACCCGCTACATCTTCGACACCGCCGATTTCGGGAAGGACGTGACAAGCGTGCGCGGCCGGACGATCGCGGATCTGGTGTACGCACGATCGCCGTATACCTTCGGCAAGGCGCTCGACCTGCCCGCGGGCGCGCCGCGCGAATGGATGTACGTCGATTTCGACAAGGCGCTGTCGCTGATCGCCCCCAACGCCACTCCGCTGACGCGCAATCGCGAGAACGACCGGCGCGTCAAGGAGGAGGTGCTGGCCGGCTATGCCCAACTCGACCTGCGCGGCGAACTCGCGGGGATGGTCGTGCGCGGTGATGCGGGTGTGCGCGTCGCGCGGACGCGGACTACCGCGAACGGTGCCGTCGTCGTGGGCGGGGTCGCGCAACCCGTGACGTTCGAGCGGAGCTACACCGACTGGCTGCCATCGGCGAACCTCGTCTTCGAACTGGCCCCCCGGTTGCAGCTGCGCGCCAGCGCCAACCGCAACATCACGCGCCCGACGCTCACATCGCTGACGCCTGGCGGGCAGGTGCAGGTGAATACGCGCACCGTGTCGGTGGGCAATCCTGACCTTGAGCCGTTCCGCGCCGATTCGGTCGATCTCGCGCTGGAATTCTATCCCTCCCGCGACGGCTTCTTCGCGGTCGGCCCATTCTACAAGCGGATCGACAGCTTCATCACCAACCGCACCACCGAACAGGCCTATGCCGCGTCGGGCTATCCGATCGCCTTCCTCGGCAATCAGCAGGTGGCGCGGCCCGAGGACATCTTCTTCTTCACCCAGCCGGTCAACGGCCCCGGCACGAGCCTGAAGGGCGTGGAGGTGATCGCGCAACAGGCGTTCACCTTCCTGCCCGGCGTGTTGCGGCACCTGGGCGCGATCACCAACTACACCTACACCAGCTCGGATACCGACTATGCGCTGACCGCGACGACCAGCGTGCGCAAACCGCTGGTTGGTCTGTCGAAACACTCGGCCAACGCGACGCTGTATTACGAGACACTGGTCTATGGCGGACGCGCGTCGATCAACTATCGCGACCGCTATCTGACCGCGGTTCCCGGGGCCAACGGCAACGACATCGCCGGGGTCAACGCGGCGACCTATGTCGATGCCTCGCTGTTCTGGAACGTCACGCCGCGCTTCACGGTCACGCTGGAGGGCGTGAACCTGACCAATCAGGCGGAAGACCAGTTCGTCGACAGCTCCGACCGGGTGAGCAGCTATGCGCGCAGCGGCCGGCAACTGCTCGCCGGCATACGGTGGCGGATGTGATCCGCGCCGCGCGCGTGATCGCGCTGGTCGCCGCGACGGCGGCACCGGCGCGGGCGCAGGACACGGCGCTGCGGGTCAACGACATCGTCGCGGTTGGCACGCACAACAGCTACAAGCAGGCGATCCCGCCCGCCGTGATGGCGCGCCTGATCGCGGCCGATCCGCGGGCGGTGGCGCTGGACTATGCGCACCGGCCCCTCACTGCGCAGCTCGACGCGGGGATGCGCCAGATCGAGCTGGATGTGTACCGCGACGATGCGGGCGGCCGCTATGCGCGGGCCGGCGATGGTCCCGCCATGGCCGCGCCCGGGCTGAAGGTGATGCACATGCCCGGCATCGACCGGGGCTCGTCCTGCCTCACGCTGGCCGCTTGCCTGCGTGAGGTACGGACATGGTCCGACGCGCATCCGGATCACGCGGCGATCCTGATCCTCGTCAACGCCAAGGACGAGGCGAGCCCGATGGCGCCCGTCCCCGAACGGTTCGACGCGGCCGGCTTCGACATGCTCGACACCGAACTGCGCAGCGGCCTGCCCGGCCGGCGCCTCATCACCCCCGACGAGGTGCAGGGGACCAGCCCGACGCTGCGCGACGCGGTGCTGGCAGGGGGCTGGCCGACGCTGGCGCAGGCGCGCGGGCGCGTCCTCGTCGCGCTCGACGAGGGGCCGGCGAAGGTCGCGCTCTATCGCGGCGCGCGACGCGCGCTCGAAGGACGCGCGATGTTCGTCAACACCGACGAAGCCTCGCCGGCGGCGGCCTATCTCACGCTCAACGACCCCGTCGCCGACGGGCCGCGGATCGCGGCGGCGGTACGCGCCGGCTTTCTCGTCCGCACCCGCGCCGACGACGGCACGCGCGAGGCGCGCGATGGCGACACCCGCCGCCGCGACGCGGCGCTGGCGAGCGGGGCGCAGTATGTCTCGACGGACTATCCCTGGCCGGATCGCCGTCTGAGCGGCTATCGCGTCATGCTGCCGGGCGGGGCGGCGGCCGGCTGCAATCCGGTGCGTGCCGCCACGCGCTGTACCGACGGGCCGGTGGAGCGTCTGGGCGGCTATCTCGTCGCGCGGGACCGCCCCGATCTGACGCGGATCCTGCCGGGGCCGCCCGCGCCGGGCTCTCCCCCGGCACTGGCGGATGCACGCCGCTTCGTCGAGGCGCGGGCGCTGGCCGGTTCGCCGCGCTGGCGACAGGCGCAGGCCGACGTGTCCGACGACCTGCCGGCCCGTTTCCGCGATGCGATCGGGTTCGCGATCGACATCGGCCGCACGCCCGTCCTCGCGCGATTGCTCGCCCGGTTCGGCGCCGATCGTTCCGCCGCCATCGGCGCGGCCAAGCGCCATTGGCATAGCGCGCGACCGTTCGTGAGCAACGACCTGCCGATCTGCGAGCCCCGCACGGCAGCGCTCGCCGCCAACGGCGACTATCCATCGGGCCATGCCGCCAACGGCATGGCGTTCGCGCTGATTCTGGCGGAACTGCTGCCCGACCGCGCGACCGCATTGCTCGCGCGCGGCCGCGACTACGCCGACAGCCGCCGCGTCTGCGGTTCGCATTCGGCCAGCGCGGTGGAGGGCGGGCTGCTCGCCGCGGCCGCGCTGGTGGCCGCGGCGCACGGCTCCGCCGACCTTCGCGGCGACCTCGTCGCCGCCCGCGCGGAACTCAACGCGCTGCGGCCCGCTTCCCTTGCAGTGCACCCGGCAGGAGACGATCAATGACCCTGCCACGCTAGCCTGCTGCCACACTGGGCTATCCTCGCGCTGGTCGGCCTGTCGGTTGGCAGTCGATACTGCTGTCATTCCCCCCGACAAGGTCCGCGACTTTCCCGACCGCATGTAGGACGATGTCAGAACGTTCCATCGTCACCTGAAGGTATCTTCCGGCTGCATGCCGTCCTTTTCCAGAACGCCCGCGCCGTACGATGATCGTTCCCGATCGGGAAGGTAGCGTCCAACCGGTTCTTGCGTCCAGCCAATTAGCGCTTGCTTCGATGTCTATACCTGATCTGGCCCCCGTTTTACCGGACGGAATTAGGCGGTTGCAGAAACCAGTGCGCGATGTTCGCGCGGCGAACGCATTTTGAGCCCTGAGTGGGGGTGGTTGTCGTTGTAGTCCTCGATCCATCCGGCCAGCGATGTCAACGCGGTGAGCGCATCGGGGAGCGGGGAGACACGGACGTAATCT
>NZ_LMLN01000032.1:8495-8626 GCF_001421915.1 Sphingomonas sp. Leaf62 | reverse complement strand
GCGCCAGCAGCAGGCGGTCCGCCGCCATGATGCGATAGACGCGCTTGTGGTTGACCGGCGCCAGCCCTTCGGCGCGCTGCTGTCGATTGAGGACCGCCGCGATGCGGCGGTAGCCGTATGTTGGCCGCTGT
>NZ_LMLN01000032.1:0-8339 GCF_001421915.1 Sphingomonas sp. Leaf62 | reverse complement strand
GCGTCTCCTCGACGATCCTCAGCTTCTCAGGCGTGCTCCAGTGACGGCGACGACCGCCGTCGGCGATGATCTCGGACACGGACATAAGCCTATGCTCAGGGGATAGCCCCAAGCCTCCTTCTTAGGCTTAATTCCGTCCAGTCAAAACAGGGGCCAGTTCAATACCCCACTGATCAAGTAGGCATTAAGCCGGCGGTTTGGCGGCGGTTCGGGGGCTTGAATGTGATACGATGGATAGCAACGGGCTGTGCATGCGCAGCGCTGATCGCCGGCACAGGACATGCTCAGGAGATGCATCCGTCGACAGGGCGCAGCACAGCCGGCTACGGCTGAAACCCGGCAGAAGCTGCTGGAATTCGCGCGCACGCTTCCGGTCGACGACAAGCACGATCGCGCGCTGGCCATGCGCGGCTTCATCGCGACGGTGCCGGGAAACGTGCTGCGCGATCCGGATGGTGCGGTCGTCGCCGACCTTGATACCAACGCCTTCTTCAATCGGCCGGCGGCGGCTACCGTCAATCCCAGCCTGTGGCGCAACGCCGGGCTGCTGGCGCGACATGGTCTCTTCAATGTCGCCGACCGCCTCTATCAGGTCCGCGGGCTGAGCATCTCGAACATGACGGTGATCGTCGGCGATACGGGATATGTCGTTGTCGATCCGGGCTTCGAGGACGCGGCGCGGGCCGGCATGGAGCTGGTCTATCACCATCTCGGGCGCAAGCCGGTGACGGGCATCCTCTACACCCACAGCCATTCGGACCATTACAGCGGCGTGCGCGGCGTGCTTTCGGATGAGGAGGCGGCGCGGCGCAAGGTGCCTGTCGTCGCGCCTGCCGGGTTCATCCGCGAGGTGATGGGTGAGTCGATCATCGCCGGGCCTGCGATGGGTCGGCGCGCGGGCTACCAGTTCGGCTTTCGTCTGCCGCAGACCGAGACGGGCGGCGTCACGCTGGGCATCGGACCGACGATCCGCACCGTCGCCCCGCCCGCCGGTCGAGCGGCGACGGCGCGCTCGCGTCTGCCGATCGTGCCGACGCATGAAATCAGCCGCACGGGCGAGACGCTGACGATCGACGGCGTGCGGTTCGAGTTCCAGATGGCTACGAATACCGAGGCACCGGCGGAGCTCCATTTCTATCTGCCCGACTTCAAGGCACTCTGCCTCGCCGAGAATGCGAACGGAACGTTGCACAACGCTCTGCCCGTACGCGGCGCACTGGTTCGCGACGTCAATGCGTGGGCGGACGTGCTGACCGAGGCGATCGGGCGCTATGGCGACCGGAGCGAAGTGCTGTTCACATCCCACTTCTGGCCGCACTGGGGACGCGCAGACATCCTCGATTATCTCCAGAACCACCGCGATGCGTACAAAATCTGCACGACCAGAGCGTGCGCCTGATGAACGACGGGCTGACCGGAAACGAGATCGCCGATCAGTTGCGCTATCCCGATGTGCTGGCGTCGCGATGGTTCAATCGCGAATATTACGGCACGCTCAGCCACAATTCGCGCGCGGTGTACCAGCGCTACATGGGCTTTTACGACGGCAATCCGGCGCACCTCGACCCGCTGCCGCCGGAAGATGCCGCCAAACGCTATGTCGCGGCGATCGGTGGCGGTGAGCGCGGACTGGCGTTGGCAGAGGAAGCCGAGGCCAAGGGCGATCATCGATGGGCGGTCGAACTTCTCGATCGGCTCGTCTTCGCCGATCCGACGAATGCGCGAGCCAAGGCGCGGCTGGCCGATCTCTACGAGCAGCTCGGCTATCGCGCCGAAAGTTCGACCTGGCGCAACGGCTATCTGACTGCGGCGCAGGAACTGCGACAGGGCAGCGGCACCCCCACGCGAGGTCCCGCGTTCGCGGGGCTGGCGAACCTGCCGATCGACCTGCTGCTGGATGCCGCTGCGGTGCGCCTGGTGCCCGACCGTGCGAGGGGCGTCGTGCTCGACTTCAACATCGTCGATGCCGATACCGGCGTCAGCCGGCGGGTTCAGGTGCGCAACGCGGTGCTGGCACACGAGGCGACGGATCGGGTCGTCACCTGCCAGCCGGTGGTGCGGCTGACCGCGCAGGGCTTCCACGCTGCCCTCTCCGGTCAACCGCCGGCGGGCTTGAAGACCGACGAACAGGCATTGCTCCGTCGTTTCGCGGGGTTGTTCGACGGGCCGTTGCAGAATTTCGCGATCGTCACGCCGTAGCGGCGGAACCACGCCCCCTCTCTACCATCAGGTCTATCGTCCATCCGCTTCATGATGTCGCTTGCCCGCCGCCGCCTGTTCCTGTGCGCCGCCGTGATCGCAACGCCTGCCACTGCCCAGATCGTTCCCGATCAGGTCGCGGCGCCTTCATCGGCACGGCACTCTATGGCGATACCATCGGATATTATCCTGTCGCGCGCACCAAGGAAGGCAAACGCCGCGCCGCGTCGCAAGCGCTGCGCATTCCGCTATTCCATGCGGTCGTCCTCGCGGTCGTCCTGAAACTGTCGGGGGGCGGGGCGCCCAAGGCGGCACGCCCCGCCGCCGACCTCCTGTCGACTTCGGTCTTGGTGCTGGGCATGGCCGTGATCGGGTTCAATCTCGCCACGGTCCGCTCCGACGATCCCGATATGCTGCTAATCGCACGGATACTCGCGGTGCGTCAGGTCGGCGCGGTGGTCCTGGTCGCCGTGGCGCTGGGCGTCGAGGCGGCGCTGGTCGGCGTGCTCGGCACGCGCGAACAGGAAGCGGCGACGCTGGCGGCGTTGTCGCCCTGATCCTCGTCACCGCCGCCGTCGCGCTGGCGGGGGCCACCGGCCTTGCCGGACAGCCGGGCCGGCCCGTCGCCGGACGCTTTGTCGGCGCGTTGGAACAATTGCGGCGGGTGGGGCGGTTGCGCCGCTTCGACAAATGATAGGTGAGACAGGGTATGGGCATTGCAGCGGCACTTGGCCTGGGCGGACGCAAGATACGCTATGCCATCGTGGGGTTGGGCGACATCGCGCAGGAAGCGTTGATGCCCGGCGTCGATCACACCGGCAATTCCAAGATGACCGCGCTGGTATCCGGCGATCCCGAAAAGCTTGGCGCGCTGGGCGAACGCTACGGCGTGGCGGACCGGTATTCGTACGAACAGTTTCCCGAACTGCTCCGGTCGGGCACGATCGACGCCATCTATCTCGCCACCCCCAATTGGCGCCATGCCGAGTTCGCGGTGCCGGCGCTGGAGGCGGGCATCCATGTCCTGTGCGAAAAGCCACTCGACGTGTCGGCGGAAAAGGCGCGCGCGATCATCGCCGCGGCGGAACGCGGTGGCGCGCGGCTGATGACCGCCTATCGCCTGCATTTCGAACCGGCGACGCTGGATGCGATCCGGCGGATCCGTGCCGGCGAGCTTGGCGACCTGATCGCCTTCACCTCCTGTTTCATGCAGATGGTCGATCCCGCCAACCACCGCGCCACCAACGGGATCGAGGCGGGGCCTTTGTTCGACATGGGCGCCTATCCGATCAACGCGATCCGCTATCTGTTCGGTGCCGAACCGGTCGAGGTCGTCTCGGCGATCGGCGTGCGCCATGCCGAGGCAGGGCTGGGCGATCTCGACGATACGATCGCGGTGACGCTGCGGTTGCCGGGCGACCGGCTCGCCCAGTTCACCGTCGGCTATTACGCCAACAACGTCGACAGCCTCACCATCGCCGGGACCAAGGGGTCGATCGAAATGAACCCGGCCTTCGGCTTCGGCCAAGGGCTGGAACATCACCGCCAGATCGGTGAGGATCGCTCGCACAAGACCTACAAGGAAACCGACCAGTTCGGCGGCGAACTGCGCTACTTCTCCGACTGCATCCTGAACGATCGCGACCCCGAGCCGGATGGCGAGGAAGGGCTTGCCGACCTGCTGGTGATCGAGGCGATCGTGACTGCGCTGCGCACCGGCGGCGCGGTACCGATCGAACCGCTGGCGCGTATGCGGCGCATCGATCCGGATACGCAGGAGCAGACGCTGCGCGCGGTATCGGCGCCCGATCCGGTTAACGCCGCCTCGCCGACCGGCGCCTGATCCCCCGTCCGGTATTGCAGGAGACCCGCATGTCCCGTTCCGCCACGCCGCTTGCCGGTCATGTCGCACTCGTCACCGGCGCCAGTTCGGGGATCGGGCTGGGGGTCGCGGAGGCGCTGGCCGGCGCCGGCGCGGCGGTGATCGTCAACTATCATTCGGACGCGGCCTCGGCCGATGCCGTGGTCGAACGAATCCGTGCGGGCGGCGGCCGCGCGGTCGCGGTCGGTGCCGACGTGTCGGACGAGGGTGAGGTGGTGCGACTGTTCGACGAAGCTGTCGCGGCGTTCGGGCGGATCGACGTGCTGGTCGCCAATTCGGGGCTGCAAAAGGACGCGGCGATCGCCGACATGACGCTGGCCGATTGGAACACCGTCATCGCCGTAAACCTAACCGGGCAGTTCCTGTGTGCGCGCGAGGCGGTCCGCCGGTTCCGCGCGCAGCCGCGCGACCGCCGGCCGGCGCGAAGTGCCGGGGCGATCGTGACGATGAGTTCGGTGCATGAGGTGATCCCCTGGGCGGGGCACATCAACTATGCCGCGTCGAAGGGGGGCAGCCGCATGTTCACCCGCTCGCTGGCGCAGGAGGTGGCGCTCGACGGCATCCGCGTAAACGCCATCGCCCCCGGCGCGATCCGTACCCCGATCAACCGGGATGCATGGGACGATGCCGATGCGCTGGAAAAACTGTTGCGGCTGATCCCCTATGGCCGGATCGGCGAGCCCGACGACGTGGCGCGCGCGGTGGTGTGGCTGGCATCGGACGACGCCGATTACGTGACCGGCACCACCCTGTTCGTCGACGGTGGCATGACCCTGTATCCCGAATTCCGCGACAATGGTTGAGCCGCCGCGCGCGATCGGCGACCATGGCATCATCGGCGATCTGGAGACGGCGGCGCTGGTCGCGCGCGACGCGACGATCGACTATCTGTGCTGGCCGTCGCTCGACAGTCCGACGATCTTCGCCGAACCGCTCGATGCCGAAAAGGGCGGGGCCTTCACCCTGCACCCCGTGCTGGATCGCCCGCAGCGCATCCAGCTCTACGTCCCCGATACCAACGTGCTGCTGACGCGCTGGATGGCGGAAGATGGCAGCGCCGAGGTCAGCGACCTCCTGCCGCTGCCCGATGCCCGCGTCCATCCGGATCACAATGCACGCTGCCTGATCCGCCGGGTGACCGTGACGCGGGGGACGATCCGCTTCCGGGTGCGGTGCGCGCCGCGATTCGATTATGCACGGGAGACGCCGGGCGTGGCGGCGGTGGACGGCGGCATCCGCTTCGTCGGCCGCGACCTTGCGTTGCGGCTGTTCGCCTCGGTTGCGCTGACCGCCGAACCCGATGCCGCCAGCGCCGATTTCACGCTGGAGGCCGGGCAAAGCGCGTGGTTCGTGCTCGGTGAGGACGCATTGTCGTGCCCGACCGACGATCTGGTCGACGCCGATATGACGGCAACGACCGCCGCATGGCGACGCTGGGCCTCGCAATCCTCCTATAACGGCCGTTGGCGCGAGGCGATGACGCGGTCGGCGCTGGCGCTCAAGCTGCTGACCTCCGCGCGACACGGCTCGATCGCCGCAGCGGCAACCTTCGGCCTGCCGGAGGCGACCGGGGCCGGGCGGAACTGGGACTATCGCGCCACCTGGATCCGCGACGCGTCGTTCACCGTCTATGCGTTCCTGCGCCTCGGTTTCGTCGCCGAAGCGGAGCATTTCAACCGCTGGGCCGCCGACCGGGTCATGGATGCCGGCCGCGACCACCCGATCCGGATCATGTACGCGATCGACGGATCGGAGGCCGCCGACGAACACGAATTGTCGCATCTGGCGGGCTATGCCGGCAGCCGCCCGGTGCGGATCGGCAATGCCGCGCACGCGCAAAGCCAGCTCGACATCTTCGGCGAGCTGCTCGACAGCGTGTATCTATCGAACAAATACGGCACCGCGATCAGCCATAAAGGCTGGCAGCATGTGCGCGGCATCATCGACCATGTCATCGCCCATTGGCAGGAACCCGATGCCGGTATCTGGGAAATGCGCGGCGAGCCGCGGCATTTCCTCCATTCGCGGTTGATGTGCTGGGTCGCGCTTGATCGTGCGATCCGTCTGGCCAGGAAACGCTCGCTGCCCGCGCCGCTGGTCGCCTGGGCCGAATGCCGCGACGCGATCGTCGACGATGTCTGGACGAACTTTCGCCACCCCGAACACGGCTATTTCGTACAGGAACGCGGCGGCCGCGAACTGGACGCGGCGTTGCTGATGATGCCGCTGGTCCGTTTCATATCATCATCCGATTCCGTATGGCTCAAAACCCTCGACGCCATCGGCGCGTACCTGCGCGATGACGGGCTCGTCTACCGCTATCGCAACGCCGATGGGCTGGAAGGTGGGGAAGGCGCGTTCACCACCTGCACCTTCTGGTATGCCGAATGTCTCGCGCGGGCAGAGCGGATGGACGAGGCGCAGACGATCCTTGCCAAGGGGATGGCCTATGCCAACGCGCTGGGCCTGTTCTCCGAGGAGGTCGACCAGCGCGGCCTGCCGCTCGGCAACTTTCCGCAGGCGCTGACCCATCTGGCGTTCGTCAGCGCCGCCTATTTTATCGATCGAAAGCTCGATCCGGCTTACCGTCCCCAGTGGCAACCATAAGGACGTCCGTCGGCGTTCCCGATCGATCGCACGATATCATGCCCGGACGTTCACGACGGTCGTGCCGATCTCCGTATGCGCCAGCGCCGCATCGGTCGTGTACGTCTCGCCACCCAGTTCCAGCGCCAGCGCCAGACATGCCCGGTCGCCGAACGTCATTGCCTGCGAAACGGTCAGCGGTCGCACGTCGAGGTGCAGGCCACCCGATCCTTCCCGGACTTCTTCCAGCGGGACTCCCCGCTCGCGCAGCTTCGACACGACTTTGCCCACATCAATTGCGCCGATCACCGATCGGCAAGGACGGTGGCAACCTGGATCCGCCCCGGACTCATCGTTGAGCAGGCAGAGCAGGACGGACGCATCTCGAAGCGACCATCGTCGGCATAGCGGGTCAACGCCGTCCAGCGGGTCAGCGCATCGCGGATGGCGACCGCGAGGTCGGAGCGCCGGGACAGCTTCGGTCCGGTTGCGTCGAGCCACTGGCGGAACGCATCGAGCAGCGGTCCGGCCCTGGTCTGGCGCGCGTGCCGTCGCCCGTCGGGTGGCCGGCCGCGCACGCCCTGATCGACGGCATAGAGGCCGGCGATATGGTCCAGTACCTCGCGGGCGGCGGCGGAGCCGGTTGCGGCATGGACGTCGAAGAACTTGCGCCTGACGTGCGCTCAGCAGGCCACCTCTGCGATGCGTTCGCCATAGAGGCGGTCGAACCCGGCATAGCCATCGGCGTACAGACCGCCCCGGAACCGGGCAAGATGCCCGGCGGGGCGTTCGTCCTTGCGGTCGGGCATGTAGCGGAACAGCACGGCGGGCGGAACGTAGCCGCCAGCCCCGCGTTCGTCACGCACATA
The DNA here is from genome assembly GCF_001421915.1 of Sphingomonas sp. Leaf62. Taxonomy (NCBI): domain Bacteria; kingdom Pseudomonadati; phylum Pseudomonadota; class Alphaproteobacteria; order Sphingomonadales; family Sphingomonadaceae; genus Sphingomonas; species Sphingomonas sp. Leaf62. Next base: position 803 of record NZ_LMLN01000032.1, on the reverse strand, counting down.
GGTCCATAGCCGGCCCGTCATGGTGCGACCGGTGCCGGGTGCGAGCACTGGTACGGGCGTATCGTCGGCGTGGGGGGTCGCGCCGCCCATGGACATGGCGCTACAGCGCGTCGACCAGCGGGTCGAGGAGTGTCGCCGAGCGCTCAACCCAGTCGGCCAAGGTGGAGCGGGCAAAGTCGACACCCTGGCGCGCGTAGATGCCCGACTGGCGGTACAGCGGCAGATGGTCGGCGTATTTAGACACCAGCACATGTGCGAGCAGCCCGGCACCGGGCCGACCGCGCTCGATGGGCATGGACGGCAGCGGCCCTGCCCGTCCGGTCATTCATTCAGCCGAAGTTCAACGGCAGCTTCGTCCCTGATGCTGGACGTTAAGGAGTAAATGGCCCGCATCCAAATGGTGAACGAAACTCACTCGGCTAATGTCACGAGAAGGACATGGTTCGAATTTGAGGGTCCCCCGGTTTCTCATCCAACCTGAATGTGAGTTTCCGGCGTTCATTCGGTCGCTTTGGCGGCCGCGGCAGCAGCATATTCGACCGGCGTCATCCAGCCAAGCGATGTGTGAGGACGGCTCTCGTTATAGTCCTGCCGCCAAGCCTCGATCTTGGCTCCGGCGTCGGGCGTGGACAGGAACCAATGTGTGTTCAGGCACTCGTCGCGAAGACGACCGTTGAACGACTCTACGAAGGCATTGTCGGTGGGTTTGCCCGGTCGACTGAAGTCCAAGGTCACGCCGTTTGAGCTGCTGCCGGTTCCGTGGACACCGAGATAAGGTGTTTTTGGAACCGGAGGATGGAGAT
>NZ_LMLN01000031.1:44412-45607 GCF_001421915.1 Sphingomonas sp. Leaf62 | reverse complement strand
TTTGTCGTACCAGCTGATAAAATCGCTCATCATGCTTGGTGAAAAGCTGCCGTTGTGGGTCTCTGTGTACCGTGAATCTGCTGCGAGGGCATCGGAGGCAGCCCGGCTTTCCTTTGCCGCAACCTGCAGGGCCTTCGCACACCGGTCGTCGGGTCCCGAATTGGAAGCGGATTGGCCAGGAACGGCCGCGATCAGGAGGGCAGCGGTGAACAACATGCTTTCCTTATTAGCGGTGAAAGAGCAGCCGGCTAGCCCCGCCTTTCGTTTCTCGACTACCGTCTGCTTTTCAAGGCGACCGATTGCTCATCCCCTTGGATCAAGACCCATGTGTGGACGGCCCTCCGTTGGCAAGCTTGAACAGTCGCGTTGCAATGCTGGTTGGTGCGGCCATGTGTCCGACCTGTTGGTGCGGCACATTGCGCCGCTGGCCGTAATGCCATTCGCGCGTCTCGGGTCCCGATCACTTACACGCGCTTGATGCGCTTGGGTCATTGTGGGTTTTCCCGATCCGGCGGTTCAACCGGCTTGTTGCATTAGCTCCTGATCGCCCTTTCCAACCTCGTCAGGCGCGGTCGCTCGCGCCGTATCCTGTTACACGGTCTGCGGCTCGCGATATCGTTCGCCGCTGGCCATCATCGCCCAGATCATGCGGGCGTTCTTGTTGGCGAGCGCTACGGCGGCAATCTTGGTCTTGCGCCGAGCGAGCAGCTGTACGAGCCACGGCCGCTTGGCGCCGTTGCGTTCGGCGTAGCGCAACACCGCCATCGCGCCGACGATAAGCATCTGACGTAGATATTGGTGCCCGGCCTTGGTGATGCCGCCGAGCCGCTCCTTGCCGGCGCTCGAGTTCTGCCGCGGCACCAACCCGATCCAAGCCGCTAGATTTCGGCCCGAGCGGAAGATCGCCGGGTCAGGAACGGTGGCGACGATGGCGCTGGCGAGCAGCGGGCCCACGCCAGGTATCTCCATCAGCCGGCGGCCAAGCTCAGTCTCGCGTGCGCTCGCCAGGATGCGGCGATCGTTCTCAAGGATCTGCTCTTTCACGATGCGCAGCTGCGCCGCCAGCATCTCCAGGCAGAACCGTGCATCGGCCGGCACCCGTTCGTCGGTAGGATCGGCGATCACATCTAGGAGCTGCTGGTGCTGTCAGTCTAACGCGAACCGCTCTCCACATGACGCAGTCAGGCCTTTGAGC
>NZ_LMLN01000031.1:26054-44394 GCF_001421915.1 Sphingomonas sp. Leaf62 | reverse complement strand
TCAGGTGGCGTTCGAGACTGAAGTGGTTGTGGACATTGGCGTGAACCGACGCGAACTTTTGCAGCGTCTTCATCTGGCGGAAACGCAGCATCGCCCGTTCCCTTCGTCGGAACGGAAGGCGGCTGTTCTCCACCCGGTTGTTGGCCCAGCGGCCGGTCTCCTGCTTCTGGCGACAGCCCAGTTCGTCCATCGCCGCACCGTAGCTGCGCAGCCCGTCGGTGGTGACCGCCTCTGGTGAACCATGACGCCTGAGCGCCTTCTTCATGAAGGCGAGTGCTGCTGCCTTGTCCCGCGTTTTGGTGACGTAGCTCTCCAGCACCTCACCCTCNGTTCAGCTTCACGTACATCTCATCCAGATGCCAGCGCCAGTGACGGAAGCCCCGCATCCGGCTGACCCGCTGCCGCCGGATGTCACCGGCGAACAGCGGACCGAACCGGTTCCACCACAGCCGCACTGTCTCATGGCAGATGTCGATCCCGCGTTCGAACAGCAGGTCCTCCACATTTCGCAACGACAGCGGAAAACGCACGTACATCAGCACTACCAGCCGGATCACCTCGGGCGATGAGTTGAAGTAGCGGAACGGGCTGGCTGGCTTGCGCGGACGGGGCATCGGAGCCCCCTACCCTGTCCTGCTTACCGGAAGGTGCATTTGGTTTGACGGAGCCCGGACGCACGTTGTTGCGACCTTCGCGCTCCCGTCAGCGCGAAAGGAACATCGTCGGTCGGAGCGGTTCGATCTGCTGTCTCGCTACCCACCAACCTTCCGAGACCCCCTCGGCGGCCAGTTCGGGAACGCCATTCGGGAAAATGGTCGCGGTATAGACGCGTTCGCCGCGGTTCAGGAATATCTCCAGCAGCGGCCCGTCGAGCAGGATCTGCACCGCTAGCGTGTCGCCAGCGACGTCGGCGATTGTATGACGGCCGAATTCGGGCGTGTTTACCATCGACGACCGGGCCCGATCGAACTCAACGTGCTGCGCATCCCGATCGAATATCATTCGAACCAGACTGCCGCCGGCGTCCCTGATATCGATGGTCGCGCGTCCCCGCGGGCCGGTCAGGTCGAACGTGCATTGGAACTCACGCATTCCAGACACGAGCCGGATTGGCTGGCCGGTGAGCGACACCGCCTCCGATATGGCAGCCGGTACCGGTACGGCCGGCTCCGCTACGATCGGCATCTGACCGAGCCGCAGGAGACCGTTCTCCGGATACAAGAACAGCCGCCGAGGCAGCGACATTGCGCCGCACCACGGATCGGTCGGATAGAAGCGACCGGATTGATGGTTCGACTGCCACCCGATCCAGATCGGGCCTGGTCGATCGTCGGGCAATTCCGCCCACGTGATAGCAGCATAGAAATCTGGGCCATAGTCGACCAGATCGCCGTTGGCGTTACCTTGTGCCGGATCGACGGCGAACGTGCGGCCATCGAAGGTACCCACGAAATATTGCGCGCCCGATCCGCCATCCAGAAAGCCGGTATCGACGTCGATCTTCAGCACCCATGCGGTGGCCCCGTTCTCCCCCCGGATCGGAACGGGAATTAGGTCGGGACATTCCCATTGGCCGGCGGTCGAGCCGGCGGGGCCGAATGTGCCGGCCAGCGACCAGTCGAGCAGGTTTGTCGAGCGATAGAACTGAACGACATGGTCTTTCGCCAGCGCGACCACCATAATCCATGCCGCGCTGTCCGCATGATAAAAGACTTTGGGATCGCGGAAATCGGCGTGATTCATGTCGATGATCGGATTACCGGCGTAATGGTTGAACGTCCGGCCGCGATCATGACTGTACGCCAAATGCTGCGACTGGATGCTGCGCGCTGCATCATAGGCAGTGTAAAAGGCGAGCAGCGCCGGAGCTTTGCCATCGCCGAGCCCCGAGGTGTTTGCATGATCAACGACGATGCTGCCAGAGAAGATCATCTGGTCAGTTTCGGGAATGGCGACCGGCAATTCCTGCCAATGAGCAAGGTCGGGGCTGACGGCATGGCCCCAGCTCATATGCCCCCATTCCCGCCCTTCGGGATTATATTGATAGAACAGATGATATTCACCCTCGAAATAGACGAGGCCGTTCGGATCGTTGATCCAGTTGCGACGGGGCGTGAAATGCAGCTTCGGTCGAAAGGGTTCGGTGCCGACTGGCGCGGCGGTATCGACCATGGAATTCTGGGTCATCATGTCCGTTTCCAAGAATAATGTCAGCGGCCGGCGGCGGGGATCGTCGTCCCGTCGCCGGCGAAGAGATGGACGTTGGCGGGATCGAACGAGAGGCCGACCGCCTGCCCGTTCGCAATGCCGCGATCGGCAGGGGTGAGCCGGACCGCGATCGGTGCCTCGGCACCCGGCACCTCGACGAAGGCGAAGGTATCCGCCCCCAGTCGCTCCATCATTACGACCGTGCCGGTCTGGATCGCCTGATCCTCGGCGCGACACAGGCAATGTTCCGGGCGGATGCCGATCGTCACCTCGGCACCGCCGATCCGCGTGCCCCGGTGGGCGGGAAACGCCACGGTCCGCGCGCCGTCGGGGCCGAGCGCGACCGTCAGCCCCTGCTCGCCCTGCTCCACGATCGTACCGTGCAGGAACCCCATGGTCGGGGTGCCGATGAACGCCGCGACGAAGCGGTTGGCGGGCCGTTCGTACAGATCGAGCGGGGTACCGATCTGGCGGATATGGCCTCCTTCGAACACGACGATGCGATCGGCCAGCGTCATCGCCTCGACCTGATCGTGAGTGACGTAGACGACGGTATTCTTCAGCCGCTGGTGCAGCTTGCCGATCTCCATCCGCATCTGTCCGCGCAGCGACGCATCAAGGTTCGACAGAGGCTCATCGAACAGGAACACCTTGGGTTTGCGGACGATCGCGCGACCGATCGCCACTCGCTGGCGCTGACCACCCGACAATTCGCTCGGCTTGTGATGGCGAAGCGCGGTCAGTTGCAGGACGCGCAGCGCCTCCTCGACCTGTTCGGCGCGTTCGCGTCTGGGGCGTCGCGCCAGTTTCAGGCCGAAACCGATATTCTGTTCGACCGTCATGTGCGGGTAGAGCGCGTAAGACTGGAACACCATGCCGATGTTGCGGCGCGCAGGGTCCCAGTCGTTGACGACGACGTCGTCGAACCGCAGTTCGCCCGAACTGATTTCCTCGAGGCCGGCGATCATCCGCAGCATCGTCGATTTGCCGCACCCCGACGGGCCGACGAATACGACGAACTCCCCCGGATCGATCGTCAGGCTGACGCCCTTGATGACTTCGTTGTCGCCATAGCTTTTGTGAATTTCGAGCAATTGTACGGAAGCGGGCATCTGCAATCCTTACTCAGCCTTTGACGCCGCTGCCGACGACGCTGCGGACGAACCATCGCTGAAAGATGACGAAGGCGGCGAGGACCGGCATGGTGATGAGCGTGGCATAGGCCATCACCTCGCCCCATGCGGTCTTCCGCGCGCCGAAAAACTGTTCCATGCCGACCATCAGCGGGCGGGCGGCCTCCCCCGGCACGGTGATGAGCGGCCAGAGATACTGGTTCCACATCGCCAGCCCCTGCAGGATCGTCACCGTCGCAAAGACGGGCAACGACGAGGGCACGATGACATGGCGGTACACCTGTAACGGCGTCGCGCCGTCGACATAGGCCGCTTCGTCGAGATCCTTCGGGATATCGCGAAAGAACTGGTAGAACAGGTAGATCGAAAAGGCGTTGGCGATGAACGGTACGATCTGGACATACAGCGTGTCGAGCCACGAACTGGTGATCTGGACCCCGGCCGCACCGATCGAGAGGCCGGGCAAGGAGGCGACCAGCAGCATCAACGGCACGCTGATGACCTCGAACGGCACGACCAGCAGGATGACCAGCAGGGTCAGCACCGCCTGTTTCCCGCGCCATTCGATCCGCGCCAGCGCAAAGGCGGCAAGGCTGTTGACCAGCAGGCCGAGCGACACCGTGATCCCGGTCACCAGCAGCGAATTGAACAGGTAATGGCCGATATTGCCCAGCTCGAACGCACGCGCGTAATTCTGTCCGGTGAGCGGCCCGACCGGCAGCAGCGCGCGGAAGGATTCGAGGTCCGCGAAGATTTGGTCGTTCGTCTTGAACGAGGACGCGATCATGAACAGGAACGGGAACAGGAACACCAGCGCGGTGCAGGCCATCAGCGCATAGAGCGCGAGCCGCAGCGGGATCGATTGTCGTTGCGAAGGCGTCATCGTGCGGCCCTTCCCCGGCGGCGTAGCAGCAGTTGCTGAATCAGGATGAACATCGTGATGAGCACGAAGTAGATCAGCGAGATCGTCGCGCCGTACGACACGTTCTGCTCGCGCACGCCGCGTCGGACGGCTTCGAACATCACGGTCGCGGTCGACCCGCGCGGGCCGCCGCCGGTCATCACGTCGACCTGGGTAAACAGGCCGAGGGCAGCGATCGTGGTCACGATCAGGACGAAGATGATGGTGTTGCGCAATCCGGGCACGGTGATGTGCCGGAACCGCTGCCACGCATTCGCGCCGTCGATCCGCGCGGCATCGTACAGCTCTTGCGAAATGCCCTGCAGCCCGGCCAGCAGGATCAGCATCTGGAAGCCCGCCCCCTGCCATGCCGACATGATGACGACCGCAGGCATCGCCGTGCGCGGATCGCCCAGCCAGTCGATCGGCCGGATCAGTCCGAAGCTCACCAGCGACAGCGCCTGGTTGAACAGGCCCAGATCCTTGTCGAACAGGAAAGACCAGATGACCGAAACGATGACCATCGACATAACGACGGGCGAAAAATAGACCGCGCGGAACAGCGTCTGCCCCTTCAGCCCGGCATTGACCAGCAGCGCCAGCCCCAGCGCCATCGCGCATTGCAGCGGCACGACCAGCAGCGCGAAGACGAAGGTATTGCCGAGCGCGCGCAGGAACGCCGGGTCGCGGGCAAGGACGGTCACACGCCGTTCGCCGAGCGCGAAGGACGTCAGCGGACGATAGCCGCGATAGGCCGGATCGGTGCGGGTGATATCGCGAATGCGGGTATACGCACCGACGCTGCCGCCGTCCCCGGTCGCGACCGGTTCCTGGACCAGCGCCGTGACCGACAGGAGCCGTTCGTAATTGCGCAGTCCGACGAACTGGCTGGGATCGGGCGAGACGAGCCGTTGATCGGTGAAGGTCAGGATCAGCGCCATCAGGAACGGCAGCGCGAGGAACATGCCCAGGCCGACCATCGCCGGCCCACCGAAGATCAGCGCGCTGATCCGCCCGCGCGACTGTCGCGTACCCGCGCTCACGACCGGACCTTGGCGAACCCGGGATTATCGGCGATCGTGTCGTCGATATCATCCACTGCGTCGTCAAGGGCATCGCGCACGTCGCCGCCGTCCATGATGTCGCGCATCGCGGCGGTAAAGGCGTTGGCGATGGTCGGGAATGCCGGGGTCGACGGCCGTTCGACCGCGAAACGCCGGGTCAGGTCGTAGAAGACGCGACTCTCGCCCTCCGGCCCGAACTCCGTGGTCGCAGCCGCACCGGCCTCGGTCACGGGCACCCCGCCGCTCGCATCGGACATCGCCGCGACATTGGCGGGGCGGAGCAGGAACCGGATGAACGCGCCGGCCCCTTCGGGATGGGCGCAGGTGCGACTGATCGCCCACTGCCAGCTGCCCCCGCCGATCTTCACGCCGTGCCCGAAATCGGGCGGCGGCAGGATCAGCAGGTCGTCGCCGGCATAGGTGCGGTAATCGGCCGCCCACCAGTTGCCGGTATAGACCAGCGCCGACCGACCCTTCACGAAGCCGTTCTCGTCGGGTTCCTTGCGGTTCACCAGGCCCTTGGCGAACAACGCCTGAAACCAGCGCCCGAACCGGAGCGCGGCGTCGCCGTTGAGCGTCCCCTGCGCGCTCGTCATCGTACGCCGGTCGATCAGGTCGCTGCCGAAGCTCTGGAGCATCGGACTGAAGGCATAGGTCCACCAGCTCGGCTTGTCGTCGCGCGTGGCGAGATCGAGGGGGTAACGATAGCGCCCGCCTGCCTTCAACCGTTCGAGCAGCGTCTGGAATTCGGCACCGGTCCATGGCCGGTCGAGGGTCGGCACGCGCGCGCCGACGCTTTGCAGGATCGGCCGGGTAGTAAAGATCGCCAGTGCAGCATCGATCTGCCCCAGCGCATAGACCCTGCCCCCGTACCGCCCGACCGCTGCCGGACCGACCTCGGCGATCGTGGTGGCCGGAACATAGGCGTCGAGCGGGCGAAGATGCCCCGCCCACGCATAGCTGGCGACGGTCGGGCTATCGACCGTCATGATGCACGGCATCCGTCCGGCAAGCGAGGCGGCGACGATCGACTGGCTGTAGCCGCCCTGCGGCAGCGACTGGGCCACGACATGCCATTTCGACTGCGCGGCATTGAAGCGCGCGACCAGCGAGGCGGTCGCGGCCTCCTCCTGAAGGCCGACCTGATTGCGCCACAGGATCAGTTCGGTTCGGCCGTCGTGCGGCGCGGTCGCCGAACAGGACGACAGCATCGCAGCGATCATCGTCGATCCGAGCAGGCGATGCCACATCGTCAACGACGCCCCGCCCGATCAGCTAGGCCGCTGGCCATCACCAGTGCGCCGGTCAGCCCCGCAGAAACTTCGCCGGGATGCGGCGGCACGATGAACGTCTCGACGGAAGCGCTGCAGGGATCGAGCGCATACCCCGCCATCATGTCCCGATAGACGCCGTGGACGGCGGCCAGCAGCGACGCGCGCTGCATCACCCCACCGCCGATGACGATACGTTGCGGCCGAATGGTATAGGTCAGGTTGGTGCATAACGCCGCGAAATAATGCGCGGCGAACCGCCATCCGACATGATCGTCGGGCAGATCTTCGGCGGGACGACCCCAGCGCGCCTGCATCGCCGGCCCGCACGCCAGCCCCTCCAGGCAATCCCCATGTGCCGGACAGGTCCCGGCAAAGTCGTCGCCGGGCGCGCGCGGAACACGGATATGGCCGGCTTCGGGATGGCCCGTACCGCTATTGGTCCGTCCGCCCTCGACGATGCCGATACCGATCCCGGTGCCGATGGTGACGTAGCAGACCCGATCGAGCCCCTGCGCCGCGCCGTGCCGCATCTCCGCCAGCGCGGCGCAGTTCACGTCGGTGTCGATCGCGGTCGGTGCCCCGACGATCCCGGCGATCGCCGAACGGATATCGACGCCCGACCAACCCGGCTTGGGCGTCCCTGTCAGACAGCCATAGGTGGCGGACGATTCGACCAGATCGAGCGGACCGAAACTGGCGACCCCGGCCGCTGCAACCGGGCCATGCCGTGCCACTGCCGCCGCGTAGAACCGCGCGATCTCCGCGAAGGTGCCGTCCGGCTCGCCGGTCGCGATGCGGGTCTGTTCCAGCACCTCGCCGCCCGCCGTCGCGAGCGCGCAGAGCATCTTGGTGCCCCCGGCCTCCACGCCGGCGATCGTCGCGCCGCGCATCAGAACCGATAGTTCAGCATGAGGCGCGCGGTCCGGCCGAACAGCGGCCGGGCGACGCCGCGGTTGCTGACGCCATCGGGTGCCTTCAGGTCGAAGAACAGCGGATCACCCTCAGTGAACGACAGCTGGTTGGTCAGGTTGGCGACATGCACCTGCACCGACAGCCGGTCGTTGATGTCGACCAACGCCCCTGCATTGGCGATGTAGTAGGACGGATAGATGGTGACGTTCACGTCCTGCGACGTGGAGAAGCGGGACGATTCATATTCGTAGCTGCCATACAGCTTTACCGGCACGTTCAGCAGCGGCTTCAGGTCCCAGCGCGGCCGCACGAATATTCGCGTCACCGCCTGTCGTGCGACGCGGCGGTTGTCTTGGCTGATCTGCGTCAGTTGATAGCCGTTTCCGACCTGGTTGACGATGGTGAAACCTGACCCGTCGACCTTGGGATTTTGCAGCGTGAGGTTAAGGTCGACGTCGAACCCCGGAATGCCCGGACGCAGCGTCGCCTGTATCTCGGTGCCGTAGTTGGTCGATCCATAGGAATAGGGTTCGTTGATCGTCGGGCACTGGGTGATCGTCGCGGGCGTCGCGGTCGCTCCCCCGGCGGTGCAGCTCGGCGCGGCGATATCCTGATAGACGTTGATGAGCGTGCGCGGCGTGAACTTGTTGTAGAAACCAGCGATCGACATGTCGAACAGCCGCGACTGGAACCGCGCCCCGCCCTCGATCTGGGTGATGCGCTCGACCGGGTCGGCAAGCGGCGCGGTCTGGGCGAAGGCGATGCCGTCGTTCAGGCTGGGCAACCGGAACGAACGCGATCCTAGCGCATAGATCGCAAGGTTGTCGCGCAAAGCATAGTTCGCGCCGATCGTCCATCCGCTGGCGCTGAACCGGTCATTGAAGAATTGCGGCGGCCCCAGCGTCTGGTTGTTGGTATAGGCGCGGTTCCCGCTCGTCGCGCCGCCGGGAAAGAAGCTGGTGCAGCAGTTGCGGTTGCGGAAGCGCACGTTCATCTGCTCGGTCTCCCACCGGAAACCTGCGTCGATTTTGAGCTTGCGGTCGAACGCTTCCCAATGATCGAGGACATAGCCGGCGAAATTCTCGGCATCGCCATCGACCGCATTGCCGTAGAAACCCGGAATGAAGCTGCCGTTCAGCGTCAGCGGCGCGACCTTCGCACCGGCGGCGTTGACCAAATAGATATCGACCAGTTCCGACGGATCGGCCAGCGTCGTGACGATCAGCGACGCCTGAAAATCATAACTGTCCGAATTGGTGCTGTGATAGCCGCCAACCGTCAGGCTGTGGCTGCCGAACAGCTCGAAATCCTTCTGCACCTGAAAATCCTGCGTCGCGCTGCGCAGTTTCGATCGTACGATCCACGGGATCTGGAAGCTCAGGTTGCTGTCGGCGGCGATCGCCTGTCCATCGCGCACGTTGAACGCGCCGAGCCGCGCCCCCGGTCCGGCGATGGTCTGCTGATTGCCATATTGCGCGCGCAGCGCCTCGAAATTGCTGAACCCCGACGCGATCAGCGGCTGACGATACTGCGCATCGAACGCGGCGGCGCCGAGCGGATTGAAATAGGCGGCAAGGACGTTGCGGTTGTAGGGCGACGCGTTGTTCGGTGTCCCCTCCGCCACCTGGAAATTCGCGTCGAAGGCGGGTTGCAGGAAGTCACCGATATAGCGGTTGCTCAGGAACGAGGCGGCAGTGGACGCGTCATTCCCTGCGAACAGCGCGTTGAACCCGCTGGTCCCGTTGACATAGTTCGCCTTCACGTTGACCCGCCAGCCATCGCCGAAATCCTTCGAGAAGGTCGCGGCCAGCGTCGTGAATTGCGGATGGATGCCATCCGCCAGATCGGCACTGGTGACGTTGCCGTCGTTGTTGATTTGCGTGATGTAGCGGTTGCTGCGCGACAGCAGCGTGCCGTCCTGGAAATTGATGCCGATCGGGCGAACCGATCCCGATTTGATCCGGATCGGATCGTCGACCGTGCCGGGCGCGCTGAACCCCGGCACCTGGACGGGGATGTTGTTATAGACCGCCGACCGGTCGTTCAGCACCGTGGCGTACAGGGCGGCGCGGGTGGTGCCGTCGGGACTGTCATAGGTCAGGTTGCCGCGGATCTGACCGCCCTGATCGGCGGTGTAGCCGGTATCCCGCAGGCCCTGCGACGTGCGGTAGAAGCCGCCGATCGCGAAATGCAGGTTCTCGGTGATCGGTCCCGACAGATAGAGGTCGTTGCGGATGAAGCCGTAATCGGCCAGTTCCAGCTTGTAGCCACCCGCGAACCGGTCGCCGCCGGTCTTGGTGATATAGTTCACCACACCGCCCAGACCGTTGGAATACAGCGTACCGCCCGGCCCGCCCTTGATCGCCTCGACCCGGTCGGTCATCAGGTCGGTCGAGAAGAACACGTCGCTGTTGGCGAACGGCACGTCCGAATCCTGAAACACCGGCATCCCGTCGACCAGCTGCGGCGCATAGCGATAGCCGCTGCTCGGCAGGCCGCGCACGGTGATGTTGTTGCTACGCTCGCCCGCCGTGCTGCCCTCGGCGAAGAAGCCGGGTATGTTGTTCAGCAGATCGGCGGTGCTGATCGGCGCGAGGCGCTGGATATCGGCTTGGTTCAACGTATTGATCGTGAAGGTGGCGTCCAGCTCGCGCGTCTTGCGGCTGACGCCGGTGACGACGATGTCGCCCAGTGACGCTTCCTGATCGCCAGCGGGCGGTTCGGCATCCTGTGCGACCGGGGCCGGCTGCGGCGGGACGGCCGCCGATTGCGCCGAAGCCGTGGCAGCGAACGCCAGCGACGACGCCGTCGCCGAAAGCAGAGTCAAGGAACGCGCGATCCGGTTAGCCATATTTCCCCTCCGAATGCCGCTTTTCATGCGGCTCTTTTCGCCGGTTCCCGACGATACACATCGTACAGCACAAAATTGTCGACGTCGTCAATTACAAAATGTCGACGTCGACAATGGGATGGCGGGACATGCCGCATGCGCTACGGTGACGTCGGCGAGGACGAAGGGAAACAGGTTGCAGACCATCAGGGACGTTGCAGCGCGAGCGGGCGTGTCCGACCGTACGGTGTCGCGGGTGGTGAATGGCGAACCCAACATCAGCGGCAAGACACGCGCGCGCGTGATGGAGGCGATCGATGCGCTGAACTACATCCCCAACCTTGCCGCGCGCATGGTGCGGACGAACCGGTCGGGGGTGATCGGCCTCATCACCGACGTGGTGTCGACGACACCGAATTCGGTAGAAATCATTCGAGGGGTGCAGGACCGGGTGTCGCGTGCCAGCCAGAGCCTGCTGATCGCCAATACGTCGGGATCGGACGACGGCGAGGCGAAGATCTGGCGGACGTTTCAGGAACACCGGATCGACGGTGTCCTGTACGCCACGATGTACCATCATGCGACGGCGTTCGACCCGGAGGCGCACCGCATCCCGACGGTGCTGGTCAACTGTTTCGCCGCCGGCCGCGACGACGTCGCCGCCGTCGTCCCCGACGATGTCGAAGGGGGATATCGCGCCGCGCGCCACGCGATCGATCAGGGGCACGAGCGGATCGCCTTCGTGACGCTCAACCCGATCATCCTCGCCGCCGAACTACGCCGGCAGGGGTTCGACCGGGCTCTGGCGGAAGCCGGAATCGCACCGCGTCCCGACTGGATCAGGCCCGGCATTTCCGGCCCGCTGGATGCCGAGGAAACGCGAGCCTTCGCGGTCGCGCACGAACTGCTGTCGGTACCGGCGGCGGATCGCCCGACCATCATCCTTGCTGGCAACGACGAGATCGCGATGCAATGCCTGTTCGCCGCAGCGCAACTCGGCCTGGCGGTGCCTGACCAGGTGGCGGTCGTCGGCTTCGACGATTTCAAGATGATCTCCGAACGCGTGGTCCCGCCGCTGACGACGGTCGCCCTGCCCTATTACGATATCGGCATCCGCGCCGCCGACAAGCTGTTCGCGCTACTGGCGGGCGAGGACGAACAGCCGCTGGTCGAACGGCTGCCCTGCCCGCTGGTCCGACGCCAGTCCGCCTGATTCCGCCGGGACTGGCTTACCGGATCGGGGCGGAGTTCATCCGCCATGCCTTTACCTGTGCCTTTGCCGGGACCAGTGCGGTCACTCCGAACCGGCTCGCATCCGCCAGCGTCGGATAGATGCGGAAGGAAAAGGCCGCCGCATCGTTGATGAACACGTCGACGACCGAATGGTCGATGAACACATGAAACCGGCGCGGTTCCCCGAACGCCTGCACATCATAGCCGCCGCGCAGCAGCTGCGGCCCTTCCTGATCCTTGCCCAGCGTCGATCGCCGCTTGTCGAGAATGAGTTCCCGTGCGGCGGGGTCGTACACGATGCGCGTCACCTCGCGCCCATCGGCCGATTGGGCGATGGTCAGGCCGAAGGGACCGGATCGGGGCGCTTCGTCGAAGGTCGCCTCGATCTCGACCGCGCTGCCGAGGTCGCCAACCCCCACGTCTCCTGCCACAGCCACACCCCTGTCTAGCATCGACCCCGCGTCGCGCAGCGTCGCGAGTCCGGGCAGCGGCGACTGGCCGAGCGTCCGGCCGTCGGACATCAACCGCCACAGGCGCGGCAGGCTGAACGTATGCGCCCATCCGGCGCGAAGCTGCGCCTCGGGCGTCCGGCGTTCGTCGACGATGCCGATCGCGGTGATCCGGCCGTCCTTGTCCTTGTCGATCGTTGGGCTGAGGTGGCCCGGCAGGACGTCGAGCATCCGGGGCTTCGGATCAAGCGGCCGGAACGCCTTGCCGTCCCATGTTCCCACCCAATAGACACCGCGCGTAGCAGGCGTCGCATATTTGCCGACCGCGCCGCCGATCGGGTTGGCAACGAGGATGTACCGGTCGGCCGCGATCTTTTCGAACACCGGCATTTCCCAGATGTCCGATCCGACGTCCATTTTCGCGAACGGGGCGAATGACGGCTGCCGCTTCCAGCAGCCACGGTCGGCAAGATTGTCGCAACGATAATAGGCAAGCCCGCCTGATCCACCAAGCGCCGCGCCGACGATCATGTGCGCCGTCGTCCCTTCGAACCAGACATAGGGATCGCGGAAATCGGCCACCCCGGTCCGGTCGAGCAGCGGGCCGACCTTCTTCCAGCGGATCAGATCGGGATCGTCGCTGATCGCCATCGATATGCCGGGATTGAAGAGGTTGGGACTGTAATTGACGCTGGTGTAGAAGGCGATGCCGAGCCCGCCGGGACCGTTGACGACATCACCGGACCAGATACCCTTCATGTCGAAGCCGAAGCTCGGCGTCTGAAGTTCGGGATAAAGCGCGATCGGCAGATCGGTCCAGTGGACGAGATCGTCGCTCTTCAAATGCCCCCATGTCATCATCGTCTTGAACGGGCCATTGGGCGTCCGCTGATAGAACATGTGCCACGTATCGCCGCGCCGGACGAGCCCGTGCGGTTCGTTGGTCCAGTTCGCCTGCGGCATCGCGTGATAGGACGGCCGTTGCAGGTCGCTGGCGAAGCGCGAGGCGGGAACCCGTAGCGACTCCGCCGCCGACGGCAACGACCCCCGGCGCGCCCGGCCTGCATTGATCGCGACAGCATCGCCGAACACGCGGACCTCGTCATAGGCGGCGTTCAGGCCGTTGATGTTGAAGACGAGCAGCGGTGCCGGTCGCCAGCTATGCGCAATCTGGAAATCAGTCGTCGCCGGGCGGAACGGAGCCGATCGCCCCTTGTCCGTGCGCGCGATCTCCTTGCCATCGAGATACAGCGTGGCCCGTCCGATCCGGGGATCATAGGATGCTGAGACGCGGGTCCAGGCGTACAGCGGAAACACCCCCGGCGCGACGACCTCGACGGTACCGCGGCTCGTCGCAACCTTCAGGCCCCAGCGGCCGAAGGGATCGATATGCAGGTCGAAACCGTGCCCCTTCGACGCCTGTTGCGCGATGGACGCGGTAACCTGTTCGCTCACCGGTTTCTCGTCGCCCGAGGGATAGCTTTCCAGCACCATCCATGTGTCGAACGTGAACCCCCGTTCGGCGGACAGCGTGAGCGGTGCCGACACCCGGCTCGAGAAACCGTCGCTGCGCCACGCCCTGCCGGTGACGCCGGGCACGAAATCCGGTTCGGGAAACTGCGTTTCGAATGTCGCCCCCGTCTCAAGCTGGTCGAACGTCCAGTGAATCGACGGGACGGGTTGCTGTGCAGGCGCCGGTGCGACCCCAAACGCCATCGCCAAACCGGTCGCAAACCAGCGGCCGCCGTCAGTTGGAAACATGGCCTTTGCCTCTCCGGATTTCGTTTTCTGTCGTTTCCCGTTTCTAATCGGGTACCCGTCGGTAGGGGTCAACCAAAAATGTCGACGTCGACATCTTAGGCGCGCGTCCTTTTGGCGGTGCTTTAATTGCTAAACTGAAGGTGGAAAGTTTGTGCCGCCACGCGAGTCACGAGCTACTGGTAGACCCAATATCCGCCATTCCTGGCTCCTATTCGCCTCCCCAAGTCCCGACGTTCATTCAGATGTGCGTGATTGCCCTGCATCGCCGCTGGAACGGCGAAGCCTGGGACTTTTCCGTCGTTCCAGAGCGATAGATCGAACGGCAGCTTCCGTCAGGATCAGATATTCATCGGTTGCCAGACCGACAGCGCAGAATGGCAAAAGGCGTGGCGATTAGACAACGGTGACTTTAAGCGCCCTTTAGAACGAGATATGCCATAGTTTTAGCTAGCCGCACCATCACACCAGCAGCTGGCGAGTGTAAACAGCGAACCTTTCGTTGACCTCATCGAACTCGGCTTCGCGTAGCACTTGCCTCCGCTGCACGCCATAGGATCGGATGTCTACATCGTCCGGCAGGCCCTGCGACGCCTCCTCGACGGCGACAATGACCTGCGCATCGGCCGGCGCCTGCTCGAAGATGAACTTCAGCATCTGCGGCAGGTGCACCGCGTCCTGACCCTGCTGATTGGGGGCGTCGATCACAATGGGAAAGGCCGTAGCGGTCGCATACTGATAGCGGGTCCGCAGAAACGAGTAGTAGTATGCCAGCAGACCACGAGGTCCCTCGCTGCCACGCGCGGCCTGGATACGATGTATGGATTGCGCGCCGTCCTGCTCGAGCGCGACATCGAGGTCGAAGGCATATCTAGCGAGAAGCGCGCGGTAGAATTTCAGAATCTCTCCGCTCCGCTTGGAACTAGTGAGACTGGTCATTGTATCTCGATGCTTGTCAACGCGTTGGCGCGCATCAGCGGCATCGGCCGCCTTCTCACCAAGCGAACTGCGAAGGATCTTAGCAGCTTCGGTCTTGCCCGCGGCGATCACAACATCGTTGAACGACAGGGCCGCTCGCTCGACCGCAAGGATATGCTCAATCCGCCGCAGACTCATCTCAATGTCGTGCAGCTTAGTTTGTTTGAACCGCGCCGGGTTTGCCGGAGGCGCTGGGTTGTGAGTCACGCTGCCATATCGATGTTCTCCGCGGCAGCATAATATAGCTCTTCGGCTTCGGCAGGCGGGATGTTGCCGATGGGTTCGAGCAGCCGGCGATGGTTGAACCAGTCGACCCATTCGAGGGTAGCGTACTCGACGGCTTCGAAGCTGCGCCACGGCCCGCGCCGATGGATCACCTCGGCCTTGTAGAGGCCGTTGATCGTCTCGGCCAAAGCGTTGTCGTAGCTGTCGCCGACGCTGCCGACGGAGGGTTCGATCCCGGCCTCGGCAAGGCGCTCGGTGTACTTGATGGACACGTATTGGGCGGATTCAACCGGTCGTCGCAACGGGCTGTTTGTTGATTGAGGCGAGGCATTGGTCAAGCGCCTCTGCCGGTGTTTTCCAGCCCAGCGTTTTTCGGGGTCTGCCATTGAGGGTCGCGGCAACGGCGGCGAGTGTGTCGGCGCCATGTGCGCTGAGGTCAGTGCCCTTGGGGAAGTACTGGCGCAGGAGCCCGTTGGTGTTCTCGTTGGTGCCGCGCTGCCACGGGCTTTGCGGATCGCAGAAATAGACCTGCACGCCGGCATCGATCTTGAGACGGGCGTGCTGTGCCATCTCTGCGCCCTGATCCCATGTGAGCGAGCGGCGCAGTTCCTCGGGCAAGGTGGTGATGGTGCGCGTGATGGCATCCCGCACCGCGGCGGCACCGTGCCCGGCCAGCGCCGGTCCGTTCTTGATGCGCGGCTTGCCATCGTGACCTTCCATGCGCGGCAAATGCAGCAGCATCGTGAAGCGCGTCGTACGCTCGACCAGCGTGCCGATCGCCGAGCTGCCAAGCCCGAGGATGAGGTCGCCTTCCCAGTGCCCCGGCACCGCCCGGTCATCCGCTTCGGCCGGGCGCTCGCTGATCATGATCTCGGGCAATACGAAACTCTTGCCACGCTGGCCGACCCGCGCCCGCGGCGCGCGTAATGTCCGTCCACTGCGTAGGCATGCGGTGAGCTCACGACGCAGGGCGCCACGTCCTTGCACGAACAGCGCCTGGTAGATGGCTTCGTGGCTGATGCGCATGCTGTCGTCGTCCGGAAAGTCGATGGGCAGACGCCCGGCAATCTGCTCCGGACTCCATGCCGTTGACCAGCGCCGGTTCTGGCGCGGTCCATGTCGTCGTCCTTTCCAGGATGCCACCGGCGGACCATCGACAGGTGTCCCTCCGGGTTTGGCAACGGCACCGCTCAACCGATCCTCCACCCAGCGTCGCAGCGGTTCGTTGGCGGCAAGCCTGGCGACCTTGGGACGGCGTGCTGCCCGCTCGGCATGCCACTGCGCCGTCGTCGCACGATAGTCGAAGCTACCACTGCGGGTTGCGGCATTGCGCCGAATCTCACGCGAGATGGTCGAAGCCGCGCGACCGAGCCGACGCGCGATTTCGCACACGCCATGCCCCTGGACCAGCAGCAATGCGATCTCCTCGCGTTCCGCCAGCGACAGGTATCTGCCCGACAACGGCTTGGCCGATGGCCTGAAAGCCGCAGGTGGCATCCCGCCTGCCTCCCGAAACCAGCGGCTGCCAACCGGTTGTGACGCTCCTGCCTTCACCGCGGCCGCCTCGCTGCTCACCCCGGCAGCTACATACCGCCAGAACAGTTCACGCTCTTCCCGATTGGCGACCGGCGGCCGTCCGGGAGACCGTAATTGCGCTCGGGTGCATCGGCTCGAACGCCGCTTCTTGGTGTCCATCCCACGCCTCCATTTCGAAGCGTTGCGACGACCGGTTGAATCCGCCTTGCGACCCGCGGTCGCTATGGTGGACCAGTCCGCCACGGTGAACCGGCCGGCGGTCGTGAAGCGCCTGCTCGAGCGCATCGAGGACGAAGCTGGCATGCGCCGTCCTGCTGGCCCGCCAGCCGACGATCCGCCTGGCATAGGTGTCTATGACGAAGGCGACGTAGATGAACCCAGCCCAGGTCGCGACGTAGGTGAAGTCCGACACCCATAGCCTGTCCGGCGCCGGCGCCCGGAACTGGCGGTTGACGTGGTCGAGCGGGCACGGCGCAGCTTTGTCGCTGATGGTGGTGCGAACCGGCTTGCCCCGAATCACGCCTGCCAGACCCATCTCGCGCATCAGCCGCTCGACGGTGCAGCGGGCGACCGGAAAGCCTTCCCGCATCATCTGCCGCCAAACTTTGCGCACACCGTAAACCGCGAAGTTCTCGGCGAACACGCGCGCGACTTCAGGCTTAAGCGCCTGATCCCGCTGTGCCCGCGCCGACAGGCGCATCGAATTCTGTCGCTGCGCGACACGTTCGAAATACGTCGATGGGGCGATCGGCAGGACGCGACAGATCGGCTCGACCCCATAGGTTGCGCGATGATCGTCGATAAAGGCGATCATCGCCGAAACGGGCGGTCGAGCTCCGCCTGGGCAAAATATGCGGACGCCTTGCGCAGGATCTCGTTGGCCTGCCGCAGCTCGCGGACTTCGCGCTCCAACGCCTTCATCTTGTCGGCGACCTCGGTCGGCACGCCGGCACGCTTGCCGCTGTCGACCTCGGCCTTCTTCAGCCACTCGTGAAGCGTCTGCGGCACGCAGCCGATCTTCTCGGCGATCGACACCACCGCTGCCCACCGCGACGGGTGATCGCGCTCGTGGTCGAGCACCATCCGCACCGCGCGCTCGCGGACCTCAGGCGCAAACTTGTTCGTCGTCTTGCTCATACAGGCTCCACCTTCTCAGGAGTTGGAGCCTCCGACAAACCCGGGGCGGTTCATGGAAGCGCTGGGGTGAGGCAGGCGTGTTCACGCGCATGATGGAGGGGTTGGCGGCGAAAGGTGCCGAGCCGAAGACGGTCATGATCGACGCGACTTACCTGAAGGCGCACCGCACGGCCTCGAGCCTGCGGGTAAAAAAGGGGATCTTGGCCGCCTGATCGGGCGCACCAAGGGCGGCATGAACACCAAGCTTCACGCCGTCGCCGACGCGAACGGCCGACCTTTGAGCTTCTTCATGACCGCTGGCCAGGTCAGCGACTACACCGGAGCGGCAGCGCTGCTCGACGACATGCCCAAGGCGCAGTGGCTACTTGGCGATCGTGGCTATGACGCCGACTGGTTCAGGGACGCTCTCCAAGCAAAGGGCATCCAGCCATGCATCCCGGGTCGGCGATCACGCAACGAGCCGATCAGGTATGACAAGCGCCGCTACCGGGACTGTCAGGAATTTCGTGTGCGGACGGGCATAACGGGAAAGGAGGAGCCCCGATATGTCTCGACGCAAAGAGCCTGCGATACCGAATGAGCTTCTGGATCAGCTGTTGGCCGGGGGTGACGCTGGCACGGCCCTGGCGCAGGGTGGCTTGCTCGACGCCCTGAAGAAGGCGCTGACCGAGCGCGCGTTGAACGCGGAAATGGATCATCACC
>NZ_LMLN01000031.1:25451-25947 GCF_001421915.1 Sphingomonas sp. Leaf62 | reverse complement strand
ATCTGGCAGCAACGGCCGCTCGACCCGGTCTATCCGCTCGTCTTCTTCGACGCCTTGCGGGTGAAGATCCGCGACGAGGGCATGGTCCGCAACAAAGCCATCCACATCGCGCTCGGCGTTCGCGCCGATGGCACCAAAGAGGTGCCGGGCCTGTGGCTCGAGCAGAAGCCGAACGCCCGGACGATGATCCGGGGGATCATCGTCCGTGAGGCTGGGCGCCAAATTCTGGCTCAGGGTCATGAACGAGCTCAGGAACCGCGGCACCGAGGATATCCTGCTCGCCGTCGTCGACGGCCTGAAAGGATTTCCCGAGGCGATCACCGCGGTGTTTCCCGACGCGATCGTCCAGACGTGCATCGTCCACCTGCTGCGAAACTCAATGGACTTCGTCTCGTGGAAGGACCGCAAGGGTCTGGCGACGGCGCTGAAGGAAGTCTACCGCGCGCCCAGCGCCGAGGCGGCCGGGCAGGCACTGACGGTCTTCGAGGCCGGTCCT
>NZ_LMLN01000031.1:22107-25365 GCF_001421915.1 Sphingomonas sp. Leaf62 | reverse complement strand
GTGGACCATGGCCAAGGCCCAGTTCGCCGTCATCTTCGGCGAGCGCTTCATCAGGGCCATGGCAGCGTAATGTTCATCCGCCCGTCCGCACACGAAATTCCTGACAGTCCCCCGCTACCGGCGCCGCAGCCGCATCGAGATCATGTTCGGCCGCCTCAAGGATTGGCGGCGCGTCGCCACCCGCTACGATCGCTGCCCCACGGCCTTCTTCTCCGCCGTCGCCCTCGCTGCCACGGTCATCTTCTGGCTGTGATCAACGAGTCCTGACCCTAGTACGCACTTCTGCTACACCGGATCGCCGTAGAAGATACCCCGCCCGTCCGTCCCTACATAAACACGACCCGGGACCTGCGGATCACCCGAAATGACGCGATATCGTCCGCCCCAGCGGTGAGCGTCGTCATCGATCCTTATCCACGAACGCCCGTTACCATTCGATCGCCAGATGCCACGCTTCGTTCCAAGTGTACCGACCGCAAAGATCGCTCCTTTGCCAAGACCGAACAGTTCAACGGTCAAAGTGCCGCTTGCTCGGGCGAATGATTTTCCGCCATTCGTGCTGTGAAAGAGTGCCGAGCCGGCTTGCAGCCACAATTCGCCTGCGCGACTGGGCGTAGACAGAAGGGCACTTTGGGCTTCGCGTCCCTGACGCCCCGCCGGCTTCAGTTCGGTCGGCAGTCCGGCCCCCGCAACTGACTCGAAGCTGGCCGCAGCATCCCGGGACACTAGTAATCTACCGTTCGTGACATCGACGGCATAGAACGTATTCGGATCGACCTTATCCGCCACGGCGGGAACCCGTCCCGGCAGGCCCCGTACCGGTCGCCACGTGCGACCTTCGTCCCGCGTGACTTGGGGGATTACGGTGGCCGCGACGATCGTCCGGCCGTCGGCGGAAACGGTCACGGCAGCCTCCCCGATCAGATCGTCGCGTGTCGGAGGTTGACCGACGGCAGGCACCTGTAACGGTCGCCAGTTCCGACCGCCGTCGTTCGACAGCGCCAGGGATGCATCGCGTGGGCGCTCGGCGTAGAGGCTGCCGCTACGGACGATGACGTTCGGTGCCAGTCCCGCGTAATCCAGGGTATTGGTGTTCGACAGATACGGATTGACGAAGCTTGGGCGCGGTGACTTTCGAAGATCGTCATGGACAAACCCTGCAAGGTCACCGAACCCGGACACCAGACGAGGTCCTTGCGTCGGAGAGATCAGCGTAATGATCGCGGTCTGCTCGATGCCATCCGTCCATGGTGCCCAGTTTACGACGCCGTTCGACCTCAAGCCCTGGGTGGCATACACGGTTGCCCCTGTGGTGTAAGCGACGCGGGCGTGGTCGAACGGATCAATGGCGAGCCCCGATATCCAATGGCCGAAATCCGCTTTCCGTCCCTCGTGCGCGAGAAACGGGGTAGCCGACACGTCGCGACGACTACGACTGCCAACATCCTCCCACGTGCGGCCGTCGTCACGGGTAATCCAGAGCGAGTCCCCGGCCCGATATCTGTCGATGGTAGTCACTGCGGCAATTCCGTCGACGGAACGTGCGACCGCTACGCCGAGAAATCCGCCCTCAGAACCCGATGCAAGCCATGCTGGCGGCGTTACATCCCGCCCCGCGCCACTGGGTTCGTACCGCCACACCGCACCGGTCCGCGCGTCGCTCGGTCCGATCCCGCTCGAATAACCGACCCACAATATTCCCCGTGCATCGATCGCCGCCTTCGCTGCCAAGAGCTTCGGGGTTGCCACTGGTACCCACGTCGTTCCTCCGTCCTCCGACCGGTACAGCGCGGGCACGTTCGGATCGGCTAACCCCGCCCATAATCGCTGCGATCCTTTGCCGGCCCGTCCGCTGTTCGCGTCGATCGCGACGAAGGAGACGCCGCCATGACTGGTCCCGCGAGCGGGTTTGCCAAGCCCTGAATGTGGAAACGCAGCTACCTTCGTCCACGTCATGCCGGTATTGTCGCTCCGCCAAAGCCCATCATGCCGCGAACCGAAGAACAGCCGGTGCGGATCGTTGGGATCGACAGCGAGACGTTCGCCGAGGCCCCGTCCCGGCTCGTTCCCGCCCATGGCGAATGGAACCGGTACGATCCGCCAGGTTGCACCACGGTCACCGGATCGCATGACGGCGGCGGGCTGTCCGGCATTCATACCGGCGGCCATGTAGACAATGTGCGGATCTACCGGGTCCGGGGCGATGCTTTCGATCCCCATGTAGCTCGACGTAGCATTGTCATCCTGCAACGGCACCCACCTGTGCAAAGTAGCGTCCCAGCGATAGGCGCCTCCCATGTCCGTGCGCAGGTAAGCCAGATCGCGCTCGGCCAAGCTAAAGACGATGTTAGGTGCATAGCCACCTGCCCCGACC
Source organism: Sphingomonas sp. Leaf62 (assembly GCF_001421915.1). NCBI lineage: Bacteria > Pseudomonadati > Pseudomonadota > Alphaproteobacteria > Sphingomonadales > Sphingomonadaceae > Sphingomonas > Sphingomonas sp. Leaf62. Next base: position 22,991 of record NZ_LMLN01000031.1, on the reverse strand, counting down.
TTCACGTTGGCCCATTTGTAGGGAACAGCTTCGGCCCGGACCGCAGGAGCCGTAGAACCATTGTCCGAAGGGGGAGGCGCGGCGGCAATCGCTTGGCTGACCATGCCAACAAGTGCGCAGAACAACCCTGGTTTGATCGTTGCTCTCGATTGCATTCGAACCACCCTTGGAAGCTAAGCACGTCAGGCAAGCCGCACGCAGACGCGCAGGACAAACGGACAACTGCTTGCTGAGCATTATTCCATTTCGTTGCGCGTCCACGGTTTCAAACGATCACTGCGGAACGTCCGATGAGGAGACTTACCGGGTTTGGTTAGTGATCAATGTACTTTCGGCCGCCCCGTCAGCCGCACTCCCACCTCGCGCCCGTCATACACGAACGCCGTCGCGGCGTTATCGGCGAAGTCCGGTGCGACCGCCTTGCCCGGCGTGTGGAAGCGCACCGACATCGCCCGCTTTGCCACCATGCCGGGGAAGCTGCCCTTGCGCGCACCGATCGTCAGTGTCTTCGTCGCCTCGTTCCACATGAGCGGGATCTGCGACGACTGGCCGTTGCGATACCCTTCGCTCAGGCCGTCATCCTCGAACAGCGTGTGGCTGCCACTTTTGCCGGTGAAGACGTGTAGCACATAGGGGCCATCAGGCTGCTCGGCGGTCGACTGCACCTCGGCCCCGGTCGGCACGATCGCCCCGGCGCGGACATAAGTCGGCATGGTGGCGAGCGGCGCGGCGGCGGTGATCGCCTGTCCGCCGCGCAGATAGGCACCGGTGGCGAAGTCGTACCAGTCGGCCCCGGCCGGCAGATACACCGAGCGGCTGGTCGCGCGGAACTGCGTGACCGGCGCGACGAGGAACGCCGATCCGAACATATATTCGTCGTCGAT
>NZ_LMLN01000031.1:21919-22061 GCF_001421915.1 Sphingomonas sp. Leaf62 | reverse complement strand
CGCCGCCAGCGACGTGATATAGGGCAGCAGGCGGTAGCGCAGCCGGTCATAGGTCGCGAGCGCGTCGTACAGCGCCGGATCGCGGGCCCCCAGTTCATAGATTTCGCGATACGGCGTCTCGCCATGGCTGCGGAACAGCGGG
>NZ_LMLN01000031.1:18510-21886 GCF_001421915.1 Sphingomonas sp. Leaf62 | reverse complement strand
AGCGATCCTCGACCGCGAAGCCGCCGATATCATGGGTCCAGTTGGGAATGCCCGACATCGACAGGTTCACGCCCGCCGAAATCTGGTCGCGCAGATCGTCCCAGCGCGATGCGAGGTCGCCCGACCACAAGGCGGCACTGGCGCGCTGGATGCCGCCATAGCCCGACCGGGTCAGGATGAACGGCCGCACATCCGGCTTGGCGATGCGCAATCCGTCGGCGACCCCCTCGGCATGGACCAGCGGATAGCTGTTGAAGAACTCTTCGCCCGGCCCTTGCGCGGTCGGTCCCATCCGGTCGATGCGCTGTTCGATCGACAGGTTCGAATGGATGTCCGGTTCGGTCGCGTCCATCCACCACGCGTCGAAGCCCTTGTCGACCAACGCGTCCTTCATCTGCCGGAAATAGATCGCGCGCGCTTCGGGAGCATAGGGATCGTAATCGGTATTGCGATAGCCTCGACCCACCCAATCCTTCTCGTTGGCGATCAGGTTGCCTTGGTACAGATAGCCCTTGGCGTTCAGTTCCTGCGCGTTCTCGGTGTTCGGATAGAATTTCGGCCACACCGAAATCATGATCCGTGCGTCCTGAGCATGGACGTCGTCGACCATCTGCTGCGGCTTGGGAAAGCGCGCGGGATCGAAGCAATGGCAGCCCCACTGATCCTCGGGCCAGTAGAACCAGTCCTGCACGATGTTGTCGAGCGGTAGACGACGCTTGCGGTATTCGGCGACGACACCTTGCAGTTCCGCCTGGGTGTTGTACCGCTGGCGGCTCTGCCAGAAACCATAGGCCCAGCGCGGCATCAGCGCCGCCTTGCCGGTCAGCGCACGGTATCCGGCGATGACACCGTCCATGTTCTTGCCCGCAACATAATAATAATCGAGCGCATGGGCGACGTCCGACGACCACCATAGCGAATGGCGGTCGGCCTGCGGCAACGGATCGTTCTGGAACAGCGCGATGTAGCCGGCATTCGGCTCCCACTCGATCCGCACCTCTGCGGCTTTTCCGGCGGTCATCGGCAAATCGAAATTGTGGAACCACGGGTTCCAGTTCTGCCGCCAGCGGTTGAGCACTTCCTTGCCGTCGACGAATACCTTCACATAGCTCGACGAATAAAGGCGGAATTTCTGGACGCCGGTCATGGTCGGCACGACGGTGCCGGTCCACACCACCTTCTGCGTCTGCACCGCATTGCCGGCGGTATTCTGTCCGGTGGTCGCCGCGACGGTCTGTGCCTTCGCCTCCGCCGGCCAGTTCGCCTGATCCTTGATGAACTGATAGTTGATCGTCGGCTCGCGGCGCGTGACGGCCAGCCGGTCGCCCAGATAATATTGCGCCCGCCACCCGGCCTGCCCGCCGGACATGACCTTCATGCCGTCGCCGACCAGCCGGTAGGGCTGCGGATTGCCGAAGCGGGTGATGCCGTTATTGTCCCACAACACCCCGTAATTCTTCGTCGATACGACGAACGGGATGCCGATATCCATATTGTGCTGGGCGAGTTCGACGTCCTCGCCATTGTAATTCATCTGCCGGTTCTGGTGCTGGCCCAGACCGTAGAAACCTTCGTCGGTGCCGCGGTTGAACTGCTGGCGGATCGACACGAACTGCTCGCCCCCGGCACTGCGCGGCACGAACGCGGCGCGCGGCGCTTCCTCCAGCGTCAGCTTGCCCGCGGCATCACGGAACCGGACCTGCCCGTCATCGGTGTCGATCTCGGCCGATCCGCCGGCGGCCTTGACCACGACCATGCCCCGCGTCTCGCGCACCGTGAAGTCGCCGGCGGGTTTGGCGGTGACCATCAGGCTGTCGGGCGTGTCGAGGCTGGCATCGGGCACCGCCGTCACCCGGAAGCGGTCGGGACCATAGACCAGCACCCGCACCCGCTTGGCCGGACCGGCATCGGGGGTCACGACCACCCCGCCCGGCACCTTGGCCACCTCGGCGGCCAGCGCCGGCAGCGATACCGACAGGGCAAGCGACAACAGCGTCCAGCGAAGCGTCTTCATCAGCGATACGTCCCCATCGTCACGCGCAGCAGCATCGGCTGCGCCGTAAAGTTCAATCCATAATCGGTCTGGTCGCCGTTCATCACCCGGCGGGCGACGAAGCTGCCGTCATCGGCCAGCGTCCCTTCCTCGACCTTCATCGTCGTGCCAGCGTCTTCGTCAGACTGCTGTGCCTGACCGACGTTCACCCGGATGTCGGTGCCTACGATGATGAACTGATCGGCTGCGACCTGCAGTACGGCCATCCCACCAACCGGCTGATCGGCATTGGGTGGTGGCGCAGCCTTCAGCCATGGCGAGTCCATGCTGCCGAACTGCCATTCGCCGTATTTCGCGGTGATCTTCCACTTACCCATAACCCGCGATTGTTCGGTGTCCGGGGCACCTTTGGCTGTGCCCCATCCGGCATGCAGTGCAGCTAGGCGTGCCCAACCCCGCATCATTGGTTTCAGAAACGCATAGGGCCTCGCAAAGGAGTCGAGCGTGGCGTTGTCCAACGTCACTGCACCAAGCGGGTGGTTCGAATATCCGGTCTCGTCCATGCCGAACGGTGCCCAGCCAATGCCGCCCCGCCCGAGCGTCGGCCAAAGGAAGCGCGCGAAATCCGCAGCGTTTCCGGTCTCCGGAACCATCAACGCGTTGTCCGGACGAGTGTAATGGTCGAGGAACTTCACATAGTTCTTCGCGTCGCGAGTGTATAGGTCGGGAGCGACAAGATCGATATGCGGCGCGGCCGCCTTCCACACGTCGATCACCTGCCAATCAGGACCGCCACTTGCACCGCCCGACTTGCCGAGTGCCGCGAAGGGATCTCCGACCGCGGCGTTGACGTACATCGGCAAAGGTTTGATCGCTTTGCCGGCAGCCGCGATGTCATCGATGTAGCGCGCGGTGTGCCACGCGTTGAACGCAGCTTCTGCTCCGTCGCCAAAGGCTTGGGTCCATGTGCCGCGCTTGCCGAGCTTCGTTGGAACCGCACTTGCAAACAACCGGTTGGCTTTCGCCGAATGATCGCGTCCCTGCTGATACACGCCGACTTCGTTCTCGGGTTGGACCATGATGACCGTGTTGTCGGCGTCCTTTTCTTTTAGATAGTGCATCAGCGCGACGAACGCTTTCTTATCCGCTTCAAGCGTAGCTTCGCCATGCGGCGACAGGGCGTAATGCGTCTTGCCCTCCTTCGTCCGCATTCGGGGAAACCGCGCATTGTCACGCTTCACCCATGCCGGGACGTAGCCGGGCGAGGTGTTCTTCCACGTGCCGAACCACAGCAGCACCAGTTTGACGCCATGTTCGCGCGCCTGCGGCAGCAACGCGTCGAGATAGCTGAAATCGAACTGCCCCTCGACCGGTTCGATCTGT
>NZ_LMLN01000031.1:18291-18496 GCF_001421915.1 Sphingomonas sp. Leaf62 | reverse complement strand
ATAGTTGCTCGAATTATTCGCCTGCACGCCCAGCATCAGGAACGGCGCACCGTCGACCAGCAAAGAGTGGCGACCGTTTTGTGTCGATATGTGAGGCAGCGTCGGTTGGCGCACCTGTCCGTTCGCCGGCATCGTCGCAACGATCGCAAGAGCAACCGCCGTCAACGGCATCCGTACCTTCTGCATCGAACACCTGCCTATTCTT
>NZ_LMLN01000031.1:9673-18278 GCF_001421915.1 Sphingomonas sp. Leaf62 | reverse complement strand
CGGGTAACTAGGTCACCCGGCGCAAGGGGGAGAGGTATGATAGTTTGGATCAGAATTTGACGCGTGCCCGAACCGAGAAACGGCGGTCATTGATGCCGTAGTCGCGGGGTCGGTCGTCGAAGATCTGATAAGACTTGAACGCGGTATCAAGGATGTTCTGCCCATCCAGCGTGATCGCGAACCGCGGCGTCACGTCGTACGTTACCGAGGCGTCGAGCGTGCCGTAAGCGTTGCCGAAGATCGGCAGGTTCTGCGTGCCCGTATTCGCAGTGCCCTGCAGGAAGCTGCTGCGCCAGTTATAGGCGACCCGCATGTTCAGCCCGAACTTGTCGTAGAGCGCGACTAGGTTGTAGCTGTGCTTCGACAGGTTCACTAGTCCGACACTGATCTGCGTCGTGCTGTTGATGTCGCCGGCCGCCGCCTGTCCGGCATCGCTGTCGGCGAAGGTATAGTTCGCCTGCACGCCCAGCCCGTCGAACGGCGCAGGGAGGAAGTCGAAGAACTTCTGCCCGCCAACCTCGAACCCGCGGACATAGCCCTCGGATTCGTTGACCCAGCGCCGGACGTTGAAGCGCACCGTGCCGAGACCGGTCAGGTCCTGAAACACCGGGGCGGCGGCGCGGTCTACCAAAAGGTTCTTCAAGTTTTTGTAGAATCCGGTCGCATAGACGAAGCCTACGGGATCGAAATACCATTCGAGCGCGAGGTCGTAGCTGGTGGCTTCTTCGGGTCGCAGGTTGGGATCGCCCAGCGCCGTGCCCGTGCCTACATAGGGGTTGGTCGTCGCGTTGTACGGCAGCGCCGGATTGGCGAGCGTCGGCACCAAGCTGTTCGCGTCGGTATAGCTGACGCTCAGGTTGAACTGCGGGTTCAGCTGCGCGAAGCTCGGCCGCGAGAAATTCTGCGAGAAGGCACCGCGCAGGATCAACTCGTCAGTCAGGTTCACTTTCAGGTTCACGCTCGGCAGATACCGGTCGTAATCGCGCCCGCCACCGAACGCCTCGTCCAGTGTGATGTTGGGCGCCGTGGTGACGGTACCGTCCGGGTTAGTGATCGGCGCGACCCCGGGGGTGCGATAGACGAGTACGCGGCGGCCGAGCGCTTCCGTCTCGGTCCGCACGGCGCGCAGGCCGACATTGCCGTCGAAGCGGACGGTGCCGATGTCGCCGCCGAAGCCGACGCGCAGATAGGCAGCATAGGTCTTTTCACCGATCGTGCCCAGGAACGCGTTGGGCGCATCATACGGGCGGAAGCTGATGTCCTGTCCGCTGATCGCGCGCACCGCGTCGAACGCTGCCTGCGGATCGGTGACGAGGCTGTCGCGGAACTGCCAGACCGGGCCGAACACCGAATTGCGGGCCTTTCCGCGCAACAGGTCCTGCTGGTATAGGTTCTGTTGGGCGTACTGCGGGAATTCCGACAACAGCGAGCAGCCCGCGTCCGACGACCAGTTCGCACAGGTGGAGCCGATCGCCGTCCACGTGTCGTAGGTGGTGTTGCGGTTGATCGCGCTCTTGTCTGTATAGCGCACGCCGGCGCGCACCTCGCGGATCAGGCCTTCGCCGAAATCCCATGTCAGGTCGGCGCGGATGGCATCGGCAGTCGCATCGTTCTGCTCACCATAAGGCAGGATCGCGGTCATGCCGTAATTAGCCGGGTTGCTGAAGTAGTTGGGCGTCGTCGACTGGAACACCGGCACCTTGCCGGTCAGGTCGAAGAACAGGTCGTAATCCTGACCCAGGCCGGCGACGCTGGTCCGAGGGTTCAGCGCGCTGGCGGTCAGGTTCAGCGTCGTCTGTTCGACGGTCGAATCGATATGCTGATAGTCGACCGACAGCTTCACACGATCGGTCACGCTCCAGCGGACACCACCCGAAATGTCGGTCGTGCTGGTATCGCGGATCGTGCCGAAATTGACCGAATCGGTCCCGGCATTGTCTAGATAGCCGGTCCGGACGACACCGTTGTCATCGACGGTGAAAGGACGATCCGGCGACGGCGGCACGTCTGAGCCATAGGAGAAGAACGAGTTGCCGGCTTCGTTGAATTTGTAGTCCGCCCGGAAATACTGGGCATAGAGTTCAAGGCCGTCGGTCGGGCGCCATTGCAGCGCGGCGGTCCCGCTCAACCGCTCGCGATCGCCATAGGCGGTACGGAAACCGCCACCATGCGGCAAGAGCACGGTCCGATCCGCAAAACCGGGGACCGGTCCCTGCACACCGGGCGCGGCCGGACCATGCTGGTAGAACGGCTCGACGACCACGACGTCCTCGCGGAACGATGTCGTCTGGTAGCCGACGTTGGCGAGGAAGCCGATCTCGCCGATACCCGTTTGCCAGCGGTTGCTATAGATACCGGAGACCTGCTGCCCGCTCTTCCCTGCAAGGTCGTAGTAAGTTGATGCGACACTAGCAGAAAGCAGCTGTCCGGCTTGATCGAACGGTAGACGTGTGCGCAGGTTGACGGTGCCTGACAAGCCACCCTCCACCAATTCGGCCGACGGGTTCTTGTACACGTCGACGCCTGCAAGGAGGTCGGATCCCACTTCTTCCCAAGAAAGGCCACGCCCACCGCTGGCGGAGAAGATGTCCCGTCCGTTCAACTCGGTGCGAACTTGAGTCAGGCCGCGCACTGCGACGCCATTACCTTCGCCACGGTTACGCGTAATCTGCACCCCCGAAACGCGCTGCAGCGCTTCAGCAACGGTAACGTCGGGCAAGCGGCCAATATCTTGGGCTGTGATCGAGTCAACGAACTGATCGGCGTTGCGCTTGATCGATTGGGCACTTTGTAGCGATTGACGAAGGCCAGTGACGACAATGTCACCGCTGTCAGTTTCGGTCTGCGTTTGGGCGGAAGTGTCTACAGTTGAGTCCGACTCTCCGCCCGTTCCAACGGCGGGGGGTGAATCCGTTTGAGATTGAGCGAACGCTGTAGGCCCGCCTACGGACAGCAGCGCAATGGACAAACACGACGCACCGCCGTGCAGCACCCGAGTAGCAGCGAAAAATGACCTACGCATAAAACCTCCCCTTTTCCCGCTGTCCGATGCCTGCTCGAACGTCATGCGGCTTTTATCGTTGGTGAGTTTAACTTTCAGATATGCAACACACAAGCATCTGACTAATATTATGTGATAATTATTATTTTCGGATACCAAATAAGGTTAGCGGGGGAGGATCGATGGTGAACCCAATCAGACAGGTCGTAGTCATTGGAGGCGGCACCGCTGGATGGATGGCAGCCGCTGTGCTCGCCCAGCAGTTCGCGCCCGATCAATGTACGGTGACGCTGGTCGAATCTGCGGAGATCGGCACAGTGGGCGTTGGCGAAGCCACGATTCCACCAATTATGCAGTTCAATCGTTTACTGGGTATCGAGGAAGATGCTCTAATTCGAGCGACGGGGGGCACCTACAAGCTCGGTATTGAGTTCCGCGATTGGGGTGCCATTGGCGACACATATTTCCATCCATTTGGTCATTATGGTGCCGATTTGGACGGCATCCCTTTTACTTTGCACTGGCTCTGCAACCGTCCGGGTTCGCTTGGCGACTATTCGCTAGTGACGCAGGCAGCCTATGCCCGTCGCTTCGTTCGCACATCGGATGATCCGAAGCATGTCCACTCACGCATGGCCTATGCCTTACACTTCGATGCAGTACGCTATGCAAAATTCCTAAGCGATCACGCGATTGCGAACGGTGCGACAAGGATCGAGGGGCGGATCGTTGATGCAGTCCGCGACGAACGTGGACATGTAAGCGCGGTCCGGTTGGCTGATGGTCGGTCGGTTGCAGGCGACCTCTTTATTGACTGTTCCGGGTTCCGCGGACTTCTGATCGAAGAGGCGCTGCAAACCGGTTATGCCGACTGGTCGCATTGGCTGCCAATGGACCGAGCCGTGGCTGTACCGAGCGTACCGGTGTCCGCGCCTGATCCATTCACTCGATCCACGGCCGGACGCGCCGGTTGGCGCTGGCGCATCCCGCTGCAGCACCGCGTCGGCAACGGACATGTTTACTGCAGTAGGTACATTTCCGATGATGAAGCCACTGCCGAACTGCTGGCCGGGTTGGATGGCGAAGCGCTTGCCGAGCCGCGTCAGTTGCGGTTCACCACGGGTCGACGGGCGGCGTTCTGGAATGGCAACGTCGTAGCGCTTGGTCTGGCGGCAGGCTTCGTAGAACCGCTCGAATCGACCAGCATTCATTTAGTGCAACGGGGGATCGTGACGCTTATGTCGCTGTTCCCCGACAACGGCTTTGATGCCGCGACGACCACTGAATACAACCGGTTGATGACACGAGAGTTCGAAGCCGTCCGCGACTTCATCATACTCCATTATCATCTCACCCGGCGTGACGATTCCCTACTATGGAACCACGTCCGCACGATGGACGTACCCGACACCCTCAAAGCTCGTATCGAGCTGTTTGCTGCGCACGGCCGTCTGATGCTCGATCCGCACGAGCTCTTCCGCGAACCGAGCTGGGCCGCGGTGCTGTTGGGTCAGGGCTTATGGCCACGTCGGCCTGATCCGATAGCCGCGGCGCAGGACGACATCCGACGCGCGGAAACGCTCTCGCGTATGAAGGATCTGATTGGAAGGGGCGTCTCCGCAATGCCGAGCCATGCCGCATTTCTTGACCATCCATCCAGAAAGGACACGTCTCGATGAAGCGACGCGATTTCCTTGCCGGTTCCTTGGCATTAACCGGGAGCGCCACTGCTGGAGCTCAGCACAACGGCACGATCCAGTCGACCTGGTCGTCCCTCGCCGACGCCTATGTCGCACCCGAATGGTTTCGCGATGCGAAATTCGGCATTTGGGGTCATTGGGGTCCGCAGTGCCAGCCCGAGGCAGGCGACTGGTATGGACGCCAGATGTATCAGCAGGGCAACTCCTTCTACGACCGTCACCGTGCTCAGTACGGCCACCCGGCCGATACCGGATTTCTCGACATAATAGGAACGTGGAAGGCTGAACGCTGGGACCCTGCTGCGTTGGTACGTCGCTACAAGACGGCGGGCGCACGCTATTTCGTGGGCATGGCTTGTCATCATGACAACCTTGACCTGTTCGACAGTCCGCATCCCTGGAACAGTACACGCGTCGGACCACGTCAGGACATTGTTGGCGAATGGAAGAAGGCTGCGCGTGCCGAAGGTCTACGGTTCGGCGTCAGCAACCATGCCAGCCATGCCTGGCATTGGTGGCAGACCGCTTACGGGTACGATCCTACCGGCCCACGTGCAGGACAGCGCTACGACGCAGCACGTCTAACCAAGGCTGACGGGTATGGAAAATGGTGGGACGGGCTCGATCCGCAGGACCTGTACACTAAACCAGTAATGGCGCCGCCCGACGGCTTCACGACCGTCGAGCAGATGGAGGCATGGCTAGCAGCGACCAGCGGACGTTGGATGGAATTTGCTCCGGCCGCCAATCTCGCTTTCGTTGATGGATGGCTGCGTCGGCAAAAAGCTCTGGTTGAGCGGTACGATCCGGACCTTGTCTATCTGGACGATTACGGTCTGCCGTTCGGGCCGACCGGCCTGGAAGCGCTGGCTCATTACTACAACCATGCAGTCGAACGGTCCGGCCGTGCCGACGTTGTCCTCACCGGTAAGGTGCTGTCCGCGTTCCAACGAAAGGCAATGGTTGAGGATATCGAGCGTGGCTTCTCCGATCGACTGCGCGACGAGCCCTGGCAGACCTGCACCTGCATCGGCGACTGGCACTACAACCGTGATCGGTTCGTCCAGAAATCCTACGTACCTGCAGTGCAGGTACTACAACGCCTCGCTGACGTAGTATCCAAGAACGGCAACCTGTTGCTGTCGGTGCCGATACGCGGAGATGGTACGATAGATGCCGAGGAAGAACGCATCGTCGATGCGATTGGCGGGTGGATGCGCGTTAATGGTGATGCGATTTATGGTACGCGGCCATGGCGAGTTTATGGTGAGGGACCCACTGACTTGTCGGGAGGGATGCACAATGAAGGACAGGTGGCAAAGCTAGGTGCGCAGGATGTCCGCTTCACGACAAAGGCAAGCGTGATTAACGCAATCCTGCTTGCTTGGCCCAATTCACCCGTACTTATTAAGTCGCTTAACACTAGTGCTGTAGGGCGTATCGAGAAGGCCACGCTGTTAGGGGTTGGGCCAATTGCTATGCGGCACAATACCGAGGGGCTAATGCTATCGTTGCCGGCCGCCCCCACCGGTGCAATGCTGCCGGTCATTCGGTTGGACGTGATTGTTTAGCTTTAGGTACGTAGAATAATTATAATCTTTGGGAGTAGGAACATTCACAATGCGCAAGGTACGGAGATGCTTGACCCGGAGAGTTGGCACCTCCGCCCGCGACGCAAGCAACAGGTTATAGAATGATCGCTGCTCTGTTTTTCGGCACGGTATCCGCTCTTACTCCTCAAGAGGCACAAGTATTGCCGCTGGCCGAACTGGCGCAGCGTGTTCTAGGCGCTGCCGGAGCAGTGGTGATTGATGTAGAAAGGCCGCGTTGGCAACCTGCGTCGGCCTTTGCCCTCGTCCAGTGCCACACCCAAATGGTCCGCCCCCTCTCACGATGTTGACCTTCTACACCCGCGCATCAGTGAGCGGTGAAGCGGGCTGGCTCGGGCTTTGTCTCGCGACTGCGATCGATGTTAGTTTTGACAAGGCTGGTGCCGTGACAGATGTGAAACAGCGTGAGACGGTTGGCTGGCTCGGCAACATTACCCGTTCGAAGTCGGACGATGATCCTACGGACGTAGCGGCCATTTCTACGCAATATGATAACTTTAATACCTGTTGCCGCCAATTACCCACGACGAAAAAGTTTATCCCTACTCTCAACCGGCGTGACGGGGCACGCGCGTTTGTCGCGGTGTCGCTTGTTCATGAAAGTATGATCAGTGACGGTCCGATCCACGTTACCTGTACGATTCACCCGCATTTTAGCCAGCCTTGTGGAACTTTAGATGATCTAATTGCGCTTGCCAAAGACGTGGCGGTTGATAAAATTACAAGCGTCGAACAAATGAATGACAGTATAGGGGAATCTGTGACTGGTTTAGTGGCGGACAAGGAATGCTATAATATTAATCTCTCGCAACCTTATTACGCAAGTGATCGCATTAACATCTGCACGAAGGTGTTCTCTGATGGAATAATTGTCACGCGTGCCGAGTTTTATCGCAGCTTGGCTGTCTACTGATCTTACCACTTAATGGTACCACATCTGACGGCTTTAGCGGCCGTCATCAACCATCTTCCATTTCTACTATTGGTTTGAGAAGTTTAGACAGAACTTAACATTTCTGCCAACGCTAGCACAATACAAGTCCCGGCAACGCGATTTTTGCACGATGTAGGGCTGTGACGCGTTTAACCTGCGCGATACTGCAACCGGCCAGTTCCGCCGTGCGGGCAATACTCATGCCGGCTTCGCGCAGTTCCACGATGCGGCGGTGGTGCGCTAAATCCGGCTTGCGCCCGGTATAGCGTCCTGCCCGCTTAGCGATCTCGATCCCTTCACGCTGGCGTTCACGCCGCGTTTCGTAATCGTCCCGCGCGGTTTGGAGTGCAACGCGAAGCAGCATGTCTTGCACTGCCTCCAGCACAATACGCGATACCCCCGAACTGTCGGCGACCAGGTCGGACAGGTCAACAATCCCCGGAACAGCTAACCGTGCACCCTTCCCCCGGATCGTCGCAACTAGCAGTTCGGCTTCGGGCAAAGGCAAGCGGCTGATCCGATCGATCTTCTCCGCGATCACGACTTCGCCGGGTTGCAGGTCATCAACCATGCGCAAAAGCTCGGGACGATCGGGCCGCGCACCTGACGCCTTCTCTCTGTACACTGCTGCGACATAGAAGCCGGCAACCCGCGCGCCGGCAACGATCGCCTCCTGCCGGGCCAGATCCTGTTCGTCGGTACTGACCCGCAGATACACCCGCGCTGCTCGGATCATGCTGCTTTGCTGTGTGCTCATAGTTCCTTGGCTCAACTGGGTATACCTTAGTTAGCCTACCAGACAGACAGTGGCTACAAAGACGGACTATCGATCTATGTTGGCCTAGCCAAGCGCACCAATGCATTTTGGCTATTAGGCTCGACCCGGACAAGGAGGATGACACCTGTTTGCTGATTTGGTACTGCGGTGCTGTTTAGTACCGATCTTAAGATCAATGCTTATGGAAGCGCAGCGGGTTCGGATTGTTGAGGGAGGCAAGCTTGTCATTCCCGCGTCCATGCGCCGTGAACTCGGGATCAGTGCCGGTGATACGGTGATGGTAGATATCGCCGACGGCGAACTTAGGGTTCGGTCATTATCGAAAGCACTGGAGCGGGCTCGCCTGATCCTGCGTCGCCACATACCCGAAGGTGTGAACCTGTCGGACGAGTTGGTTGCTGATCTGGCCCCCGTTTTACCGGACGGAATTAGGCGGTTGCAGAAACCAGTGCGCGATGTTCGCGCGGCGAACGCATTTTGAGCCCTGAGTGCGGGTGGTTGTCGTTGTAGTCCTCGATCCATCCGGCCAGCGATGTCAACGCTGTGAGTGCATCGGGGAGCGGGGAGACACGGACGTAATCG
>NZ_LMLN01000031.1:9396-9527 GCF_001421915.1 Sphingomonas sp. Leaf62 | reverse complement strand
GCGCCAGCAGCAGGCGGTCCGCCGCCATGATGCGATAGACGCGCTTGTGGTTGACCGGCGCCAACCCTTCGGCGCGCTGCTGTCGATTGAGGACTGCCGCGATGCGGCGGTAGCCGTATGTTGGCCGCTGC
>NZ_LMLN01000031.1:0-9238 GCF_001421915.1 Sphingomonas sp. Leaf62 | reverse complement strand
GCGTCTCCTCGACGATCCTCAGCTTCTCAGGCGTGCTCCAGTGACGGCGACGACCGCCGTCGGTGATGATCTCGGACACGGACATAAGCCTATGCTCAGGAGATAGCCCCAAGCCTCCTTCTTAGGCTTAATTCCGTCCGGTCAAAACAGGGGCCAGCTCAGTTGCTGACCGGCGTGCGGAGGCTGAGCATGAGTAACAGGATCGTCCTCGATGCTTCCGCCCTGCTCTGCTTGCTGAACGACGAGCCAGGCGCAGAGCGGGTTGCGACCGTCCTCACGCGATCCGTCATCGGCGCGGTGAATTTCGGCGAGGTGGTATCGAAACTCCGCGAGCGGGGCATTTCGTTGGATGAGATCCGGGAAGCGCTAGGTGGCCTGCATCTCGATGTGCGTCCTCTGACCACGTCGCAGGCAATGACGATCGGTGACTTGCGACCCGCCACCCGGATCGCTGACGACCAAGGGCAAGCCGGCGGGCGATCCCGACCGCATCGCTATTCCGGTCGCCGCCGACAACGATCGGGAGCGCGCCGTCGCGATGGCGCTGGTGGAAGATACCGGCCTCGACGCGGTGGATGCCGGCACGCTGGCCGAATCGTGGCGCCAGCAGGGCGGCTCGCCATCCTATTGCACCGATCTCAGCCGTGACGAACTGCCGGCGGCGCTGGCGGCGACCGATGCGTCGCGCTCAGGCGCCCGTCGCGACCTCGCGATCGCCGTCGTCATGGAGCGGATGATCGGCGACAAGGCGACGTCGGTGGATTCGGAGCATTTCGTCCGCGTCGCCCGCGCGCTGTTCATGTGATCCCGCCGATGGCGCGGCGTCTCGACATCGTCACGCCGGGCCGCGCATCACCGACGTCGTTTGCTGGCGGTCGGCTCGAACCAACCTGATATTGCATAGGACCATATCATGAGTGATCCCGTGGCCGTCGTAGGCGAGTTCGTATCTGCGATGAATGCAGATACGAACGGTATGATCGAGGCGTGCCGTCGCTATTTCACCCCCTCGACGATCTGGAACAATGTCGGGTTCGCCCGGACGGTAGGAGCGGATGAGGCGATCGGGCTTATAAATCAGCTTGGCGCGAATATGGGTATGGCGGCCATGAAGTTCGACCTGCTCGCCATCGCCGCCGTCGGCAACAAGGTGCTGACCGAACGGATAGATTACATGCTGGACGCATCGGGTAACACGCTGGCGACCATCCCGCTGATGGGGATTTTCGAACTGGACGCGGACGGCAAGATCAGCCGCTGGTCGGACTATTTCGACACCGCAGGATTTCAGGCGGGATCGGCGGGTAACGGCGAATAGCCTTCCAATGCGCCGGGTGGCGATCCGTTCAACGTTATCGGTCGGGTCCGCAACCTCGCCGACGAAAAGATCACCGCCTTCGCCGCCTCATCGGTCGGCGCGATGATCTGTTCCCCTGTTTCGACCGTCCCCAGGAGCATCCGATGAAGATCCATGATCGTGAAGCCGCCCCACACCCTGCCCGGATCCGCATCGTGCTGGCCGAGAAGGGACTCACCGACCAGGTCGAAATCGTCAGCGTTGACCTGTTCTCGGCCGAGCAGAAACAGCCCGAGTTCCTCGCAAAGAATCCGATCGGGAAGATCCCGCTGCTGGAGCTGGACGACGGCACGATCATCTCCGAATGCACGGCGATCACGGAGTATCTCGACAATCTCGACGGCAACCCAACCCTCACCGGCAGGACACCGCGCGAGAGGGGTCTCATCCACATGATGCAGCGCCGGGCCGAGGCGATGATGATCGATGCGGTGGACGACTATTTCCATTACGGCACCCCCGGCCTCGGCGCGGCATTGCGGCCGTGGCGCGCCCCGGAATGGGCCGGTCGCAAGGAATGGGGGGAACGACGCGGCGCCTACGCCGTCGCCAACCTCCCCTATTTCGACGGGGTGCTGGCGGATCAGCCCTTCCTCGCCGGGACGGCCTTCACCATGCCGGACATCACTCTGTTCGCCGGCCTGATGTTCGCGGATCTCGTGGGCCTGCCGATCGACCTGGGGCTCGAGGCGCTGCATGCCTGGCGCGCCAGGGTCGGCGAGTTGCCGGCGGTCAAGAACCGCAGCGGTCAGACACCGCGCGCCGAAGATATCGCGCGGCAAGGCTGACGCGTCGACGCCTGCCTGCCGGGCGCGGGTCACGCCCGACGAGCCTTGGTCGGCAAGCGTAGCGCCCGCGACGGCAACGTTGCTGAACATCGCCCTGTCAGAGTGCGTCCACACAGTGTCAGCCGCCATCGTCACAAGTGCATCGCGAAGCCATCCAGGACGCCTTGACCCGGCGCGGCATAGCCTCGCGATGCACATAAAGAGGGGGCGATCCGACCTCATCCTGCGCTAGAGCATCTTTTCCATGCCCATCGCCGTCAGGACGCCGTGCTGGATCGGCGCAACGGCGTCGTTGATCTGTTGCACGCCGAAATCCAGCCCATCGGGCATCACGACGGTGCGCAGCGGTCGCCGTTCGGTGGCAGCCACCAGCCTGGCGATCGCGTCGGCGACGCGTTGCGGTCGGGGCGGGTTGGCGGGATCGAACTGCTGATCGGAATGGTCGACGATCTGGCGCGGGATCGCCGCGACATCGCCGTAGGATGCGAGCACGCCGGCATCGGACGGCTGCGGGCTGGACGCGATAAGGTTGCTGGGAAACGGACCCGGCTCGACGATCACCGAATCGACGCCGAAGCTCGACAATTCGTAGCGATAGGTCTCGGCCAGTGCCTCGAGCGCGAACTTGCTGGCGGCATAGATGCCGAAGAACGGAATGGTAAAACGCCCCATCAACGATGTGACCTGCACCAGCAGGCCGCTGCCAGCCGCGCGCATGTGCGGCAGGACGGCGCGATCGGTCCGGATGGCACCGAAGACATTGACGGCGAACAGCCGCTCAACATCGGCGACCGTATACGCTTCGGTCACACCGATCGGCATCAATCCGGCATTGTTGACCAGCACGTCGATCCGACCATGCTGCGCGATGAGGCCATCAATCGCGGCCTGGACCGATGCGTCGTCGGCGACGTCCATTTCGAGCACCTGTAACGGATTACCGTCCGCCTTCGCGGTCTCGATCAATTCGTCGCGAACGCCGCTGTTGCGCCCGTCGACGTCGCGCATCGTCGCGACCACGATGTGGCCCTGCCGGGCCAGTTCCAGCACGGTCAGTTTGCCAAAGCCGCTGCTTGCGCCGGTGACGACCACGATTTTTCCGCTCATTTTCGAACCCCGTCGATTGTTAAGACACCGCTAGAATATACAGACTTGTCTGTTTTAAAAACCCAATAGACAGCCCGGTCTGTCTATTTTTGGTCAGCCGCGCTATATCGGAGGAATGACGGTAATTTCAGATGTTCATTCGACCCATCCGGACGATCGACCACTCGCCGCCCTTCCGCCGCGGGAGCGCATCCGGAGGACCGCGTCCGACCTTTTCTATCGGCGCAGCATCCATACGGTCGGGATCGACCGGATCATCGCCGAAAGCGGTGTGGCCAAGATGACCTTCTACAAGCATTTCCCGTCGAAGGTGTCGCTGATTACCGATTATCTGCGCAGCCAGAGCGGCGTGTGGATCCGGATGCTGGCGACGGCGACCGAGCGTCCCGGCCTGACCCCGGTCGGGCGCGTGCTCGCCATCTTCGACGCGCTCGACGGGTTTTTCCAGGATCCCGGCTTCCGGGGATGCCCGTTCGTCAAGGGGCTGTCCGAATTCGGCCCCGAGGGGGACACGCCTGAAATCCGGGCGATGATCGACGGCTATTTCGAAAGCCTCGACGCGCTGGTTTCCGGTCTGGTCGCGCCGCTGGACGTTGCCGATCCGAGGAAGACGATAGTACAGATCCTCACACTCGTTCAGGGTGCGATCGTGATGGCGCAAGCCACATCCGACCGGAGCATCGGCGGCGCGGTCCGTGATGCGGCGCGGATGCTGCTGGAGCCGCCGAGCATATGATCGAGCAATGTTTGATGCAGGCCCTGATCCGGCGTTCGGTTCCGGGCCGGGTCTGCCGCTTGAGAATTTCGATTGGTCAGGAGGAAGCGCGATGAAGATGCAATGGCCGTTACTGGCGATGATGGGGGGCATGGCCATGACTGGTCCGGTTCAGGCGCAGACGGTGCCGGCAGCGGCAGGCGGCGGCGCGCAGACGATCCGCGTTCCGGTAATGACGGGACAGGTCGATACGATCGGCGGGGTCATCTATTCGCAGATCAAGTCGCAGCGAGCCATCCGACCGCTGAGGATGACGGTACTGGTGCCCCGCAACGACGATCTGAAGCCGGCGATCGTCTACTTCCCCGGCGGCGGCTTCATCTCGGCGGACTATGAGAAGTACAGCGAGATGCGGACCGCGCTGGCACGCGCCGGTTTCGTCGTCGCCGCAGCGGAATATCGCGTGGTGCCGGACAAGTTCCCGGCCTTGGTGCAGGATGGCAAGGCGGCGGTCCGGTACCTGCGCGAACATGCGGCTGACTATGGCATCGACCCGGCGCGCATCGGCGTGATCGGCGATTCCGCTGGCGGCTATGTCGCCCAGATGCTCGGCACGACCAACGGTGAGCGCGCGTTCGACAAGGGTGATTTTACCGACAGGTCCTCCGACGTGCAGGCGGCGGTAACGCTGTACGGAATCTCCGATCTGCGCAGCATCGGCGAAGGCTTCTCGGACGCGGTGCAGAAAGTGCACCAATCCCCGGCGGTGACGGAGGCGCTGCTCGTCAACGGCCCCGCTTTCGGGACCTTTGCAGGTGCATCGATCGTCAGCAACCCGGAAAAGGCGCTCGCGGCGAGTTCGATAGGGCATATGAAGGGCAAGAAGCCGCCCTTCCTAATCATGCATGGGACCGCCGACACCCTGGTATCCCCGATGCAGAGCCGGCATCTTTACGACGCGCTCAAGGCGGGTGGCAACGATGCCGAACTCATCCTGGTCGATGGGGCGGCGCACGGCGACATCTACTGGTATCAGACGCCGATCATCGATCGCGTGGTGACGTGGTTCAAGGCAACGCTCGGCGAGCCGATCAAGGGTGCCGCCAAGACGAAGGGGCGCGGCTCCAACCTGTAAACTGCCGTCCGCCTGCGGGTGCCCTCAGCGCCCGCAGGCGGCGGTCCAGAGCGCTTCCGAGATCTTCGACAGAGATGTCGTCGGTCGGGCGAGCGTGATGGCGATCGCCGTGCGATAGGTTTCGTCCCCGGCATAGGCGATCCTACCTGTCGCCAGCGCCGATGCGGCGAGCGACAGCGGCACCCACGCCACCCCGGCCCCGTCGACC
This sequence comes from Sphingomonas sp. Leaf62, assembly GCF_001421915.1. Taxonomy (NCBI): domain Bacteria; kingdom Pseudomonadati; phylum Pseudomonadota; class Alphaproteobacteria; order Sphingomonadales; family Sphingomonadaceae; genus Sphingomonas; species Sphingomonas sp. Leaf62. The sequence continues at coordinate 3,928 of NZ_LMLN01000031.1, read as the reverse complement.
GCCATCGACAGCAGCGCAGCCGCCAGTTGTGACTGCAACACCATTGCCAAAGGAGGCCTTACGCCCCGCGCTGCCCAATCAGCATGAAGGATCCGACCCAAGCCAGATTCTGTGCTGTAAGCCAGGTATGGAACCTCGCCATCCCCAAGCGTCCAGCGTGGCTGTCCCCCTTCGCTTGGTTGACAGACTGGCACCAACAAATCGGTCCCGATTTCGACGCGCACAAAATCCTGCGAATCAAGCGACGTTTGAAGCAGACGGTGATGGTGTGACAGGAGGAAGGAGGCTTCACCTCGCTGCATCACCCTCTCACACGCCTGCATGCTATCCGATTTCAAATTGATGGGTTCGTGTGGTGCGTGCTCGACGATCCACTTTGGAAAAAATGTGAACGACAATGCATGCGTTGCGGCAACAGTGATAACTGATTTTGCCTGATCCAAGATCTCCAAAGCCGCAACACGCGCCCGATACAGATCGCGGACTGACACCTGTATATAACTCTGGAACTGCTCTCCGGCCGCGCTCAGGTCGGTTCCCGTCTTTGTACGGATAAATAGCGGAGTTCCCACCCATTGCTCGAGTGAGCGGATTCGTCGTCCAAATGCCGGCTGTGTGACATTCCGGCGTTCAGCTGCACGAGAGAAATTGCGCTCCTCAGCCAGCGTGAGGAAATCCTCGAGCCAATCAAGCTGCATCGTTCTCACCCCGGGGCTCTAGCATCCTGACCCATGGCTGTTCCATTATGCCGATTCGGCACCATAGGCATCCATATTGGCATTTGATTGCGTCAGCAATCTTGCCGAAACCTCCCGCTAAGAACAAAACAAATTTGCCCTTAGCGAGAGAGCCGGAGAGAAACGATGGCGCGACGCCTTCTAGGCCAGTTGTACGTGCAGGTACTGATTGGCATTGCCCTGGGGGCGCTGATAGGCGTTGTGCTTCCGGACGTAGCCGTAGCGCTGCAGCCGCTCGCCGACGCCTTCATCAAGCTCATCAAGATGCTGCTTGCCCCGATCATCTTCGGCACGGTTGTCCTCGGCATCGCGAAGATGGGCAATGTGAAGGAGGTCGGGCGGATTGGCGTTCGCGCACTAATCTATTTCGAGATTGTCTCGACTCTTGCGCTTGTCATCGGGCTAGTCGTCGTCAACGTCATGAAGCCGGGCGTTGGCATGAACATCGACGCCTCAACGCTTGATGCCAGTGGCATCGCTAAATACCAGCCCGCCTCGCAGGAACAGCACGGCGTTGTCGACTTTTTCCTGAACATCATCCCCAAGACGATGGCCGACGCCTTTGCCCAAGGTGCGATGCTGCAGATCATCCTGATCGCAGTGCTTATCGGTTATGCGCTGGTGTCGATCGGCAAGCGTGGCGAGGCGCTGACCGCAGTCATCGAGTCGATGACGCAAACACTATTCCGCATCGTCGGCATGGTCATGAAGCTCGCGCCGATCGGTGCGGGTGCAGGTGTCGCCTACACGATCGGCAAGCACGGGCTCGGCTCGCTCTGGGGCCTCGGCCACCTGATGCTCGCGGTCTACCTTACCTCCGCCGTTTTCGTCGTGTTCGTGATTGGCACCGTCGCGCGCTGGGCGGGCTTCCCGCTCATGCAGTTCTTCCGGTATTTCAAGGACGAACTGCTTGTCACCTTCGCCACCTGTTCGACTGAAGCGGTGTTGCCGCGGATGATGGCGAAGCTGGAACGTTTGGGCGTCGCCAAGCCCGTCGTCGGTCTCGTCTTGCCGACCGGTTATACTTTCAATGCCGACGGCACCTGCATCTACCTGACGATGGCGGCGATCTTCATCGCACAGGCCACCAACACGCCGCTGACGCTGTGGCATCAGATCGTCATTCTAGGTGTCCTACTGCTGACGTCGAAGGGATCTGCTGGTGTCGCTGGCGGCGGGTTCGTCACGCTGGCGGCAACGTTGTCGACCTTCCCCGACATTCCTGCCGCTGGTCTCGTCCTGCTGCTCGGCGTCGATCGCTTCATGAACGAGGCCCGCGCCGTCACCAACCTGATCGGCAATGGCGTCGCCACCATCGCAATCGCGAAATGGGAAGGCGGCCTGAATACCGAAACGGTGAAGGCCGTGATCGCCGAACAGAAGGGCGAACGGCCAGCCAGTATTACCCTTCATCCCGCCGGTCCGGCGGACACCCACTGATCCTCATTCATCACGGATACCTAAGGAGCCTTCAATGCGCATCATCGACGTCTGCGAGATCACCCAACCCATCTCGTCACCCATCCGCAACGCGTACATCGACTTCAGCAAGATGACCGCCAGCTTGGTTGCGGTTGTCACCGACGTCGTCCGCGACGGCAAGCGGGTGGTTGGCTACGGCTTCAACTCGAACGGCCGCTACGGCCAGGGCGGCCTGATCCGCGAGCGGTTCCGCGACCGGATTCTCGAAGCTGCGCCAGAAAGCCTGCTCGACGACGCCCGCGACAACCTCGATCCGCACAAGATCTGGGCGGCGATGATGACCAACGAGAAGCCCGGCGGTCACGGTGAGCGCTCGGTCGCCGTCGGCACGCTCGACATGGCGATCTGGGACGCAGTCGCTAAGATCGAGGGCAAGCCTTTGTTCCGCCTGCTGGCTGAGCGGCATGATCGTGAGGCGAACCCCCGCGTGTTCGTGTATGCAGCAGGCGGCTATTACTACCCTGGCAAGGACAACAGCGCGCTGTGCGCCGAGATGCGCGGCTATCTCAATCGCGGCTATAACGTCGTGAAGATGAAGATTGGTGGCGCCTCGCTTGAGGAAGATCGCGGCCGGATCGAGGCGGTGCTGAAGGAAATCGGTTCGGAAGCGCAGTTGGCGGTCGACGCCAATGGACGCTTCGATCTCGAAACCGGCATCGCCTATGCCAAGATGCTGCGCGAGTACCCCCTGTTCTGGTACGAGGAAATCGGCGATCCGCTCGACTACTCGCTGCAGGCGGCCATCTCGGAATATTATCCTGGTCCGATGGCGACCGGTGAGAACCTGTTCTCTCACCAGGACGCTCGCAACCTGCTGCGCCACGGCGGGATGCGCCCCGATCGCGACTGGCTCCAGTTCGACTGTGCGCTGTCCTATGGCCTGGTCGAGTATCTACGCACGCTGGAAGTGCTGAAGCAGTTTGGTTGGTCGCCTTCGCGTTGCATCCCGCATGGCGGTCACCAGATGTCGCTCAACATCGCAGCCGGTCTGGGTCTGGGTGGCAATGAGAGCTATCCCGACCTGTTCCAGCCTTATGGCGGCTTCCCAGACGGCGTGAAGGTGATCGACGGGCACATCACCATGCCCGAGCTGCCCGGCATCGGCTTCGAGGGAAAATCCGACCTCATCAAGGTGATGCGCGAGCTCGCGGAGTAACTTTCCGTGGCGGGGCGGCAAACCGCCGCCTCGCCTGCCCAGCGAAATTGGAAAAGACCGTTCAGGCATCGACCAGACGGCAGAGAGGCGTCGCATGAACCGGCTACTTCTGATGCAGGGATGCGGCTTTGCGATCCTAAGCTTGGCGATCACACATGAAGCCCCGGCACAGGAACGGACTCCCTCCGCGATCGAGGTACGGGAGACGCCAGCACCGGCGACACCGGTTGCCACCCCCTACCCCGACGCTGCCGCGGGAGACGGCAACACGCAGCAGGGCTACAATCCGCTACGCTGGGCTGAGGGTTGGCGCAAAATGCGCGACCCGTCAAAACGAGACGATTTTTTGGATCGGTGGAAGTACATTCCGATCGGTTCCGACAACATATACCTCACGCTCTCGGGCGAACTTCGTGCGCGAGTGAATTATTTTTCTAATCCACAGGGGCGAGACGCTGAGTATCAGCGGCAGGACAGCTATCGCATTTTCCTAGGGTCAGGACTCGTTGATTACAGCCAGAAGATGATGGTGGCAGCCAGGGCGATGGCGGAG
>NZ_LMLN01000030.1:598665-605838 GCF_001421915.1 Sphingomonas sp. Leaf62 | reverse complement strand
ATCTCCATCCTCCGGTTCCAAAAACACCTTATCTCGGTGTCCACGGAACCGGCAGCAGCTCAAGACGACGATGCGAACGCTCGATTTCTCCGACTATATCTTAATGGAAGAGGAGCGCGACGAACGGACGGAGCGTGATCCATACACCATTCAGCAAGGCCAAGAAATATTCGCGCTAAGGATGTGGACCGGTAGCCCAACGCTGGATGGTCGGTTCGCGAAGGGCTGCGGCGGGCGGATCTGGCATGATGCGGTCTATTGGATTATGCCGATCGTCTGGTACTCGGGAATGCGGCGCGAGGAAGCGTGCAAGCTGCTCGTTGAAGACATCGGCGAGGAAGACGGCGTCCCATATTTCGACATTCGCAACACCCGCGCCGGGCGGGTGAAGACGGCCAAAAGCACCAGGAAGGTACCGATTTGCGCGGAACTTCGCCGGCTTGGGCTGTTGAATTACGTCGCCGCGATGCGGGCGGCTGGGGAAGAATATCTATTCCCGGAAATCGTACCCGGTAAAGGTGGTCGACCGCTGGGTGATGTGTTCTTCAACACCATTTGGCTGAAGATCAAGCCGTTGCTGGCGCTCATCAAGCCGGGTCAGGCGGTTCATAGCGGCCGGCACATGGTCAGCACCGAGTTGAAGGCGTTGCAAACCTTTGAGGAAACACGGGCGGACCTTCTCGGGCAGCAGATCGGTGGCAAGAATGTCGTCCGCTATGCCGGGGCAACGCGGCTGCAGATTCTGGCGGATGTCGTGGACCGCCTGCCCATCGTCACCAGCCATCTGCCGTTGCCTGAAACTATCAACCTCTTGCCGAAGCATCTGCGCTGCGCCCGCCCGACACGTCAGTCGGCGGGCCGGAGGACGAGAGGCTGACGGATGCGGTTGCAGGACCGAGGTCACCGAAGCCCCATACGATCCATCTTCTTGAGCAGGCCTACGCGCGAGAGGCCTAGTTCGCGCGCGGTGTGGGTGTGGTTGTGGCTGGTGCGCGCCAGTGCCTCGACGATGCGACGGCGTTCCAGCGCGGCGACTTCGTCTTCGAGGCTTTGGGGGGCGGCGGGGAAGACGCTTTCCGACGGAGCGTCGCCAACGGCGAACGCGAGATCGTCGGCGGTGACGATCGTGCCCGCCGCGCCCGGGATGGCGAGGGCGGCGGCACATTCGACCGCGGCGCGCAATTCGCGGACGTTGCCGGGCCATGCCCTCCCGCCGAGCCATTCCGTCGCATCGGGCGAGAAGCTGGCCCGCCCTTCGCTCGCCCGCCGCAGGAACAATCTGGCGAGCAGCGGCACATCGGTCGCCCGCTCGGCCAGCGAAGGCGTGCGTAGCACCACGCCCTTGAGGCGGTAGAACACGTCCTCGCGGAAGCCGCCTTCGGCCACGGCGGCGGCGAGGTCGCGGTGGGTGGCCGCGACGATCCGCACATCCGCCTCGCGCGGGGCACGGGCGCCGACGGGCTGGTAGCTGCCGTCGTTGAGGAAGCGGAGCAGCTTGACCTGCATGGCTGGCGGCATCTCGCCGATCTCGTCGAGGAACAGCGTGCCGCCATGCGCGGTCTCGATCAGGCCGAGTCGGTCGGCGGTGGCGCCAGTGAAGCTGCCCTTGAGGTGGCCGAACAGCTCGCTCTCCAGCAATTCGGCCGGGACCGCGCCGCAATGGATCGGGACCAGCGGTCGGGCGGCGCGCGGCGAGGCGGCGTGGATCGCGCGGGCGACCAGTTCCTTGCCGGTTCCGCTCGGCCCCAGCACCAGCGCGGGAAGACGGGTCGGCGCGACCCGGCGGATCAGGTCGCGCAACCCCGCCATCGCCGGTGAGGTGCCGACCAGCCCCATATCTTCGTTGGCTCCGGCCTGTGCGCGCAGCGTGGCGACCTCACGCGCGAGCCGCGCCCGCTCCAGCGCGCGAGCGACAACGACGCGCAGCAGGTCGGGATCGACCGGCTTGGCGAGGAAATCCCATGCGCCCGCCTCGACCGCCTTCAGCGCCAGCGCATGATCGGCATGACCGGTCATCACTACCACCGCGGCGGGCGCAAACGCCGGGATGAGCGTCAGCCCCGCAGCCGGGTCATGATGCGGCGGCATTGCGAGGTCGAGCAGGACAAGGTCGGCAGGTTTCGCCTTGAACGCCGCCACCGCCGCATCGCCATCGCCGACGACCTCGACGTCATGACCAAGCCCGCGCAACCACGCGCCGGTCAGCCGCTGAAAGGCGGGTTCGTCATCGGCGAGCAGGATCATCGGGACGCTCCGAAGGTAAGGCGGAAACAGGTCGACCAGCCGGGTCGCTCGGCCAGCGTCACGGTGCCGCCATGCGCCTCCATGATCCGGCGGACGATGGCGAGGCCCAAGCCGGTGCCGCCGGGGCGGCGTGAGACGAAGGGGCGGAACAGGCTGTCGCGGATCTCGGGCGCGATCCCGGGACCGTCGTCGCAAATGTCGATCGTGACGGGCGGACCAGCCTCAGCGACGATCGCGACGCGGGTGCCGAGCGCGCGGGCATTGTCGACGAGGTTGGTCAGTGCGCGCAACAGCGCGTGGCGATCCGCCGTCACCATCAGCCCCTCGGGCAGTTCTGCTTCTACGCCCAGCGATGCAACAAGGTCGGCAGCGCGCAGCGGCTGCGGCACGATCGTCCACGCGCGGGCATAGTCGAGGATGTCGGTGACGAGATGGTTCATCCGCGCCACCTGCTCGCCGATCTCGGATCGCACCGCCGGCGGTGCGCCGGTCGCGGCCATCTGGACGATGCCGAGCGGGTTACGCAGGTCGTGCGCGACGGTCGCCGCCAGCGCCCCCAACTCGGCCAGTCGCGCCTCGCGTTCGGCATCGACCATGCGGCGGGCGGCGGAGAGGCGGCGGGCGCTTTCGGCGACCAGACCGGCAAAGCGTTCGGCGACATGGCGGGTGGCGGCCGGAGCGTCGTCCCAGCCTTTCAGGGCGACCGCCTCGCCCGTGATGGTGAGCGTCGGCCCATCGGCCGGCAGGTTCAGCCGCTGGCGCAGCAACCGCAAGGCAGCCTCGCCCAGCGCGGCTTCGTCGGGGGCTTCCGCCAGCCGGTCACGCCATTCGGCCACGTCCGCCTCACTGATCCGTCCGCCGGGGAACACAACCCGGTCGGCCAGCCGCGTCAGCGGGGCGAGGATCGCCAGCCCCAGCGCCAGTGTCGCCGCCAATGCCGCCCAGGTCGCGAACAGCCCCACCGGACGGCCCGCCATCGCCAGTGGCAAGGACGCGATCAACGCGCTCGCCGCGCCCGCGCCGGCGACCAACATTAGCCACATCAATCCGCGCCGTGCCCAGATGTCGGCCGCCATGAACCGGTGCCGCACGATGCCGTAGACCAAAGCGACCGAGTAGAACGGCAGCAGCAGCACCGGCCACGGATAGGCATCGATTCCAATCGCCGGAAAGGCGAAGCCGGTCAGGGCGACCAGCCCGATCAGGCTCGACACGAACACTGCCCCCGCCTGTCGCCGATGGGCGCCGTCCTGCTCGCGCCACGTCTGCGCCAGCCGCACATGCCCGGCGACCGACAGCAGCGCCGCCAGCCCCAGCACGCACCAGCCGACGACCGACGGCACGAACATCCCCGGAAAACAATGCCACGGCACCACCGCCCCGACGCCGAAGACCAGTCCGACCAACGCCGCGAACGCTGCCGTCGCATAGCCGGCGATCGCCACCTGCCGCACGACGCCGCACAGCGCAAAGGCGAAGGCCAGATGCAGAAACCCCGCCGCGGGCAGCGGCGATAGCGCGATCAGCGTCGCCGTCACCGGCGTCGCCGCCGGCCCCATCAGCGCGGGAAGCATCTGCGCCACGCTCCACAGCCCGACGCCGAGCAGAAACACGGCGAGCAGGCTCGACCCCGGCACCGCCCGCGCCCGCAGCACGACGAACAACGCCAGCAACGCGCTGGCGATGGCGGTCAGCGACAGCGCACCGATATAGGCGAAAAGGCCGACAGCTATATCCATCGTTGACAGCATAGCAGCTTGTTCCGTTCACGGCGTTGACAATCGCGCACTACCTGCCGGACGGAAAGCCACGCATTTCCGCCATCCGTGGCAATTGGCATGCCATTCGCAAAGGGCCTTCCAAGCCGGGCGATCATCGTCCGGCTTGGAAGGAGACCAACCATGTTGTTGCCCATTGCAGCCCTGCTCGTAACCTATGCGTTGACCGGCCTGATCGCGCTGCTGGCCGTCGTGACGCTCTGGCGACCGCTGTCGATCCTGCTCGCCGAACTGTGCGGCACCGAGGACCGCTCGCGCTTCTGGACGGTGTGGTCGACGGTGATGATGGTCGCGACGCCGATGCTGTTCGTATCGTGGCGCGGCATTGCCACCGATCCGACCGAACTGGTGCAGGGGACGATGACCAGCGCGCTGATCGGCGTGCTGATGGCACTGGTCGGGATGGGCTTTGCGGTGTGGAGCCGCACCCCCCGCGCCGCCGCCTAACGGGAGCGGGGGCGATGCATGTCCTGATTGTTGGCGCGAGCGGCTTCATCGGTCGCCACCTCGCCGCCCGGCTGGTGGCGGAGGGCGTCAGCGTCACCGCCGCTGGCCGCGCGCCGAATCGCTTGAGGCGGCGATTGCCGGGCGCCAACGCGATCCGCTGTGATCTCGCCACCGACCGCGCAGACGACTGGCGCGAGCGGTTGGCGGGCGTCGACGCGGTGGTCAACTGCGCTGGTCTGTTCGGAGACGACCGGGGCTATGCGAACGTCCATGCTGGCGGACCGATCGCGCTGTTCGATGCCTGCCGCACCGCCGGGGTCAGTCGCGTACTCCAAATTTCCGCCTTGGGGGCGGCGGCCGATGCGCCCAGCGCCTATCACCGCAGCAAGGCCGCTGCCGACGATCATCTGGCGGGGATGGGGGACGCGATCGGCTGGGCGATCGTCCGGCCGTCGCTCGTTATCGGCCATGGCGGGCAGAGCAGCGCGCTGTTCACCACGCTCGCGGCGCTGCCGGTCACACCGGACCTTGGCCGTGCCGATGGCCTGATCCAGCCGATCCATGTCGACGATCTGGTCGAGGTGCTGGTTCGCCTTCTTCATGCCTCGTTGCAGCTGGCCGCGCGGATCGATGCGGTCGGACCCGAGCCGATGACCACGGCGGCGTTGGTGGCGACGATGCGCGGCTGGCTGGGCTTGCCGGATACGATACGCGTGACGGTGCCGCGATGGCTGATCGCCGGAGTCGCTCGCCTCGGCATCGGTCCGGTGACGAGTGAGGGGCTGGCGATGCTGGTGGCTGGCAACACGGCGTCCGTCGAGCCGCTCGTTGCCCTCACCGGCTTCCGACCGACACCGATCGCCCAGGCCTTGGCCCGCCGCCCGGCGAGCGAAGGCGATCTGCGGACGGCACGGCTTGCGCCCATTGCGCCGATCCTTCGCGTCGCGCTCGCACTGGTCTGGTTCGCGGGTGGAGCGATACCGCTGTTCGTCACCCCGGCGGCGACGAACATGGCGTGGATGGCGCGGGTCGGCCTGTCGGGGAGTGCGGCGACGATTGCATTATGCGCAGGCGCGCTGGCCGACATCGCGGTCGGCGCTGCGTTGCTTCTGCGGATACGAGGCGCGGCGCTCGCGGGGATCGCCCTGATGGCGACCTACACGCTGATCCTGACCCGTATTGCGCCCGAACTCTGGGCCGACCCCTTCGGTCCGCTTGCGAAGAACATCGCCGTCCTCGCCCTGTCGCTTGCCGTCAATGCGCTGGAGACACGTCATGGCTGATTATCTGCTTTTGAAAACCGTCCATATCCTCAGCTCGACCTTGTTGTTCGGCACCGGGCTCGGCACCGCCTTCCACGGGTGGATGGCGAACCGCTCCGGTGACGCGGGCGCGCGGCGGGTGGTCAACCGTAACGTCGTCCTCGCCGACTGGTTGTTCACCACCCCCGCCGTCATCGTCCAGCCGGTGACCGGTGTGTGGCTGGCGCAGATTGCGGGCTTTCCGCTGACGACGGGCTGGCTCGCGGCGTCAATCGCGCTCTATCTGATGGTTGGGGCCTGCTGGTTGCCGGTGGTCGGCATCCAGATCCGGATGCGCCGCATCGCCGATGCCACCCCGGCGGACATGTCGCTTCCGGCGCGTTATTTTCAGCTATCGCGGACGTGGTTCCTGCTCGGCTGGCCCGCGTTTATCGGGGTGCTCGTCATCTTCTGGCTGATGGTGACCAAACCGGAGATCGCATGGTGACCCAGCCCGTGTTCCACCGTCTGCTCGGCAGCGCGATCGACGACCTGCCGCCGACGTTGCGCGAGGCCCATGACAGTCCGATCGACCAATGCTGGCGCGGCGTGGCGCAGGTCGAGACAAACCCGAACCCGCTGGCAAGGCTGCTCTGCCGCCTGATGCGCCTGCCCGCCGCGGGGACGGCTATTCCGGTGACGGTCAGGTTCGAGCGGCGCGGTGCCGCCGAACACTGGCATCGCGATTTCGCCGGACGCCGCTATCGCAGCACGCTCATCGAGCGCGACGGGTTGATGATCGAACGGATGGGCATGGCGACCAACATTTTCCGGGTATCAGTGGAGGGCGGCACGCTCCGGCTGGACCTGATCGGCTTTCGCTTCCTCGGGCTTGCGCTGCCGACGGCACTGCGACCGCACTGCCACGCCCGCGAAAGCGAAGAGGATGGGCGTTACATCTTCGACGTGCCCGTCGACCTCTGGCCCTTCGGCCAAATCATCCGCTACACTGGTCGCATGGAGCGGATCGATGACTGACGGCCCGATCATCCTGTTCGACGCGCAGTGCGTCCTTTGCTCTGCTAACGCCCGCATCATCCTCCGCTACGACCGCCAGCACCGCTTCCGGCTGGCCGCGATGCGGGGCGCGACAGGAACTGCGCTGTTTCGCGAGCATGGCATCGATCCGACCGACCCCGACACAATCCTCGTCATCGATGGCGATCGGGTCTGGCGCGACAGCGAGGCGGTGATCGCGATCTACGTTGGTCTCGGCTGGCCTTGGCGCGTCGCGGGCGCGCTCCGCCCGGTACCAAATTGGCTGCGCGACCGGGTCTATCGATGGATCGCCCGCAACCGCTATCGCCTGTTTGGTCAAAGGCAGACGTGCTGGCTGCCGGCGCCGGAAGATGCTGGCTGGGTTCTGCCCTAGCGGCATCACGAACGCAGCTTTGCGAGGAGGA
>NZ_LMLN01000030.1:530377-598619 GCF_001421915.1 Sphingomonas sp. Leaf62 | reverse complement strand
TGCACCCGACCCTACGTCAGATCGTCAAATTACCCTTGCAACGCGGGAGCCATCCACAGAGAATGTCTGAAGCTGGTAAATGGGTAGAGAGCTTTGAACGACCGTTTCGGGGGCTACGTTTTTCATTGAATACGATACGCTACGCGAAACCCGATATGCGATGTCGGAACATCCTGTTCCTGTGCCTGGAAGGCGGCGGGGCGGAAGTTTGCGCAATAGTTTGTGGCGCACAGGAAACTGCCGCCCTTGACGATGCCGACCGGTCCGCTGCCCGAAACCCATTCCCACACGTTACCTACCATATCGTACACGCCGAAGCCGTTGGCCGGAAACCGCGCGACCGGGGCGATACCGGCATAACCGTCTGCGCCAGTATCGGCGATCGGGAAGATGCCTTCCCAGACATTGGCCTGCGCCTTGCCGTGGTCGAATGCCCATGCCATCGGATCGCGCGGGGTCATCTGTCCACCGCGCGCGCCGCGTTCCCATTGTTCGGCGGTTGGCAGGACGCCGCCCGCCCATGCGGCATAGGCAGCGGCGTCGGCGCGGTCGACATGGACCACCGGGTCATGCCAATGTCCGTCTATGGCGCTGCCCTGACCCTGCGGATGACGCCAGTCCGCTCCCTTCACGAACCGCCACCAGCGGGCGGCGTTGTCGAGCGGGATCGGCTCGGTCGGCGCGACGAACACTGCCGAGCCACCCTCGCGTTCGGCGCGCGTGCGATAGCCGGTGGCAGCGACGAAGGCGGCGAACTGGCGATTGGTCACCTCGTGCGCGTCGATGCTGAAGGCGGCGACTTGGGTCGCAACGCCCGGCCGCCCTGCGCCATCCTCGCCCAGCAGCACCGCGCCCGCAGGAATGGCAACGCAACGATCGGTCGCGTTGCATCGCGCAGCGGGATGTTGCGCGCCAGTCGATGCCAGCCCCGCCGCCGCCAGCAGCAGCGCCGTCGCCCCCCTCACGGTTTGGTGACCACAGCGGCCTGAACCTCGGCGATGGGCAGCGGCACCACGCCCTTCTCCTTGGCATAGGCGTCGTAGGCGGCGACCAGATCGGCGAGGCGGGCCGGTTCGGCTGCTGCCAGATCGCGCGTCTCACCGGGATCGCGCGCGACGTCGAACAACTGCCAACGGCCCGTGCTGACCCCCTTGCGGGTGTAGCGGTTGGTGCCGGAAGGCAGGTACACGATCTTCCAGTCGCCTTTACGCAGCGCCTGGCGATAGAAGAGTTCGTAGCCGACCGCTTCGTCCGCCGTCCGCACCGCCGGTGCAGCGGCGGTCAGGACGGGGCGCAGGCTATGCCCCTGATGCGGCAGGATCGGCCGGCCTGCAAAGCTCGCCGGCTGCTTCAGCCCGGCATAGTCGAGCAGCGTCGGGGCGATGTCGCGCACGTCGAGATTGGCGGTGGCGATCCGGCCGCCGCCGGCCACGCCCTTGCCCGCGGCGAAGGCGCTGACGCGGATGCCGCCTTCGGCAGGATAGCCTTTTACCAGCCATGACGGCGTCGAATTGGCCTGTGCCCATCCCGGGCCATAGCCGATGTAGCTGGTCGCCGCGCCGATATTGGCAAGGCGGTTGTCGATGCCCAGCGACGGATCGACCGGCGTCGGGGCATCGGGATCAACGGGCGGCGCCTTCGGGTCAGCCTCCTTGAAGCGAGGGGAGGGCGCTTCGATGACATTCCCTTCCGGGCCATTGTCCGACAGGAACAGGATGACGGTGTTGTCAAAGCGGCCCTGCGCCTTCAGCGCGGTGATGACGCGCCCGACATTCTGGTCGAGCCGGTCGATCATTGCCGCATAGACCTCCATCTTGCGGGCCTCGATCGCGCGCTCTTCGGCGGTCAGCGAGGCCCATGGGCGGACCTGTTCGGTGGTGTGGGCGACGGCGTTGGCGGGGACGAGGCCGAGTTGCTTTTGACGAGCAAGCCGTGCCTCGCGCAGCGCTTCGTAGCCGGCATCGTAGCGGCCCTTGTATTTCGCAATCGTTTCGGAGGGAGCCTGGAGCGGCCAGTGCGGTGCGGTGAAGGGCAGATAGGCAAAGAACGGCCGGTCGTCGCCGGCCCGCTTCGCCTGATCGAGATAGCCGATCAGCCGGTCGGCCAGATAATCGGTCGAATAGCGGCCCGCCGGGAGCGAGGCGGGTTTACCGTCGTCGCGATAGCTGGGGGCGAGGCCGGCCTTTTGCCACGCGGCATTCTGGTCCGCGCCGAAATGGTTCGACAGGCCCTGTAACAGCGCGAAGCTGTGTTCGAAGCCGCGTGCCGCCGGTTCGCGATCGGGGGTGAGGCCGAGATGCCATTTGCCCGCCATCAGCGTCGTATAGCCGCCGGCGCGGAGCAGTTCGGCGATGGAGGCGACACGGTCGTTGAGATAGCCTTCATAGCCCGGCCGGCCGCGCGTCGCGTCGCTGAGCAATTCGGCCATGGTGCCGAGACCCGCCTGATGATTGTCGACGCCGCTCATCAGCATCGAGCGGGTCGGGGAACAGGTCGGGGCGGTGTGGAAGCCGGTGAAGCGCACCCCCGACAGCGCCAGTGCGTCGAGGTTCGGGGTGGCGATCTCTCCGCCGAACGCGCCGAGGTCCGACCAGCCGAGATCGTCGGCGACGATCACCAGGAAATTGGGGGCGTCCTTGGGTGCGACGGCCTGCGCGGCCGGGACGGCTGAGGTGTCGGGGGCGGCGGCGGCGGGGAGCGCGAACAGCAGTGCGGGCAGGGCGGCGGCGATCAGGGGCTTGGCCGGCATGGGCTCTCCGAAGGTGGCGAAGGTTACACGCACGGGCATAGCGCCGTGCTGCGCCACAACAATAAAGATAATCTACCAATATAGTAGGATTTAGTGCGTTCGTTTCGTTGGCGTCCCTATCCTAGCCATGCGCGGTCCGGCGAACGCCGCCGCCATTCGTGACCAAGGGACCATCGATGCCGATTTCGCCAGCCCGTGCCTGCCGCCTGTTCCTGCTTGCCGGAGTGGCCCTGTCCGCCACGCCGGTGATGGCCGATCCGGTGCCATCGGCCGACGAAATTGCCATTGATGACCCCGAAGACGAATCCGGCGGCGAGGATATTGTCGTCACGGCCCGCCGCCGAGCGGAGCGGAGCCAGGACGTGCCGATCGCGATCAACGCATTCGGTGCGGAACAGATCGAATCGACCCGCACCTATAATCTGCGCGACCTGCAACAGCTGACCCCCAGCCTGGTCGTCACCAATACCAACCCGCGCAACACCAGCATCAACATTCGCGGCCTCGGCAACAATGTCGCGGTCTATAATGACGGGCTGGAGCCGGCGGTCGGCGTCTATGTCGATGGTGTCTATCTGGCGCGACCCGGCCAGAGCGTCTTCGACCTCGCCGATCTGGAGCGGATCGAGGTGCTACGCGGCCCGCAGGGAACGCTGTTCGGCAAGAATACCTCGGCGGGTGCGGTGGTGGTGACGACCAAGGCGCCGACCTTCGATGTCGAGGGAGGCGGCGACGTGTCGCTCGGCAACTTCGGGTTCCGCCAGCTCCATGCCTATGTGTCGGGGCCGATCACCGACAGCCTTGCCGCGCGGTTGTTCGTGTCCAAGACCGACCGCGACGGCTTTACCCGCAACCGCTTCGACGGGCGGTTCGGGCAGGATTTTCACGACCTGAACCTGCGGGGGCAGTTGCTCTACAAACCGACCGATACGCTGACACTGCGGGTCATCGGTGACTGGGGGCGGCAGCATTCGTTCACCGCCGGCAGCATCCTGCTCGGCGCGATCCGCGCCTATGACAACGGTACTACCTTCGCGAACAACTATTACGATCGCGCGGCGCGGCTGGGCTATACCCCGGTGCCGGCCGACCCTGCGTTCCGCATCACCGATGTCGATGCCAATCCGCGCTATGCGATGAACCAGCCCGGCATCAACGTCACCGCCGACCTCGACCTGGGGGCCGCGACGCTGACGTCGGTCAGTGCCTATCGGGCATGGAACTGGTATCCGCACAATGACGGCGACAGCACCAGCATCGATGCGGGAGCCGATTTTCATCAGAGCAACGAACAGCGACAGGTCAGCCAGGAACTCCGCATCGCATCGAACGGCGACCGTCCGGTCGATTATGTCGCTGGCCTTTATTATATCTATCAATCGATCCGGGCGGAGGCGGTGAACCGATATGGCAGCCGCGCCGCCGACTGGTTCCTGCCGCCGGCGACCAACGCGGCGGTCGGGGCCGCGGCGCTGAACGAGTACAACGTCGTCAGCCAGTCGCGACCGGTGACCGACAGCTATGCCGCGTTCGCACAGACGACGTGGCATGTCGTACCGGGCGTCGATCTGACGACCGGCCTGCGCTATACCTATGAGACCAAGACGGGCTATTTCGATCAGGTCGCGACCGGGCGGTCGCTGGCCGGGCTGACCACAGCGCAACAGACGGCGGCACAGACGATCCGGTCGCGCTATGGCGTCGCCAATCGTTACGATGCGGAGACCAGCGCCGGGCGGCTGTCGGGACAGGCGACGTTGTCGTGGAAGGTCGCCGACCCGGTGCTGGGGTATGTCACCTATGCGCGCGGCAACAAGTTCGGCGGGCTGAACCTCGCCAACATCACCACCACCGGGCAGTTCGCCGCCAACCCCGTGATCGCGCCCGAGACGATCGACAGCTATGAAGCAGGCCTCAAGACGTCATGGTTCGGGGGACGGCTGACCGCCAATGCGGCTGCGTTCTGGACCGATGTGCAGGATTATCAGACGACGATCATCGATATCGAACGCAACGGCGTCAGCTTTTTCACCAACGCGGCGAAGGTCCGCACGCGCGGGTTCGAAGCGGATGTGCGGGCGACTCCGACCCGGTGGCTGACGCTGTACGGCTCGGGCACCTATGACGATGCGCGCTATATTTCCTATGCCAATGCGCCGTGTCCGATCGAGATCACCGGGCGGACGATCTGCGACCTGTCAGGACGCAAGCTTCCCGGCGTGTCGGAATGGGCGGCATCGGCGGGCGGCGAGGTCCGCGCACCGATCGCGAACATCGCGGGCCGTGCGGGCGAAGTCTATTTCGGGAGCGATTACAGCTATCGCTCGAGCACCAACACTACCGCCAGCCTCAGCCGCTATTCGGTGATCCCGGCCTATGACCTGCTGAACCTGCGGCTCGGCTTCCGGACCAACGACGGGCTGCTCGATATTCAGTTGTGGGGTCGAAACGTGACCGACGAAACCTATTTCCTGTCACGCGCCGCAGCCAATACCGGCGCGATCACGGGAACGCTCGGTGATCCGCGGACCTATGGGATTACCCTGCGGACGCGGCTGTAGTGATATTGGTGCCGAATGATTTCCGAGCGAATGACCGGTATGCAGAAGCTGTAGATGCAGGTTGGACGTTTGAGACCGGGGCAATGTTATGGCATCGCAGCCAACATCGGCACCTGGCAGTCATACGTTGGGCACGGTTCGATTTTTCCTGCCGACGCGTCGGGATTGGAGACCGTTCGGGAATGTTCAGGGATGGGCGATCCGGCGGAGTGAGCAGCCCCCACCGGGTCACCCGGCGATAGCCGTAGCGCCCGTACTGCTCTGGTAGGGGTCCGGTGTTCTTGGAACTTCGTGTGCGATCGAACGGAGCGTGGATGGGCGCATCTTCCCAGCTAACGCGAACTGCACGTCAACCACGAAAGAAAGAATCTAAGAACACTTCGCATTAGCATTGACTCTGCGACTTACTCGCAATAGCTGCGTCGTCCGACAGGGGGATGACATGATCGAAAAGACGAGTTTTCTGGC
Organism: Sphingomonas sp. Leaf62; assembly: GCF_001421915.1. Classification (NCBI taxonomy): domain Bacteria; kingdom Pseudomonadati; phylum Pseudomonadota; class Alphaproteobacteria; order Sphingomonadales; family Sphingomonadaceae; genus Sphingomonas; species Sphingomonas sp. Leaf62. The sequence goes on along the minus strand of NZ_LMLN01000030.1, from coordinate 592,841 downwards.
AATGACCTGCGTTGGGTTCATTGCCACCGCGCCGGCACTCGCTGCGGAAACGGCGCCCCGTCCCGTGGCGGCGCCGCTGACGGCGCAGGACCAGGTCGACGATCGCGATGTGATCGTCGTCAATGGCCAGAAGGCTGCGGATGCGAAGGTGGAAAGTCCGAAGGCAACGTCGGCGTTGCGCGATACGCCCCAGACGATCACGGTCCTGAACGATCAGACGATCCGCAAACAGAATCTGCAGACACTGCGCGACGCGCTCCAGACCATTCCCGGCATCACCTTCGGTGCCGGCGAGGGCGGCGGCGGATATGGTGATTCCATCAATCTGCGCGGCTATTCGGCGGCGAACGACATCACCGTCGATGGCGTACGTGATTCCGCCCAATATAGCCGTACCGACCCGTTCAACCTGCAACAGATCGAGGTCTATAACGGCGCGAACACCGTCTTCAACGGATCGGGATCGGTCGGCGGCACGATCAATCTGGTGTCGAAGGTGCCGAGCGTACAGGATCTGTCGATCGCGCAGCTATCGGTCGGTACCGACGATTACTATCGCGCGTCGATCGACGCCAACCAGCGCGTGTCCGATCTGGTCGCGGTACGGCTGACCGGTGCCTATCACCATAACGGCGTGCCCGGCCGCGATGTCGAGAAGTTCGAACGCTGGGGCATCGCGCCATCGGTGACGATCGGCATCGGCGGTCCGACCAGCCTGACCCTGGCCTATGTCCATCAGGAAGACCGCAACACGCCGCTCTATGGCGTGCCGTATTTCCAGAGCCCGATCGGCGGCGGCGTCCTGCCCGGTGTTGATCGCGCCGACTATTACGGCATCGCCAATCTGGATCGACAGGACCAGACGGTCGACCGCTTCACCGCGACGTTCCGCCACGCGATCAACGACAGTCTTTCGGTCCGCAACCTGACCCGCTGGCAGCGCGTCGCGCAGGACAGCATCACCAGCGCGCCGCAGGGCACCTATTGCCTCGCCACCACCGGATTGCAGCCGGTCGGCGCGAACGCGGCGGCGACGGTCGGTATCGCCTGTCCGACCGGTCTCGCGCGGGGCAACTGGCGGCCTTCGGGTCCGCGCGGGCTGTCGCGCGATCAGGTCAACGACCTGCTCTACGATCAGGTCGATCTGCGGCACGAGGTCGGCGAGAAGGGTGGTTTCCGCAACGTCGCCAATATCGGCGTGTCGGGCGGAATCGAAAGCTATCACATCACCAGTGGCAGCCTGTTGCGTACCGCGGCGGGTGTCGCGGTGACGTCGCCCGACCTGCCCATTGCCAATCCCGACACGCGCTGGACCGGCCCGGTCAACCTGACCGTCACCGCGCAGTCGCGGGCGGAAACCCAGAATCTTGCAGTCTATGCGTTCGACACGCTGGAGCTGAACCGCTGGTTCGAACTGAACGGCGGCATCCGCTGGGAGGTGCAGGACGCCCGGTTCCGCAACCTGCCGCTGGCGATCGTTCCCCCGGGCAGCACGCAGCTGACCCTGGCGCAGCAAGCGGTGCAGCGCTCGAACGAGCGGTTGTTCTCCTATCGCGGTGGCGCGGTGTTCCATCCGGTCGAGGCGGTCAGCATCTATGCCGGGTACGGCAAGTCGAAGACGCCGTCGTCGCAAACGGTACGTCTGGGTTGCGGCGTGGTGTCGGCCACGCCCAACGCGGCCGGTGCCGCCGACCCGTGCGCGGTGGCCCCCGAAACCGCCGAAAATATCGAGGCGGGGGTGAAGGCCGCGCTGTTCGGGCGCAAGCTGGAGCTGACCGCCGCCGTGTTCCGTAACGAACGCACCAATTACCGGGTGCCGTCGAACGATCCGGCATTGCCCGCCGGGTTGCAGGTGCTCGACGGCAAAGCGCGTGTCGATGGTATCGCGGTCGGGCTGTCGGGATCGATCCTGCCGGCGTGGACGATCTTTGCCAACTACACCTATCTCGATGGCAGGGTGCGGCAGTCGATTTCCGACCGGGACCTGAATGCCGGTGTCCGCGATCCGCAGGCGGGGGCGACGCTGGTGCAGACACCCGAACATTCCGGGTCGCTGTTCACCACCTACAAGCTGCCGTTCGGCCTCGAACTGGGCTATGGCCTGACCTATCAGGGATCGATCGCGCTGAACGTGCCGAATGCGTTCCAGCCGGTGCAGTTCCGTGCGGACGATTATCTGATCCATCGGGCCTATCTGGCCTACACGATCGCGGAGCGGGCGACCTTGCAGCTGAACGTCCAGAACTTCACCGACGAGCGCTATCTGACCGGTATTCGCAGCAATGTGAACGCGACGACCGGCGCGGTGACCGGCGGCTGGGCGATGCCCGGCGACCGGCGGCAGGCGGTACTCAGCCTCTACTACAACTTCTGACGGGGACGGGCCGGGGCGGATGCTGATCGCTATTCCCGACGTGCTGGACGAAGCCACCCTCCACCGCGTTCGCGCGCTGATCGAGGGTGGCGAATGGGTCGACGGCAACGTCACCTCCGGCCCGCAATCCGCGCTGGCCAAGCGCAACCGCCAGTTGCCCGAGGACAGCGCGGCCGCGCGCGAGGCGGGTGGCATCGTGCTCGACGCGCTCGGCCGGTCGCCGCTGTTCATCGCCGCCGCGCTGCCGCTGAAGGTCTTTCCGCCGCTCTTCAACCGGTATGAGGGCGGGGAGGCATTCGGGCTGCACGTCGATAACGCCATCCGCATCAAGCGCGGAACCGATTTCCGCATCCGCAGCGACCTGTCGGCGACCTTGTTCCTCGAAGACCCCGCCAACTATGACGGCGGCGAGCTGGTGATCGAGGAGCGCTTCGGTCCGCAGACGGTGAAGCTGCCGGCCGGGCATATGGTGCTGTATCCCGCCTCCAGCCTGCACCGGGTGACGCCGGTCACGCGCGGCGTGCGCACCGCCGCCTTCTTCTGGCTCCAGTCGATGGTCCGTGACGACGGCGAACGCCGGCTGCTGTTCGACCTCGACCAGTCGGTGCAGGCGCTGGGTGGCGATCGGGGGCAGGGGGATGCGGTGGTCGTCCGGTTGACGGGCCTGTATCACAACCTGCTGCGCCGCTGGGCCGACGCATGAGCATTGCCGCCAAACGCCGACGCAACTGGCGCGCATGGTGGGCGAAACAGCTGATCGCGTGGCACTGGATCAGCGCCGGCATCTCGCTGGCGGCGATGCTGCTGTTCGCGGTCACCGGCATCACGCTGAACCATGCCGCGACGATCTCGGCCGAACCCGTCGTCGCCGAACGGCAGGGACAACTGTCTGCCAGCCTGCTGCGTCCGCTCGGCAAAGCGGCAGAGGCAAAGGCGACCATTCCGCCGGGGGTCGCTGCCGATATCGAACGACAGGTGGCGCTGAACGTCGCTGCGCATCCCGTCGAATGGTCGGAGGGCGAGGCCTATGTCGCGCTGCCGCGTCCCGGCGGCGATGCATGGGTCAGCATCGACCTGACCAGCGGGGCGATCCGCGCCGAGACGACCGATCGTGGCTGGATCAGCTACCTCAACGACCTGCACAAGGGGCGTAATGCCGGCATCGCATGGTTCTGGTTCCTCGACGTGTTCGCCATCGCCTGTGTCCTGTTCTCGATCACCGGGCTGTTGCTGCTGCAACTCCATGCCAAGCGGCGGCCGTCCACCTGGCCGCTGGTCGCGGCAGGGGTGGCGTTGCCGGTGATCCTCGCCTTGTTCCTGATCCATTGAATGTCCGGGGGAAATAGTCCGATGCGCATCCTGTCACTCGCGGTTCTGGGCGGTGCGACCGTCGCTGCCGCGCCCGCGCCGCCCGCGGGGACGATCACCGTCACCGTCCCGCGCCTGTCGGTCGCCGAATATCACCGGCCGTATGTGGCGGTGTGGGTCGAACCGGCGGGCGGCGGCGCGGCGCGCACGTTGGCGCTGTGGTATGATGTCCGCAAGTCCGGGGCGGAGCCGGGGACGAAATGGCTAGCCGACCTGCGCGCCTGGTGGCGAAAGGGGGGCCGCAGCCTGAAACTGCCCGCCGACGGTGTCAGCGGCGCGACCCGCGCCCCCGGTGCCCATACGATCCCGCTTCCCGCCGACCTGCGCCCGGGCAGCTATGTGCTGAACGTCGAAGCCGCCCGCGAAACCGGTGGCCGCGAACTGGTGCAGGTACCGCTGACCGTTCCCGTCAGGGCCGCCCGCGCCAGCGGATCGCACGAACTGGGCGCCGTGACACTCGCCGCCCGCTGACCCTTCGAAGGATGATGCCCATGCCCCGTTTCGCGCGCCACCTGCTTGCCGCCGCCGCCCTGCTTTCCATTCCCACCGTCGTGTCCGCGCATCGCCTGTGGATGCTGCCGTCGGGAACGGTATTCTCGGGCACCGATGGCTGGGTGACGGTCGATTTCGCCGCATCGAACGACCTGTTCTATGCCGACCATCAGCCGGGACGTCTGGAGGGGGTCACGATATGGCAGCCCGACGGCAGCGCCGGGCAGTTGCAGAATGGTGCGACCGGCCGGTACCGGTCGGTGTTCGACGTAAAGCTCGACAAGCCCGGAACGTGGAAGATCGGGACCGAGATGTCGGGGCTGATGGGCAGCTTCAAGGTGAATGGCGAGGAAAAGCGCGTCGGCGGTCGCGGCGGGCCACCGGGACCGGATGGCGTGCGCCGTCCGCCGCTGACCGTCGCCGACATTCCCGCCGATGCGACCGACGTCAAGCTGACCGAAACGACCAACCGCAACCAGATCTTCGTGACCGCCGGGGAGCCGACCCGCACGGTGCTCAAACCGACGGGCAAGGGACTGGAGATCGACTTCCTGACCCATCCCGACGAACTGGTTGCGGGAGAGGCGGCGCGGTTCCGCTTCCTCGTCGACGGACAACCGGCATCGGGATTGAAGGTGACGGTGGTGCCCGGCGGCAAACGCTATCGCGATGCCGAGGGTGCGCGCGAGCTGACGACCGGCGCCGACGGGGTGCTGGCGATCGATTGGCCGGCGGCGGGGATGTATTGGCTGAACGCATCGCACGAGGATGCGAAGCCGAGCGTCGCGCGCGCGACCGCCCGGCGCATGGGCTATGTCACCACGCTGGAGGTGATGACGCCCTGAGCCCGCCGCCGCGCATCGTGCTGCCGACCGAACCATCGGCGGCGGCACTGACAGATCACGATCCGGGCGCAGCCGTCGCGACCCTGTCCGGGGTTGCGATGGGGACGCGCTGGACGGTTACGTGCGCGCTGTCCGAAGGGGCCGACGCGGACGGGCTGCGCGCGGCGATCGATGCCCGGTTGCGCGACCTCGTACTGCAGATGAGCCATTGGGAGCGGGCGTCCGAGCTCTGCCGGTTTAACGCGCTGCCTGCCGGGGGCTGGGCCGATCTGTCGCCGGACTTCGCGGCGGTCATCGACCTGTCGCTGCGGGTGGCCCATGCCAGCCACGGCGCGTTCGATCCCGCAATCGGCCGTCTGGTCGATCTGTGGGGGTTCGGGCCGCCCGGACCGCAGCCCGAACCCGGTATCGCCGCGATCGCCGCAGCGCAGGAGACTAAAGGATGGCATCGCCTTCGGCGTGATCCGGCGGGACGACGCCTGCGCCAGCCCGGTGGTTTGGCGCTGGACCTGTCGGGCGTGGCGAAGGGCTATGCCGCCGATGCGATTGCCGACCTGCTGGCCGAACGGGCGGTACGGCATTGTCTGGTCGAAATCGGCGGGGAATGCGTCGGGCGGGGGATGCGCCCGGATGGTGACCCATGGTGGGTCGACCTCGAAGATCCGCTCGACACGGGGCACCCGCCGTTGCGCCTCGCGCTGCACGAATGCGCCGTCGCGACCTCCGGCAACTATGTCCGCGGTGACCATTCGCTCGATCCCCGGACGGGGCGTCCGGCGACGAACGGGGTCGTGTCGGTCAGCGTCGTTGCCGGGACCGCAGCATTCGCTGACGCCGTGGCAACTGCGATCCTGGTGGCGTACCCAGATAATGGTTTGGTCGAAGAACAGAATATCGCGGCACGTATTTTGGTGACAACTGGTACTTCTGTGAAAGAAATTCTGACGCCGCAGTTTGCGCGTATGATCATTTAAAAATTTGTTCGATAACTTACGTAACAATATTCATAATTCTATAATAATGATCGCGCGTGTTCTCGAAGAACGTTCGTATTCGCAAAGCGCCATTTTAGCGGTCAGTGTTATGGATGTGTGGCGGGGTTGCGATAAAAAAGTAAATATGTGTCCGATGGTGAGCAGGGTTTAGCCAAATGTAAACGTAGATTTCTGGATCCGGTCAGGCGGTCAACTGCTGACCACTTTCGGATCTGCGACGGTAATAGCGGAAATCCTATAAGGACGTTGTTGACCTAGATGTTTCAATCGACCGGTGATTTCCAACGGCCGGATTACAAGCAGGAAACGGAAATTTATCTTCAGGAAACTTATCCGCATTTTATATCGACGATATAACCTTCGCCGTCCACGATCAGGTTGATGCGATCCTGCACGAAATCCATCGTCGCCATGTCACCCGGCCGCAGGATACGCACTCGCGAGTTGTTGGCAGCCGCCCGGCGGACATTGTCCGAAAGCTTTGCACCGACCTTCACGTTCGCGAGGCCGCATAAGGCCAGTGTAGGACCAAGATCGATGCCGGCACTACGCCCGGCCGGTGTTCCCGGTCGTGGCGGCGGCGATGCCTGAACCGTCATCGCGATCACTCCTGCCCAGATGAAAATCGACATATATCCCTCGATCGACACCGGTGCAGGCAACGCGCCTGCACCGGTGCTGCGTGGTATCAGGCGTACGCGGCCGGCATGTGGGTGCCGTCGTTCATGGCATACACGTAATACCCGTCCTTCATCCCCATATAGACGAGACCCTTCGTCGCGTCCAAACCGTCGATGGCGACCCGGTCCCCGCTGTTGCCCATATCGAGATTGAGGAGCTTGTTCGTTCCCAAACCGATATAGCCATCACGGTTGCCGTCGCGGATCGCGCGGGTCGTGTATAACCGGTCGTCCGACGCGAAGTCGGTGATGCGGTCCATTCCAGACGTACGGGCGTTGTCGAAGAAGAAGATGTCCGCGCCTGCCCCGCCGGTAAGGATATCCGAACCGGTGCCACCGTCGAGCCAGTCGCGGCCCGCTCCGCCGTTCAGCGTATCGGCACCCGCCGCACCGAACAGCTTGTCGTCGCCGCGCATGCCATGGAGTTCGTTGGCAAGGCTGTTGCCCGTCACGTTGTCGTTACCGTCACCGGTTACGGCATTCTCGATCACTGTCTTCGCGCCCAGGGTGAATGCGACCGTGCCGTCGAAGCTGTTCTGACCGCCCTTGGCGAGATTGATCGTCGCATCGCCGGAGATCGCCGCCGCGTTGATCCAGTCGGTGCCACCATTCGTATCGATCAGTGCGCCACGCCCGGACTCACCCGCAATCGCCGCCATCGCGAAGAATTCATCGGTGTACGTGTAGACGTCGTTCGCGTCGGCCTTGGCACCATACAGGTCCAACTTGACGCTGTTGATGGTCGTGACCGCCGATGAATAATGCTCCTGAAACTGAAGCGTCCAGGTGCCCTCGGTTTGGACGCCACGGAACCCGGCGAAGCCAAACGTAAAGGACTGATCACCCGCAACCGGCGAAGCGAACGCGTTCAGCGTATCTACAAACGCTTCGGTACCGTCGGGCGCGATGAGCTTCAGCTTGAGCGTGCCGAGCGACCCGGGAATGGCACCCCGTCCGGTAAAGTCATACAGGCTGCTGTAATTGATGGACATGTCGACGTGTTCGAGGTCGACATTGCCGTCGATCTTGAAACTGAACGACGTCGGCTTGGTCGAGAAATCGTTGTTTAGAGCGTCTCCGGAATAACTGTCGCCAGCCGCAGCAACCAGATTGACGGCAAGGGTCGGCGTCGACAGCTTCACCTCGTTCGCCGACGTGCGCGCCTCGCCGAACAAACCCCATACTTCCGACATGCGCACCGCGTTATAGGCGTTGACCCCGCCGAAACCGTAATCGGTGGAGTAATGATACGCACCACCGTTCCAGTTGGCGTCGTCGCCGGCCAGCTTGAAGGTCGAATCGTTCAGCACGAAGTCGGTACCGCCAAACTCGTACGTGGTGCGCGGCGTATCGAACGGGACCGGCATCGTCGCCGATGCGGCCAGAATGTTGGAAACGTCGCGCCAGCCCAGATCCGGGTTCGCATCGAGCATCAGGGCGACGACGCCCGTCACCATCGGTGCGGCTGCCGACGTGCCGCCGAAATCGTCGGTATAATCGAGCTTGCCGCCCGGATCGCCAACCAGATTATACCCGTCGCGACCCAGAAGATCGGTAGTGACCACGCCGTTGCCACCGAGTTCAACAAAGTCGCTCGAGGGTGCGGAAACCAGCAGATGAGCACCGCGTGTGCTATAATAGGACGAGCTGCCGTCCAGATCGCGATAGGCCCCGACGGCGACGACATGCCGATCGGTGGTCGAACCCTGCCCCTCGCCGTCGATACGGTTGTTGCCGGCGGCCTTCACGCTGATCGTGCCCAGCCCGTTGCGCCCGGCTTCGGCAACATAGGCGAACGTCTGTGTTAGCGTATATTCACCCGTATTCTCCGTACCCCGATCGCCGCCGGTGCCATAATAGGCTCCGCTGCCCCAGCTATGATTGACGACGTCGAACTTTGCCGCCTGGTTCATTGCCTGGTAGAAAAGCGTCAGATCGTTGGCATTGACGAAGATGCCCTGATCGAGCTTGCCACCGGAATAGGGGTCGAAGATGTTCGCGCTGCCGATCGTCGCCTCATAGGCGATGCCGACGGTGCCTTCGCCATTGCGTTCCGCGGCGATGATGCCAGCGACCGCGGTGCCGTGCCCCCCCGAAGCCGGACGATAGTCGCCATCGAACCGCTTGCCGTCGATAACGATATCGAGGCTCTTGTCATAGTTGCCGTCCAGATCGGTGTGATCATATTGTACGCCGGCGTCATAGACTCCGACTTTCACGCCATTGCCGGTATATTCCTGCCACACCGTATCGAGACGACCAATCTTAGCCAGATGCCATTGTTGGGCGGCGATGGGGTCGGTAACGCCGCCGATGGCGACAGACGACGTATTGGATGTCGATACACCGCCGATACCGGTCGACGGCATCAGATGATATTTGCCATCTCCCGACCCGATGATCGCGAAATCTGCGTTGTTGGAGATCGTGCCGGGAAGCCCGTAACGAATATTGGTGCTGGCTGTCATGCTGTTCGCCCCCATGGAAGTTTTCAACGGCCGCCAGCTTCGTCCCACGACGAACCTCACTGGCGTAATCGGACCGCAGGTCGGCACGGACGTCGCACCGAAGCGATGGGATACATAGTGAAGGCTACTATTAGCATGTCAACATTTTTGTAACCATTTTTGTGGGGCGGATGCGCAGGGGTAGGGCACATCGTTCTTTTGGATGTGGCCGATCGTGCGGCGGTTTGAAGCGTCCCGGGTTTTTTGGAAGGCTCCTATCGATGAGCAGGCGCGGAGACGGGCGCTGACGTCGATCGCCGGGAAGGTCGGTTGCACGACCGGGACACTGCGCCGTTGGTGCCACGAGCAGGCCAGCCGACGAGCGGTACCAGCGGCGCAAGCCGCCGATGACCGGGAATGGCTCAAATTACCGGAGCGGGAGGCGAAGGACTTGCGTCGGGCGACCTCTACAAGGTGGAGGGGATCCACAGATGAGGAACGCCCTAGCAGAGGTAAGTACCGAGCAGCGCGTCACGTCGTACGATGCCGAACATCATTCGGCCGTGAACCGCGTCTTCGTTGACGATGTTCAACACCTAGACGTTACGGGGGGCCATGTGTCGTTCCTGCCTGACGAGCAGTTCAGGCTGGAAGCGGACGGTATCTGCAAACGACCATTGTCCTGCGGGATAAGAAGTGTGTCAGACCGCTCCGCAGCAAAGAAGGCGACCGGCGCCTCGCCGCTGCGGCCTGCCGCGCTTTTGCGACGTGGCCGCAGGTGAAGCGCCAGCCGGCGTTGCAGTTCAGCTGCTGCCGATCCTGTGCCGCTACCGGTACGACCGTAGCCGGGCCGACTCCGGTCTGCGTGATGGCGGGCGTGGCGATCGAGCTCCGGCAACAACAGCGGGTTGCCGGCGTTCGCCCGCCATCGATCGGCAACATGTCGGGAAGGTTCGCTCCTCGTTTCGCTCCCTCAAAACCGCCGATGCGGTTGGTCAGGCATTTCTCAGATCACGGCGAAATCAAGCTGGTAGGATCGGCCCGCCTGCGCGGTGAAGACCGTCCATGGTCCATCCCGGCGCATCCGGATCGTTGTCCCGTCGTCGCGGATCGTCGTGATCCGCTGCCCCGGCGGCGCGAGGATCGCCTGATCGCCGGTCCGCGATGCGGTCAGCATGGCGTCTTGCACCGCACCCGCGGTCCAGCGCAGGTCGACCGTCGCCCCGCCGCGCGCGCGCAGTCCGGTGACCGCTCCGTCCTTCCATGCAGGCGGCAGCGCCGGTGCGAAAGCGATGCCGCCGTCATGGCTCTGCACCAGCATCTCCGCGATCGCGGCGGCGATGCCGAAATTGCCGTCGATCTGGAACACCGGCCGCGGATTGGCGGGGTGGGTGTCGAACAGGTTGGCGGCAAGGCTCTTGCGGACGAACTGGTCGACCGCATAGCCGGCGTGTTCGCGGTCGCCCAGCCGCGCCCAGATGCACGCCGACCATGCCCGGCTCCACCCGGTCTGCGCGCCGCCATTGGTCTCGCGCCGCTGCATCGACACCTGCACCGCCTTCGCCCATTTCGGCGTCTGCCGCGGCGTGAACTCGCCACCGGGGTAGAGGGGATAGAGGTGCGAGATATGGCGCTGGCCCGGCTCCGGCTCGGCGAAGTCGTGCGACCATTCCTGCAACTGGCCGTACCGGCCGATCCGGTAGGGTGCCAGCGCCGCGGCGAGCGCGGTCAGCCGCTTCGCGAACGCGGCATCGGTGTTCAGGATCGCGGCGGCGGCGACGCAATTGGCGAACAGTTCGCGGGTCAGCGCCAGGTCCATCGTACATCCCGCGCTGACCGCCGCGCGCTTGCCGTCGGGGGTGAGGAACATGTTCTCGGGCGAGGTCGACGGCGCGGTCGTCAGGTAACCGGTGTTCGGGTCCTTGATCAGCCACGCCGCGCAGAACTCCGCCGCGCCGCGCATCAGCGGATAGGCGGTATCGCGCAGATAGGCGACGTCGCCGCCAAAGGCATAATGTTCCCACAGGTGCTGCGCCAGCCACGGCCCCGCCATCGGCCAGTTCGCCCAGTTGGGGTCGCCCTTGCCCTCGCCCACCGGATTGGCGATCGCCCACAGGTCCGAATTGTGGTTCACGCACCAGCCCGGCATCCCGAAATAGCCCGACGCGACCCGACGCCCGGCGCGCGCGACATGGGTGATGAAGTCGATCATCGGACCATGGCACTCCGCCAGATTGGCGGTCTCCGCGTGCCAGTAGTTCATCTGGATGTTGATGTTGGTGGTGTAGTTGCAACTCCATGGGGGCCGGACCATGTCGTTCCAAATGCCCTGAAGATTGGCAGCCTGCGTGCCCGCACGCGAACTTGCGATCAGCAGGTAGCGGCCGAAGTTGAACAGCAGCGCCGCCAGCGCCGGTTCGGGCACCCCGTCATTGTCGCTGCGGCGGCGGTTGGTCGGCACGTCGTTGCGCGGCACGCCGATCGCCAGCCGGGACCGACGGTATAGCCGGCGGTGGTCGGCGACATGCGCCGCCTTCATCGCGTCGAACGTCTTCGTCCGCGCGGCGTCGATCTGCGCGGTCGCGGCCGCGACGATCTCCACGACCGGGCGATCCGGCGCAGCATCGAAGGAGCGGAAGCCGGTGCCGGTCGCGATCCGCAGCACGATCTCGCTGGCGCCGGTGACCGTCACGGCGTCGCCCTGCGCGGCGACGGTGCCGCCGGTCGCCGCGACGTCGACGATCGCGGCGAACGCCATGCCCCTGCCGGGCACCGGGTCGTAGATCACCGGGTCGGGCACGTTGCGATATTGCGGCTGCGACACGGTCGGCGCCTTGCCGGTCAGCACGACGCGCGAACCCGTCGCGGCCACCGTCCCCTGCAACGGCGTCTTCAATCCCACGCGGCACGACAGCGACCCCGGCCGGTCCGCCGATAGCCGGATCACCATCACCTGATCGGGATGCGACACGAACATCTCGCGCCGATGGCGGATACCGCCCTGCGTATAGCCGACGCTCGCCACCGCGCTGTCGAGATCGAGCGCGCGCCGGTATGCGCCGACCGCACCGTTGCCGGTGATGTCGAGGATCAGGTCGCCGAGCGGCTCGTACGCGTTGCTGAACGGGCCCTGCATCTGCTTGCTCAGCCCGTCGGCGTGGACATAGTCGCCCGCGAACACCGCCTCGCGCACCTGCGGCAGCACCGCGAGCGCGCCGGGATTGTCAGGGTTCGACGGCTGACCCGACCACAGGCTATCGTCGTTGAGCGACACGATCTCCCGCGCGACGCCGCCATGGACCATCCCGCCGATCCGGCCGTTGCCGATCGGCAGCGCCTCGATCCATCCATCCGCCGGTGCATCGAACCAGATCAGGTCGTGTTCGCCGATCGTGGCGGGGCCGTCCGCCGGTGCCGGTGCGGCGACCGCCTCTACGACGGTGCCGGCCGGTCCGACCATCGCAGCCATGCCGCTTTTCAATAGACCACGCCTGCTCCAACGTATCATGACGTACCTTCTTTCAGAACGATCGTATTTTCATCGAATGCGACAGCGACGCACCAAAAATTAGCATCCGACCTTGTTTCGCGATATATCGTCGATGGACATCATCCGTACGAAGTGCCCGGCGGTGATCGTTTGATATCATGCCGCGCCGTCTGCGCGCATCGTTACCGACATTGCCCGGCCGTTATAGGGTACGTCCCGCGTCGCTTTTTCGCCGGACAGCACGATGTGAAGCTGTCGCAACTGGACCTTTGCCATACGCGAACCGCGCGGCGCGGAGATCGACAGCGTCCGGTCGCGGTCGTTCCACGCGAAGTCGACCCAGGCGAACCGGCCCTCTTCGTACTCATAGCTGGTGCCGTCATCCTCATACAGGCTGAACCGGCCATCGGCGCCGGGATAGATGCGCAGTTCCAGGTCGGCGTTGGTCGCCTGCACCGTCGATTGCGCGACCGGCCCGAGGGGCACGATGCTGCCCGCGCGCGCGTGCAGCGGGACACGGTCGATCGTCGCCGCGACGCGGTGTTCGGTGCCGCCGGTGCGGCGCTCGCCCGTCCAGAAATCGTGCCAGCCGCCCGCCGCCTCGGGCAGGTAGACCGGCCATTCGGTGACGTCGGGCGCCAGCACCGGCGCGACATGGAACGCGTGCCCGAACATATAGGCGTGGCGCTGCGCCATCGCGCGGCCGTCCCGGGGGAAGTCCATGACCAGCGGCCGCAACATGCTGGAATCGCGGTGGGTCACCAGCGCCGCCTCGCTATAGACATAGGGCAGCAGGCGGTATCGAAGCTCGATCAGCGCACGCGCCAGCCCCTCGACCTTCGGGCCGTAGCGCCAGAATTCGGTGTCGGTCTGATAGCCATGGACCCGCTGCATCGGCAGGAAGGTGGCGTACTGGANNNCCCGCCGGCATCGACCGTCCAGTACGGCATCCCGGCGGCGGCGAAGTTCAGCCCCGCGGCGACCTGCCGCGCCAGCGTGTCCCAGTCGTTGCCGACATCGCCCGACCAGGTGATCGTGCCATAGCGTTGCTGCGCCGGCGCGGCCGAGCGGGTCAGCGTCAGCACCCGCTTGCCCGGGGCGTCGCGGCGTTGCCCCTCGTATACCGTTCGCGCGACCTGGAGCGGATAGATGTTGCGCACCGTCTCGCCGATCCCGGCCGCGGTCGTGTGGCCGGCCAGCGCATCGTTTTCCGGTTCGACCGCGTCCTGCCAGAAACAGTCGATGCCCAGCGACAGCAGCTTGTCGCGCTCGTTCTTCCAGTAGAAGGCCGCGGCCTCGCCGTTGAAGAAGTCGATCCATTCGGTGCCGGCGACGTAATAGCCGTGCGCGGTCATCTGCTTGCCCAGATCGGTGTCCAGCCCGACCTTCGGCCAGACCGACAGCATCAGCTTCATGTCCAGCGCGTGCAGGTCGCGGACCATCGCGGCGGGATCGGGATAGCGATCGCGGTCGAACACCATCGCGTTCCAGCCGTGCTTGCCCCAATATTCCCAATCCTGCACGATGATGTCGATCGGCAGCCGCCGCTGCCGGAACTCGCGCGCGTTGCTCAGCAATTCTTCCTGCGTATGGTAGCGTTCCCGGCTGTGGACATAGCCGAACGCCCAGCGCGGCGGCATCGGCGCGGTGCCGGTCAACTGGCGATAGGTCGACACGATCCCGGCGCCGTCGTCGCCCGCTACCACGACGTAATCGAGCGCCTCCGCCACCGGCGACCGCAGCACCGTGTCGTCCTGCGCCGCGCCGAAGAACAGGACGGGCGCGTTCCGGGCGTCGCCGATCACCCGCACCCGGTGCCGGCCGGGCGCCAGATCGGCGAACAGGCTGGTCGTCGGCGGCAGCCAGTGATTGGCGAAATCGACCAGCACCGTGCCGTCGATCTCCAGATGATAGCGGTTCGCCATCTCGCTGCCGACGTCGAGCAGCAGCGCGTGGCGGCCGGCATGGGTCGTCTCGAAACTGCCCTCGAACACATTGTCCTGACGGCGCTGCGTGCTGGAGCCGGCGGCGGTCGTCACCGTCTCCTCGCGCCCGGCCCCGGCCGCGGCGGCCCTGGGCAGCGCGACCGAATGCGGCAGGGGGTTGAGGTCGGTCAGCCCGTAATTGTGCCACAACACGCCGTAGCCGGCGCTCGACACGAAGAAGGGCAGGCTGACCTGCGTGTTCACCTGCGTCATCCGCCGCGGCAGCCGCTTGATGTCGAGGAACCCGTCCTGGAACTGGCCGCCGCCGAACAGCGTCTCGCCGGCCGGGCCGACGAAGGTCTGTTCGACCGCCAGCGTCGGCTGGCCCCGTACCGCCGACGGCGCGGCGCGGCCGGCCGGCGCGCGCAGGATCTCATGCCCCCGGGCGTCGGTGAAGGCCAGGTCCCCGGTCGCGTCGTCCAGCGAACAGGTCAGCCGGGCCAGCGACAGGGTCGATGTCCGCTTCGTCCGGCGCACCCGGCAGCGCGGCATCCCGGCGGGCAACAGGAACTGGCTGGCGGGCGCTTCGGCGCCGTCCGGCGACAGGCGGATACGCACCGCATTGTCGCGCAACGGCATGACGCTCAGCATCCCGCCCGGCACGCGGACCTGTAGCGGCGGTGCGGGGGCCTGGGTCACCGCGGCTGCGAGCGGCGGGCCAAGGCCGACGCCGCCACCCACGCCGGCGATCTGCAGAAACGAGCGTCGGTCAACACGGTATGACGGGCTGTTCATATTCCGACCTTCTGGCACAGGTTGCCGCTTATCATCGGCGGCTTGACCAAACCATTCGTTATCTGCGGAAGGCGCTCAGGTAAACGCACGCATCGTTCAGCGACCGCCAGAGCCGTTTCCACCGTCAATGCGGCCGCGGCGTGCGGCGACGAGAGTGCACGTGAAGCTGTACCGTGGCAGGTTGCCGCCGACCCTCGACGCCGACGAGCAGGATGGCGACATTCTTCGGGAATAATGGAATGGCGGCTTTTTCGATGCGATCGCGTTGCGCCGGGATGGGTGGGACCCAGCGGCCGCTGACGCCGAATGGGCCGATCCATGCCCCGGCGGTTCGGGGAAATGCCCAAGCAATGTTGCGCGCGACCTGACCCGCCGGACTTGGTGGACGATCTTTGTCGCGCCGGATCGACCAAGCGCTACCCGCCCGGAACACGGACGGGGAACACGGCCACGATACGATACGCCCGCTTATTTGGGGAAATGGATCCCGCAAAGCTTGTTGCCGTCGGGATCGCGCACGTACGTCAGTTCGATCGTGCCCATGGACGCCGTGTTGCGCGGCCCCGGCGGCGCTTCGATCGAGGTGCCGCCATTGGCGACCGCGATATCGTGGAACTGCTTCACCTGCTCGGGCGAATCGCACGCGAAGGCGACGGTACTGCCGTTCGCGACGGTTGCCGGTTCGTCGTTGATCGGCTGGCTGACGATGAAGTTGGTCCCGTTGCCGTTATTGTAGATCAGACGGGTATGCCCGCTGTCTGCGATGTTGAGCGTCGCTTCGCCAACGCCCAGGGTGCCGAGCACCGTGTCGTAGAAGCGCTTCGATCGCTGGATGTCGTTCGATCCAATCATCGTGTGAAACAGCACTTTATTCTCTCCTGCTCGGGGTATTTTCCAAACGAACCCGAACCGCGTCCGGTTGCACGGTTGCTGTGGGCGGCCATCCAGTTCCTGCACGCCGCTGCTGCGGTCGGCATAGGCGAACCGGGCGGGAGCGAAGTCAGGGCACGCGCCATCGATGCAGCGGTCGCGGGCGCACAACTTTTCGCGAGGGGCCGATCGGACATCGCGCTCTTCGATGCCACGATTGCCAGCTACCGGGCAGTCGGGCTTCTGCCGGTTTGATTGCAGCTGGGGATTGCTGATCGACAACGTGTTATATGCACGGTGCCGGAACCCGGGTTTGTGCCTGTGCGGATTTGGTGTGCTACAGGCGGGATCATGTCGAAATCCCGAATGAACGCCGGAACCGTTACCGTCGATGGTGCCAGCTATGACTGGCACCTGCACAGCGAACCCCACCAGTCGGATGACGAGGGGTGGAAGGGCATGACGATTGCGCTGCTCCAGCAAGACGCCAAGCGCGAAGCGCTGGTCGAATTTCCGCCGCCCAAGCGGCTGCTGAAGGGTTTGCCGCGCGGTCGGCTCCAGCTTGACGATGCCACGATCGCGCGCTGCGTGCGCTCGGCGGTGTCGGCCGGCTGGGAGCCGATGTCGCGCGGCAGGCCGATCGTGGTCATGGTCGACGCCGAAGGCAATTAAGCCACCTCTCTGCCCGCCAGGAAAGCCCGCCCCACCGGGATTTGCCTTGTCAGGAACTGTCGGGCGGGCCAACCTCATCTCAGATGAAGTTACCACCAATTTCCGATGAATATGCCCGCGGACGACGCGATGGATTGCGCATCGCGTTGTCGATCCTCGAAGCGGAGGAAGCGAAGTGGGAAGCGCGGCTCGGTGAGAGCCCATCCTGGCGGACGAACGCGATGCGGGTCATCCGCCACAAGGCGTATCAGGTCGCACGCAAACGCGTGGAGACGGCGCTTCACCGGCTGCTGCCCAAGTCGGAAGCCGCCTTGCCGGGTGAGGTCGCGGAGATGATCGAACAAGCCGGCCTGTAGGTCGATCCGCCACCTTCTCACGTCGGAACGGGGAAGCAAGAGGGAGGCGTACCGGTTCCGGATCGACGCCCTATTCAGATGCCGACCGCATACAGGGCGTGGTGCGCGAGGATATAGAGCGTGCGACGGTCCGGTCCGCCGATCAGCAACTGGAGCGGACGTTCCGGCACGTCGATGCGGCGAACCTCACGACCGTCCTTGTCATAGACCCAGATCTGTCCGTTCGCGACGTAGAGTTCGCCATCGGCACCGCGTGCCACGCTTTCGCCGCCGCGCGGCGCGACGACGCGAAGATCCGTCAGCGCCCCGCCGCGCGTCACCGCGCCGCTATAGGTCAGATTCTCGGACGCGTTGGTCAGGTAGATCCGCTCGCCCACGCGCGCGGTTACCAGCCCGTAGCTGTCGAGCGTATCGGACCAGCGCCAGCCCTGATGATCGTCCGGCCCCTGATTCCACACGCGGAATGCGGGGATCGCGACCGACCCGTCGGGCGATACATAGGCCTGCCGCTTCGCTTCGCCCATCTTGTCGGTGAAGAAGGACGACAGGGGCGGGAATGCGTAGGTCTTGCGATCGATGCGGTCGGCGAATTCGCCGTTCGCCCAGACAATGACCGGCAACGCCATCGCGCTGCCCGCGCGCGGCGCGGTGGCGGCGATCGTGCGGACGGCGTCGGGTGCCTTGGGATCGATGCTGTAGACGGTGCCGTCGCGCCCGGCCCCCGACAGCACCAGCAGCCGCCCCGACCGGTCGACGGTCAGGTTCACCGGGTCGAGGCTCGTCTGGCTCACCGTGGTCAGTCCCTCGGACGGCGACCAGCCATGAATGCGTTGGTGGAAGCGGTCGATGAAGTAGAGCTTGCCCTGCGCATCGGTTGCGCCCCCTGCGATCGAGTAGAACCCGTCCGCCAGCTTGCGCACGCCGGGCGTTACTGGAACCCCGACGGACGCAGCCGGGCGCGGGGTGGCAGCAGGCACGTCCAGTTTCGCGAATTCGCGCTCGCGTACTTCCTGCCCGGTCGTCAGGTCCTTGATGGCGTTCTCGAACGGATATTTGCTCGCCCGGACGAACGTGCCGCAGCCTTCGGTGTCGCAATGGGCATAGGCGCTTTCGGCATTCACATGGACGTTGCGGAAGCGGATGTCGCCCGAATTGAACAGCCGGACGGCGGTGTCCATCGGCTTGGCGGTGCGGGTGACGCGATAGCCGTGATAGTTGGCGAACAGGATGTTGCGGCTGTCGTGGAACTCGGTCGACACCGCGTAGACGCCGTCGCGGACCTCCTGTTCGGTCTGGGGGGCCAGAAACTCCCAATTCTCGACGTTGCGCAGCACGATCTCGTTCTTGAAATGATGTTCGGCCGACAATTCGTAGACGTGGCCGGGGGTTTTGGTGTCGCTGACATAGAAGCCGGTGGAGGCGAGGCCGTTCGGGGTCCAGATCGCGTTGAACGTGCCGCCGCCGCCATCGGTGACCCAGATGCTGGCCTGCTGCCCGTCCCAGCGCGCTTCGGGATCGATGCCGCCGCCACTGGCCTTGCCCTGATTGTAGATGACCGGGCCGTGGATGCGGACGTCGTTGACCATCGACCGTTCGCCCGCGCGCCAGATCAGGTTGGACGCACGCGGGTTCACGCCCCCGGCATAAAGGCCGAGCCCATAGAGGATCGCGCTGCCGCCCCGCGCACTCTCCACCATCGCTTTCGCGTCGCCGATGCCGGCGAAGCGTGGCGCGTTGTCGGGCAGGTAAAGCTGCGTCTGGTTCGGGTGGAGCGCGATCAGGACGCTGTCGGGGCGCAGCTTCAGCGTATCGGTGATGCGGTAGCGGCCGGTCGGGAGATAGACGACGCGGTGGGCATCGACCGCGCGTTGCAGCGCGGCGGTGTCGTCGGTCTGGTCGTCGCCCTTGGCACCGAGCGTTCTGGCGTTCGCCCATTCGCCGACGGGCGGCAGCAGCGGCAATGCCGGCGCGGGGCGTGCCGGGGCAGTGGCGAGCGGCGTCATGCTGATATCCGTTGCGATCTTGCCCATCTCGCCGACCTTTGCGAGCGTCAACCCGTGCGAAAAGTCGGCGACGCGCCACTGCGCGCCTTGCCCGCGGATCGTCCGGCCGCTCTCGCGGAACTGCGCGAAGACCGGCGTATTTACTCCGACCGCATTGTCGAACCCGATCTGGGTGAAGACGCTTTGTTCGCTGGAGATGACGACGCCGGCGCGGCTGACATTCTCGAACCGGACGTTTTTGCCCCATAGCGAGTCCGAATAGCCGCGATCGATCTCGATCCCGACCGGCGTATCGCGGATCGCAACGTTCACCAGCGTCAGGTCGACCTCATGCTCGCGGATCGCCGCGTCGCGCTGGCCCGAAAACTCCGAATCGATCAGCGTGAACTGCCATGCCGGCGACGTCTTTTCAGTGACGATGCCATAGCGGCCACCGAAGAAGCGCAGATTGTCGGCTTCGTTGCCCGCCTGATAGACGCCGGCAAAGCCCGAGCCGAGGCGGAAATCGATATGGCGCAGAAACCCGTGCTGCGCGACGCGGGAACGTACCGCGACGGCACCGGCATTGCCGTTGCCGATCTCGAAGTCGACATTCGCCAACGCAGAGTAGAAGGTCGTCGAGGTCGCATCGAACACCGCGTCATTGGCCGGAACGCTGGTGGGCGGCGGCACCGGCGGCTTGCCGGCGCGATACTGATCCTCGCCGGTGAAGCTCAGCATGGCCCCGATGCCGGTCGCATAGCCCGGCGTATTGTCGCCAAGGACGAAGACGGGACGTGTCGGTCCGATGCCGAACATCCGCACGCCCGACCGCAGGAACACGGTGCGCGAGATGCGATAGCGGCCGGAGGGCAGGAAGACGACGCCGCCCCCGCCGCGCTGCCGGTCGGCGGCGACCGCGTCGATCGCCTGCTGGATCGCGGCGGTGTCGTCCGCGCGTCCATCGCCGACGCCCCGGACCGTCACCGCGCGCGGATCGTCGGGGGCGGTCAGGAACACCGAGGTTGACTGCGCAAGGGCAGGAACGGGCGCGAGCAGGGTCGCGGCGAACAGCAGGCCGTACACCTTCATGGGGGAGGCTCCGTCAATATGGGGTTCCGGGGCGGGTGCCCCGGACAAGTGTCAGGCGGGGTGCGGCACCAGCAACTGCGCCGCGATCGCGACCTGCGTGCGGTTCTGCACGTTCAGCTTGCGCATCAACGCCGTCATGTGCGCCTTCACCGTCGCTTCGGCGATGCCGAGGTCGTGGGCGATCTGCTTGTTGAATTGTCCCGAACGGACGCCGCACAGCACCTTCACCTGTGTCGGCGTCAGTCGCACCGCCGAGCCGATGTCGCAGCTTCGCGACCTCGTCGTCGTGCGCGCTTCCATGGCTGCCCCTTTCATCGCACTCTCCCAAGTGACATCGCCCCGTGCTGCCGCGTCGGGCGGTCGCGGGGCGGGTATGTTTCGTTCCGGTTTGCCCGGAATCGGTTGGACAGGTTTCAGTATGTTCGACTATGACGATCATATTCAAGCGGTTTTTTCCGAAAAACCGATATGATCTGTTGGACAACTCGCACGGCTGACCGCAGCGGGTGCGCTTTGGGGGAGGGTGTCGATGCCGCAGCGAAACATGCGTGGGGTCGCCCGATGACCGGTGGCGGTGACCTGCGGCTGGTCGCAGCCGCGATCGCCGGTATCGCGCTTGCGATCCTGATGATCGTGCGCGGCCGGCTGCACCCGTTCATGGGGTTGCTGTGCGGTGCCTTTGCGGTCGGACTGCTCGCCGGACTGCCGCTGATCGACACCGCAAAGGCCGTGCAGAAGGGCGTCGGTGACATCATCGGCGGCACCGGGCTGGTCGTAGCCCTCGGCCTGTCGCTCGGCGCGATGCTGCATCTGTCGGGCGCGGCGTCGGCGCTGGCCAACAGCGCGCTGCGGCTGACCGGGCCGCGCGCCGCGCCATGGGCGACGCTGGGCATCGCCATCGTGATCGGCCTGCCGCTGTTCTTCGAAACCGGGCTGGTCCTGCTGCTGCCGATCGTGGTCGCGGCGGCCAAGGCGATGGCGGACGGCGCGACACCCGAAGCGCGCGACGCGGCGAAGCTGCGCCTCATCATGCCCGCGCTCGCCGGGTTGGGCGTGGTCCATGCGCTCGTCCCGCCGCACCCCGGGCCGTTGCTCGCGGTCGAGGCGCTGGGGGCCGATCTCGGCCTCACCATGCTGTATGGCGTGGTGATCGCCATTCCGATCGCGATCCTCGCCGGACCGGTGCTGGCGCGGTTCGTAACCCCCGGCATCCGCCTGATCGAGCCGGTGCTCAGCGATCCGGTGATCGACCTGGCCACGCCGTCGCGGGGGCGGGCGATGTTCATCGTGCTGCTGCCGATCGTGCTGATCGCGTCGGGCGAACTGGCCAAGCTGGTGCCGGCCCTTGCCGACTCGGCGATCCTTGCCGCCGCCGCCAATCCGGTGCTTGCGCTGTTGATCGCCAACCTGATGGCGTTGCCGCTCCTGTTCGGGCGGCGGTTGAGCGAGGCGGCGATCCAGGAATCGATCTGGCACGAAACCATGGGCGCGGCGGGCGCGATCCTGCTGGCGATCGGTGCGGGCGGCGCGTTGAAGCAGGTGCTGGTCAGCGCCGGACTGTCCGACCTGCTCGCGCGGGTGGTCATGATGTATGCGATCTCGCCGCTGCTGCTCGGCTGGCTGGTCGCAGTCGGTATCCGGCTGGCCGCTGGCTCCGCGACCGTCGCCACCATCACCGCCGTCGGCGTCATGCCCGGCGTCGTCGCCGCATCGGGGGCCTCGCCCGAGCTGGTCGTGCTGGCGATCGGTGCCGGGTCGGTGTTCTTCAGCCATGTGAACGATCCGGGCTTCTGGCTGGTAAAGGGCTATATGGGCACCAGCACCGCCGATACGTTCCGGACCTGGTCGCTGCTGGAAACGGTGATTTCGGTCGCCGGCCTCATCATGGTCGCGGGACTGAGCTACATCGTCTGACTCGATCAGCGTGACGGAGAGGACGGGCAGCCGTGACGGGCGAGAGACTGGCGGATCGCGCCTATACGGCGATCGTGCGGATCATCAACGAAGAGCATTTGGCTGCGGGCGACCGGCTGCCATCGGAAGCACGGCTGGCCGAGATGTTCGGCATGTCGCGCACCATCGTGCGCGAGGCGCTGGTCCGCCTTGCCGCCGATGGCATTACCGAGGCGCGTCGCGGTGCCGGTTCCTATGTGAAGCGCCGCCCGTCCGAACGGCTCGGCGCGCATGTGCCGCTCGACGGGCTGGCGGCGACGCTCGGTACCTACGAAGTGCGTTTCGTGGTCGAGGCGGAGGCGGCGCGGCTGGCGGCGCAGCGCCGCTCGCACCATGACCTCGACGTGATCGAGAAGCGTCTGGCGGCCCTGCGCGGCGCACTCCTGTCGAGTGCACCGGCGCATGACGAGGATTGGCAGCTCCATCGGGCGATTTCCGAGGCGACCGGCAACGACGCCTTCGTCGCAATCTTCGACCAGTTGCAGGACGGGGTGATGCGGATTCTGCGCGCCGGGGTCGACATCTCGCGCGCTCGCCCGCCGCAGGTGATCGAGGCGATGATGGAAGAACATGACGCGATCGTCGACGCCATCCGCACGCAGGACGGCGACGGTGCGGCACTGGCGATGCGCTGGCATCTGTCACAGGGACGCAAGCGGCTGATGCCGTAGCGATCGATCGCGGCAGTCGACCGGATCCGACGGGCAGGGTCAGCCGACCGGCTTACGCGTGAACGTACCGCAGCACGGCCGCCGCCAACCGTTCGACCGGCCAGCAACAGGGCAACACCAGCGCGCGCTCGTCCGGCGCGGGGCGTTCTAGCGTGGCGAACTGGCTGTCGAGCAGGCTGGCGGGCATGTAATGCCCCGCGCGCGCGGCCAGTCGTTCGGCGATGGTCGCCCGTTCGCCGTCGAGCAGCACGAACAGCAGCGGCACGCCGCTCACGCGTTCGAGGTGCCGGCGATAGTCCCGTTTCAGCGCCGAGCACGCGGCGACGGCGAGGCCATCGTCCCGCACCGCCGCCCCGATCGCCGCGCCGAGCCGGTCCAGCCACGGCCAGCGATCCGCATCGTCGAGCGGATGACCGGCACGCATCTTCGCGACATTGGCAGCCCCGTGAAACGCATCACCTTCGAACGCGGCGCAGCCCAGCCGCGTCGCGAGGTGGTGCATCAGTGTCGTTTTGCCGCAACCGCTCACCCCCATCACGACGACCGCGCGGTGGGCAAGGGCGGCGGGGGGCGATGGTGCGGGCAGGGGGTTCGTCCTTGCTCCCGGTCCGGCCGCTGCGGCCGGGGCGGTTCCTGCGCGGTTCCTGCCCGTATCTGCCGGTACTTACCATCGCGACCTTGGTCGTACCCATAAACCGCGACCATGGTCGTAGATGTTACCGCGAACATCATCCGCTATGACCGCTGCAACGGTTCGCGCCCTCGACGGGTGACGGATCGATCAAAAAGCTTTGGGGGATGGATGATGGATCGCTTTTCGCCTGATCGCTGCCGTCTGGGCACGAGCCTGTTCGCGCTGGCCTGTGCGCTGGGTGCCGCGCCGGCCTTCGCGCAGACCACGCCTGCCGTGCCGGCCGCTGCGCCACAGGACGTGGCGCCCGAACGCGAGCAGGCACCGGAACAGGATGCGGCGGACATCGTTGTCACCGGCAGCCGCATCGTCGCCAACGGGTTCAACGCGCCGACGCCCACCACCGTCATCGGCGAGGAGCAGATCGCCAACAACGCTCAGCCGAACATCTTCAACACGATCCAGCAGCTGCCGTCGTTGCAGGGGTCGACCGGCGCGTCGACCGGGACCTTCAGCACGTCCAGCGGGACGCAGGGGCTCAGCTCCTTCTCGCTGCGCGGACTGCAACCGATCCGCACGCTGACGCTGCTCGACGGCCAGCGCGTCGTCGGTGCCAATGTGACCGGCGTGCCGGATATCAGCATGTTTCCGCAGCTGCTGGTCAAGCGCGTCGACATCGTCAACGGCGGTGCGTCGGCATCCTATGGATCGGACGCCGTCGGCGGCGTGGTCAACTTCATTACCGATACCCGGTTCAAGGGGTTCAAGGCCAACGTCCTCGGCAGCATCACCACCTATGGCGACGACGAGACCGCGCTGGTGCAGGCCGCCTATGGCACGTCGTTCATGGGCGACCGGCTGCACCTGATCGTCAGCGGCGAATATGATCATGAGGGCGGGGTCGGCCCCGGCAATTACGGCACCGACCTAGCCGGCCGGCGCGACTGGCACCGCGCGTCGACGCTGCTCAACTCCGGGATCACCAGCGGACCCGGACCGCAATTCACCTATTCCGATTTCGCGCAGCCCTATCAGTACGCGAAATACGGCCTTATCAACAACGGCCCGCTTCAGGGAATCGCCTTCGACGCGAACGGTACGCCGGTCAATTTCAACTACGGATCGGGCGGCACGCCGCTCGGCAATGGCCGCGTGTCGAACTGCTATCCGGGCAATTCCTTCTGCGTCGGCGGTGACCTGTCCGGTGCGCCGGGATCGAGCGCGTCGCTGAAATCGAAGCTGGAGCGCATGAACGGCTATGGCCGGATCGGCTTCGACCTCGATGCCAGCAACGAGATCTACGGCACGGTCAACATCGCGCAGGTGAAGACCAGCAACCAGCCGAGCCCGGGCTATAACCGCCCCAACCTGACCGTACAGTGTGCCAATCCGTTCCTGCCGCAGCTGATCCGCGATCGTTGCGCCACCGCCGGCATCACCTCGTTCAACTTCGGGTCGAGCAACGGGCAACTGCCCAACCAGCTCGTTCAGACCGATCGCGACCAGTATCGCTTCGTCGTCGGGGCGAAGGGCAAGGTCGCGGTCGTCGGGACCGACTGGACCTATGACGCCTATTATCAGCACGGCACGACTAAGGTCGCGATCGATGTCGACCGGATCGTGCTGCAACCGCGCTACGTCGCGGCGACCAATGCGGTGGTGTTGAACGGCGCGATCGTGTGCGCCGATGCGCGCGCCCGCGCGCTGGGGTGTCAGCCGATCAATATCTTCGGCGATTTCCGCCCGAGCCAGGCCGCGCTCGACTATCTCATGCCGCAGGCCGGTCCGCTCCAGCGGACGACGCTGAAGCAGGATGTCGCCAGCCTCAACTTTTCGGGCCAGCCGGTCGATCTATGGGCAGGGCCGCTGTCGGTCGCGTTCGGCGGCGAATATCGCCGCGAATATTACCGGGTCCGGGGCGACGCCTATGGCGCGGGCGTGGCCGACGTCAGCCCCAACAGCGCGCTGTACCCCGCCGATCCGCTGCTGAACTCGGCGCAGGGCAGCAACTGGGCGGCCGGCAACTACAAGAACGGGACGGGCAAATACGACGTCCTCGAAGGGTTCGTCGAGGTCAATCTGCCGCTGGTGGACAGTGACGTGGCCGGTCGCGCCAATCTGAACGCCGCCGCGCGCCTGACCGATTACAGCACGTCGGGAACGATCTGGGCATGGAAGGTCGGCGGCACCTGGGCCACGCCGTTCGACGGGCTGACGCTGCGCGCGGTCACGTCGCGCGACGTGCGTGCCCCGAACCTGTCCGAACTGTTCGCCGCACCGACCGTCACTACGCTGCCGAGCTTCAACGACCCGTTCCGCAACGTCGCGGTACAGGTGTTCCAGAACACCGTCGGCAATCCGAACCTGCGGCCCGAAACCGCGCGCGATACCGAACTCGGCATCGTCTATGCGCGGCCGTCGTGGTTGCCGGGGCTGAGCCTGTCGGTCGACTATTACCAGATCAAGCTGAACGGCGTCGTCTCCAGCCTGTCGCCCGACCAGATCGTGCGCTTCTGTTTCGAAGGGGATCAGACGTTCTGCGGCGGCTTCCAGCTGGACGGACCGCAGGGCAGCAACTTCGTCAATGTGCAGCCGTTCAACCTCGCGTCGTGGAAAACCAGCGGTTTCAATCTGGAGGCCAGCTATCAATGGCGCCAGCCGCTCGGCCTGCCGGGCAATTTCACGATCCGCGCGCTGGGTACCCATGTCCGTGAATTCATCGTCGATGCCGGGATTGCGGGCGTCGCCAAACGCGACGACGCCGGTGCCAACAGCGGTGCCATCCCCGACTGGAAATGGCTGGCGACGCAGACCTATGACAGCGGCCGGCTGACGCTGACCGTGCAGGAACGCTGGTTTTCCGATGGCGTGTTCAACAACAATTATGTCGTCTGTCAGACCGCCTGCCCGGTTTCGACCGGCAATTACAACACCGTCAATTTCAACCGGATGAAGGGCGAATTCTACCTCGACCTCGGTGCCTCGTTCAAGATTACCGACAATGCCGTCCTGTATGGCAAGGTCGACAACGTCATGGACAATGATCCGACCCCGTCGCCGCAGACCAACACCGGCCTCGACGTAAACCCGGCGCTCTACGACACGCTGGGCCGTACCTACCGGGCGGGCCTTCGTTTCACCTTCTGATCCCGATCGGTGTCGGCAATTCTACGGCCTGCGGGCAGGGTCAGTCCGACGACGCGACGAAGGACATTCTGGTGGCCGTATCACGCCGCGCGGCGACCGGCATCGGCGCGGCGACCGCCTCGCCGATCAACAGCAGCGCGGGGTCGCTGTCGCTGATCGCGTCGACCAGAAAGGCGAGCGCCGATAGCCGCCCACGGATGATCCGTTCGGTCGGCAGCGATACGTTGACCGCGACCATGACCGGCGTGTCGGCGGCACGGCCGGCAGCGATCAGCTCGCGCGCGACCTCCTGCGCGGCGGCGCGGCCCATATAGACCGCCAGCGTCGCATCGGCGGCGGCCAGCATCTGCCAGTCGAGGTCGAGCGCCTCGCCGGCACGGGCATGGGCGGTGACGAAGGTCAGCTTGCGCGCAAGGCCGCGCAGCGTCAGCGAAACGCCGCCCGACGCCGCCGCTGCGCTGGCGGCGGTGATGCCGGGGCAGATGCGCGTCGCGACGCCGTGCGCGGCCAGATGCTCGATCTCTTCGGTCGACCGGCCGAAGATCGACGCATCGCCGCCCTTCAGCCGCACGACGCGCTGGCCCGCCAGTGCGGCGTCGGCGAGCAGGTCGTTGATCGATCGCTGATCCTTCGAATGGCGGCCCGACCGCTTGCCGACCGGGACGCGCGCGACCTGCGCCGGGATCAGGTCGAGCACGCCCGGCCCGACCAGCGCGTCGTAGAAGACGATGTCGGCGGCAGCGATCAGCCGCTCAGCCTTGCGCGTCAGCAGGTCGGGGTCGCCGGGACCTGCCCCGACCAGCCAGACCATGCCGTGCGGGAAATCATGCGGCATGGGTCGATCCTTTCTGGAGCAGCAGCTTGGCGAGCGCGGGGCGACACGAGCCGCAATTGGTTCCCGCACCGATGGCCTTGCCGATCGCAGCGACGTCGGTCAGCCGCTGGTCGGCGATGGTGGTCAGGATGGTATGCAGGCCGATGTCGAAGCATGCGCAGACGATCGGACCACGGTCGACCTGCACCCCCGGCGCACGGCCGGCGAGCAGGGTCGGCGCGGCGCTCGCCTCGGCCAGTTGCGCGACCAGCCAGTCGCGCGGCGGCAGCGATCCGTCACGGGTGACGAACAGGGCGGCGGCCAGTCGTCCGTCTTGCAGGATCGCGGTGCGACGGGTGCCGCGCGCGATGTCGATCGCCTCGATCCGTTCGCCACGCGGGAGCAGCACGTCGAGCCGGGCCGCATCGCCGTCGCCAGCCAGATCCCAGACAGTGCCGCAGGGGACCGCGATGCGCGTCGCCCACAGGCAATCGGGTCGCGCCGCCGCCTCGCCGCGCAGGATCAGGAAACCGCGCCAGCCGCACGCGACGGCGGTGATGCGCGCCGGGGTCGCCTTGAACCCCGGCTGGCCCGATACCGGATCGGCCAGCGGGCGGGGCAGGCGGCCGGAGCGGCCACCGGTCGAGGTACGATCGGTCCAGTGGATCGGCACGAACAATTCGCCCGGCCGCTGGGTCGGCGTGACCTGCGCACGGTACAGGCTGTCGCCCTGCGGCGTTGCGACCCGGGCGAGGCCGCCATCGGCGATGCCGAGGCGTTGGGCATCGTCGGGATGGACCTCGACCAGCGGCTCCTCGCGGTGGCGCGCCAGTTTGGGGCTCAGGCCCGTGCGAGTCATGGTGTGCCACTGATCGCGATAGCGCCCGGTGTTCAGCGTCATCGGCCAGGCGTCGAGCGTGCCGGCGACCGGTTTCTGCGCGACCGATACCATGCGGGCGCGGCCGTCGGGGGTCGAGAAACGGCCATCGGCGAACGGCGTCTCGTCCCAGCGGAACGGCTGCATCGCGTCATAGTCGGTGTTGCCGCGTGCGGCGTGCCCCGGCAGCGCGAAGCGGCGCGCGCCGTCATTCTGATAGGTCGACAGCCGGCAATGCTCGCGCCAGATGTCGGCGGGCCGGTCATAGGCAAAGGCACTGTTCCAGCCCATGCGCTGCGCGACCTGCGCGATGATCCACCAGTCGGGCTTGGCCTCGCCGGGCAAGGCCATGAAGGCACGTTGGCGGCTGACGACGCGTTCCGAATTGGTGACGGTCCCGTCCTTTTCGCCCCACGCAGCGGCGGGCAGGCGGACATGGGCATAGGCCGACGTATCGGTATCGGCGATCACGTCGGACACGACCACGAACGGACAATCGGCCAGCGCGGTGCGGACGCGATCGGCATCGGGCATCGAAACGGCAGGGTTGGTCGCCATGATCCACACCGCCTTGACCCGGCCTTCGCCCACGGCGCGGAACAGATCTACCGCCTTCAGCCCCGGCGCGGTCGCCATATTCGGTGCGGCCCAGAAGCGGCCGACCCGGGCCACATTTTCGGGCGCGAAGTCCATATGCGCGGCGAGCGTGGTGGCGAGGCCGCCGACCTCGCGCCCGCCCATCGCATTGGGCTGGCCGGTGATCGAA
The DNA here is from genome assembly GCF_001421915.1 of Sphingomonas sp. Leaf62. Taxonomy (NCBI): domain Bacteria; kingdom Pseudomonadati; phylum Pseudomonadota; class Alphaproteobacteria; order Sphingomonadales; family Sphingomonadaceae; genus Sphingomonas; species Sphingomonas sp. Leaf62. Next base: position 563,599 of record NZ_LMLN01000030.1, on the reverse strand, counting down.
AAGGGCGCGGCACCGGGCTTGCCGATGCGGCCGGTGGCGAGATGGACGTTGACGATCGCATTGACCTGATCGGTGCCGGTCAGCGACTGGTTGATCCCCTGGCTGAACATCGTGACGGTGCGCGGGTTGGCGGCGAACCATTCGTAGAAGCGGCGCAGGTCGGCGGCGGGCACGTCGCAGGTTTTCGCGACCGACCACAGGTCATAGCCTTCGGCCAGCTTGTCCCAGAAACCATCGGGCACCGCGACATGGGCGTCGAGATACGCTTCGTCGAGCGCGCCGGTATCGCGGCACCATGCGAGCAACCCGTTCATCAGCGCGACGTCGGTGCCGGGCTTTACGGGCAGATGCAGATCGGCTTCGTCGGCGGTCTCGGTCCGGCGCGGATCGATCACGACCAGCTTCGCCCCGGCGTCGCAGCGGGCGCGGATGCGTTGATAGACGATGGGGTGGCACCATGCGGTGTTCGACCCGACCAGCACGATCAGGTCGGCGACGTCGAGGTCGCTGTAATTGGCGGGAACGACGTCCTCGCCGAACGCGCGCAGATGTCCGGCGACCGCGCTCGACATGCACAGCCGCGAATTGGTGTCGATGTTCGCCGATCCGATGAAGCCCTTCATCAGCTTGTTGGCGACGTAATAGTCCTCGGTCAGCAACTGGCCGGAGACGTAGAAGGCGACGCTGTCGGGGCCGTGCTGCGCGATGGTATCGCGGAAGCGTTTGGCGACGAGGTCGAGCGCCTTGTCCCAACTCGCCTGCTTGCGGCCGATCATCGGTGCGAGCAGGCGACCCTCGAGGCCGATCGTCTCGCCGAGATGGGTGCCCTTCGAGCACAGGCGGCCGGCATTGGCGGGGTGGTCGGGGTCGCCGGCGATCGTCGCGGTGCGTGCGCCGGTGGGCGTGGCAAGGATGCCGCAACCGACGCCGCAATAGGCGCAGGTGGTTTTGATGCTCATAGCCCTCTCCCCCTTGGGGGAGAGGGTTGGGAGAGGGGGAGTGCGGGGCAGTCGTTGCTATGCACGACCCCCTCTCCCCGACCCTCTCCCCTGGCAGGGCACCCACGAAAGTAATACTTTCGTGGGACCCGGATGGAGAGAGGAAGAGTCACGCCGCCACCTTCAGCGCACTGGCGCGACAGAGCAGGACGCGGCCGCCGCTGATCCTGACCGGCACCGTCGGCGTGCAGCCCTTGTCCTCGCCCATTGCCTCGCCGGTCGCCAGCGCGATGCGCCAGTTGTGGAGCGGACACGCGACCGCACCGCCATGGACGATGCCTTGGCTCAACCGCCCGCCCTTGTGCGGGCAGCGGTCGGCCAGCGCGAAGACCTTGCCCTCGCCGGTGCGGAACACGGCGATATCGTCGCCGCCGGTGACCTGTACGGTGCGGCTGCCGCGCACCGGGATTTCATCGACCCAGCCGATATCGAGCCATTCGCCGATCATGCCATTTCCTCCGTCGCGCGGGTGGGGGTGAAGGTCGCCATTGGCGCGTGATGTTCGCGTTCGGCCCCGGCGACGCGTGCCGCCCACGGATCGTCCTGCATGAACTGCTGCGAGAACGCGAAGCGTTCGGCCAGCGCGTCGCGGCCCGCCGCATCGTCGGCGATGCGCGCGCGGACATACTCGACACCGACCCGTTCGATCCACGGCGCGGTCCGCTCCAGATAGCGCGCTTCCTCGCGGTACAACTGGATGAAGGCGGCGCAATACTGCATCGCCTCTTGCTCGGTCGCGACCTTGCACAGGAAATCGGTCGCGCGGACCTTGATCCCGCCATTGCCGCCGACCGACAATTCATAGCCGCTATCTACACAGACGACGCCAAAATCCTTGATCGTCGCCTCGGCGCAATTTCTCGGGCAGCCCGACACCGCGATCTTGAACTTGTGGGGCATCCACGATCCCCACGTCATGCGTTCGACCTTGACACCCAGACCGGTCGAATCCTGCGTGCCGAAGCGGCACCATTCGGACCCGACACAGGTCTTCACCGTGCGCAGCGACTTGCCGTACGCATGGCCGCTGACCATGCCAGCGGCGTTCAGATCGGCCCAGACGGCAGGCAGATCCTCACGCTTGATGCCGAAAATGTCGAGCCGCTGGCCGCCCGTCACTTTCACCATCGGTGCGTCGTATTTCTCGACGACATCGGCGATCGCGCGCAATTCGCGGGGGTTGGTCAGGCCGCCCCACATGCGCGGCACCACCGAATAAGTGCCGTCCTTCTGGATGTTGGCGTGAAGGCGTTCGTTGACGAAGCGGCTCTGCTGATCGTCCTTGTAGACGCCGGGCAGCGCGCACAGCAGATAGTAATTGAGCGCCGGACGGCACGACGAACAGCCATCGGGCGTCGACCAGTGCAGCTTCTGCATGACTTCGGGGATCGAACGCATGTCCTGCGCCACGATCTCGCGCCGGACGTCGTCGTGACCGAAGCTGGTGCATTTGCACATCGTCTTGGGGCCGGCCTGCACATCGTCGCCCAGCGTCAGGGCGAGGATGGTTTCGACCAGCCCGGTGCACGATCCGCACGATGCCGACGCCTTGCAGGTGGCGCGCACCGCATCGAGGCTGTGCGCGCCCTTGGCGATGCAGCCGACCACCTGCCCCTTGGTCACGCCGTTGCAGCCGCAAATCTCCGCATTGTCGGAGAGCGCCGCAACGGCCGACTTAGGGTCCGCCTGCGCCCCTCCCGAAGCGAAGGCCTGTCCGAAGATCAACAGGTCGCGGATCGCGCCGATATCCTCGCCGCGCTTGAGCAGGTCGAAATACCAGTTGCCGTCGGCGGTATCACCGTACAGCACCGCCCCAACGATGCGGTCGTCCTTGACCACCACCCGCTTGTAGACGCCACGGCTGGCGTCGCGCAGGACGATGTCCTCCGCGCCCGCACCGCCCGAAAAGTCGCCCGCCGAGAACACGTCCAGCCCGGCGACCTTCAGCTTGGTCGAGGTCACCGATCCGCGATAACCGGTATGTGCGTCGGTCAGCCCATCGGCCAGCGCACGGCACATGTCCCATAGCGGCGCGACGAGGCCATAGACGTTGCCGTCATGCTCGACGCATTCGCCGACCGCGAGGATCGCGGGGTCCGACGTGACCATATGGTCGTCGACCTGGATGCCGCGCCCGACCGCCAGGCCGGCCGCGCGGGCCAGTGCCACCGATGGGCGGATGCCGACCGCCATCACCACGAGGCTGGCGGGGATCAGCGTCCCGTCCTTCAACCGGACCGCTTCGACATGGGTCGTGCCGACGATTTCGGCGGTGTCGGCCCCGGTCAGGATGGTCTGGCCGCGTGCTTCGAGCGCGGATTTGAGCAGCCAGCCCGCCGCTTCGTCGAGCTGCCGTTCCATCAGCGTCGGCATGATGTGCAGTACCGTGACCTTCATGCCGCGCAGCGACAGGCCGTGCGCCGCCTCCAGCCCAAGCAGCCCGCCGCCGATCACCACCGCATCGCCACCCCGTTCGGCGGCGGCGAGCATGTGGTCGACATCCTTCATGTCGCGGAAACCGATCACGCCGGGCAGGTCCTTGCCGGGCACCGGGATGATGAACGGATCGGAGCCGGTTGCGATCAGCAGCCGGTCATAGCCGGTGACCCGGCCCGATCGCGCCGTCACCGTCTTCGCCGCACGGTCGATGGCATCGACCGGATCGCCCGCGACCAGTTCGATCGCGTTCTGCGCGTACCAGTCGGCATCGTTGATGACGATCTGTTCGAACGTCTTTTCCCCCGCCAGCACCGGCGACAGCATGATCCGGTTGTAGTTCACATGCGGTTCGGCACCGAAGATGGTGACGCGGTACCGGCCGGGGTCGCGGGCCAGCAGTTCCTCGACCGCGCGGCATCCGGCCATGCCGTTGCCGATCACGACCAGGTGTTCGCGCGGGTCGCCGCCGGGGGTAATCGTTTCGTGTTTCATGACGGTGATCCGTGGCAAGGGGACAGGGTTCAGATCCGGACGCCGTCGGCGGCGGTCCAGTCGCGCCGCCAGCGGCGCTTGACCATGGTCAGTGCGGCAAAGGCGATCAGCGCGAGCGTGGCGAAGATCAGGAACCCGCTCTGGAAGCTGCCGGTCAGCTGCTTGGCGAGGCCGAGCGAGGAAGCGAGGTAGAAGCCGCCGATACCGCCGGCCATACCGACCAGCCCGGTCATCACCCCGATCTCGGCGGCGAAACGCTGCGGCACCAGCTGGAACACCGCGCCGTTGCCGGTACCGAGCGCCAGCATGGCGACGACGAACAGGGTTAGCGCCGCTTCGACGCTATCGGCCTGACCGACGCCGGCCAGCGCGGCGGCGGCGATGACGAACACCACCGACAGCGCCTTCACGCCCCCGACCTTGTCGGCCAGCGCCCCGCCCATCGGTCGCACCAGCGATCCGGCGAAGACGCAGGCGGCGGTGCAATAGCCGGCGGTGATCGTGGTCAGCCCGAACCGGTCGGTGAAGTAGATCGGCAGCGAGGCGGCAAGCCCGACGAACCCGCCGAAGGTGACGGCGTAGAAGCCCATCAACCACCATGCATCGCCTTGCTTCAGCGGACGGAAGTACTCGGTCAGCTTGCGCGCCGGGGGCGCGTTCGGCGCGTCCTTCGCCATCACCATATAGGCGACGAACACCAGCGTCAGCGGGATGCAGGCAAGGCCCAGCACCGCATTCCACCCGAACAGCTTGGCAAGCGTCGGCGCGAACAGCGCGGCCAGCACCGTGCCCGAATTGCCCATGCCGGCAAGGCCCATCGCCTTGCCCTGATGCTCGGGCGGATACCAGCGGCTGGCAAGCGGCAGGGCGATCGCGAAGCTCGCCCCGGCGAACCCGAGGATGACGCCCAGCGCGAGCGTGCCGGCAAAGCTGTTCACCCCCAGCGTCCATGCGCTGAACAGTCCGGAGATGACGATGATCTGGCTGATCGCGCCGGCGCGCTTCGGCCCGATCCGGTCGACCAACAGGCCGTTGACGACGCGCAGCAGCGCCCCGGCCAGCGTCGGCACCGCGACCATCAGGCCCTTTTGCGCCGGGGTCAGCAACAGCGTCTTGGCGATGTCGGGCGCGAGCGGGCCGAGCAGCACCCACACCATGAAGGCGAGGTCGAAATACAGGAATGCCGCGATCAGCGTCGGCGTATGTCCGCTGGACCAGAAGCTGTCCGGTTTGGCGGCGGTATCGTCTTTCCAATAGGCGGTAGCCATGGCAGTTCCCCGAATGCGATGGACAAAAAAAAGCCGCCCCGACGCGGCCCTTATCGGGCGCATCGGAGCGGCTTCGTTGCCGTGTGGCGATCATCGATCGCCCGACGCTATCGGTCCCGCCATTGGAACCGTTTCGCGCTTATCTCGTGCCCGACGCCATTGCCGGACGCGCACAAGATGACCGATTCGCGATCATCGTGCAAGGTGGTTTCGCAGTGCAGCACGATTTGCGACGAACGGAGTGTTAACTCGGTTCGTCGCACTTTTCCGACCTCGGCGACACGCGACACGTGCAACCTTTGCAAACTTCCGGCCATCCGCGCGCCAACGACTCAAATCGTCAGGGCAGGGCGCGCAGATATCCCGCGATATCGTCGGGATCGAACGACCGCCCGTCGAAGAACGGATCGCTGCCCAGCATCAGTCGCCCCTGTGTCGACCCCGCGGCGACGGTGCCGCCGATCGCGCCTTCCAGTTTCGAACTGGCCCCGGGCAGGGGGGCACCCGATCCCGCCAGCGCCGATCGGTACAGATCGGGACGGAAGACGCCCTGCGCGATCCGGGCTTCGTCCGCCGCGACAGGCGCGCGGTCCCAGCGCACCATCTGCGAATACAGCCACGCCGCCTGACTGCGCCACGGGAAATTGGCCGCCTCGCGATACTGGAACATGAAATCGGGGACGTGGAGCGGCTCGGCACCCGCTACCACCCGCACCCGGTCGCCGATGGCGCGGGCGATCGGATCGACCGGCGCGTCGAGATAGTCGGGACGGGCGAGGATCGCCGCGCTGGCGTCGCGCGTCGCCGGATCGATGAAGTGCGCGGCGGCAGCGTGGAGCGCGCGGATCAGCCGCTGCACCACCTCGCCGCGCTCGCCGACCGTCTCCTCGCGCAGCGCCAGCACCTTTTCCACGCCGCGCCGCCAGATCTGGGCGGTGACCAGCGCGATCCGCCCCACGCCGCGATCGACCGCGACGCTGTTCCACGGTTCGCCGACGCAGATGCCGTCGACCTCGCCCACCGCCAGTGCATCGGCGGCAAAGGTGGGGCCGATGGTGACGATCTCGACATCCATGTCGGGCCGGATACCGACCGCTGCCAGCCAGTAGCGCAGCATGTAGTTATGGCTCGAATAGCGATGCACCACGCCGAAGCGCAGCCGCCGCCCCGCCGCGAGGCGCGCCGCCGCCACGACCTTCAGCCGCGCGCCGAGCGTCACCGGATCGCCAAGACTGTCGCCGTCCAGCACCTCTTCCGCAAGCGGCAGCGCCAGCGTGATCGCATTGCCGTTCAGCCCGAGGACGAACGGCACCGCCAGCGGCACCGCCGGCCGCCCGCGACCCAGCGCGGTGGCGATGGCGAGCGGCGCGACCATGTGCGCGGCGTCGGTATGGCCGTAGAGCAGCCGGTCGCGCACCGTCGCCCACGTCGTGTCGCGGACCAGTTCGATCTCCAGCCCCTCGGCTTCGGCAAATCCCTGTTCGCGGGCGAGGATGGGCAGCGCGGCATCGACCAGCGGCAGGAAACCGATGCGGATCTTGTCCTGTGCCATCACAGCCCTCCCATCACTGCGTCGCTGGTCAGGATCGCGTCGGCGATCTCGGCGATCCGCCGGTTCGACCGCATCGCCTGTGCGCGCAGCAGCGCATAGGCGGCGGGTTCGTCGATCCCGCGTCGTTTCATCAGGATCGCCTTCGCCTTGTCGATCGTCGTCCGGTCGGCCAGCGCGCTCTTCGCCTCGACCAGTTCGGCCTGCAACCGCGCGAACGCCTGAAACCGGCGGATGGCGAGGTCGAGCACCGGCTTGATCCGCTGCTTGGCAAGGCCGTCGACGATATAGGCCGACACGCCGGCATCGACGGCGGCGGCGGTCGATTCGGCATCGCTCTGATCGACGAACATCGCGATCGGACGCGATATCGCGCGCGACACCGCAAAGAATTCCTCCAGCTCGTCACGGCTGGGATTTTCGAGGTTGATCAGGATGACCTCGGCGGCCGCCGCCTCGACATCGGCGACCAGTCGGCGGGTACCGTCGATGACGACGATATCGTCCAGCCCCGCCTCGCGCAGGCCGTCCGAAATGATCGCGGCGCGTGTGGTGCTGGTGTCGATGATCGCGATCCGCATGATCCCGCTACCCCCGAAGCTGACGCGCGGCCTGTGCCCCGCGCCAGTCGGGCGCGTCAAGCTATAGCGCGGTGAAGCGGAAGTTGTGGAAGCGCGCGGTGCCCTGTCCCGCCGAATAAAGGCCGGGGCGCAGCATCAGGAACCCGCCGCGCACATTGTGGTGATAGCCCGACACCTCCATGCCGCGGTCGAAGCGTTGCCACGTCCGGCCATCGTCGCTGCTGGTGTGATAGGCGACGATGTGCCGGTCGTTGGTGACGCGCATCCGCATCCGACGGCCATGGCGGTTGGCGGGCCGCCCGCGCTCGATGCCATATTGGTGGGTGACGAAGCGCTGTTCGTCGAAGCCCAACCCACAATACAGCTTGTCGTCGTAGAACAGGATCAGCCCGGCCGTCCCGCCCGGCGCGATCTCGATATTGCATTCGAAGCGATAGCCGGTATCGCCCGCGATCAGCAGCAGCGGCGCGCCGTCCGACGGCGCCTTGCCCTTCGCATCGAGCAGCAGCGCGCCGTCCTGCACCCGCACCCGCCCGCGATCATCGGGCGTGGGGCGGAAGAAATTCCATTTGGTGCCGAGCGCCAGTGTCGCGAAATCGTCCGACAGTGCCTGCCCATGGCGCACCGCCTGTCCGCCCTTGGGCTTGGCGATCGGCTGCGACAGGTCGCCACCGGTCATGCGGAACCAGCCATCGGGCGTCCATTCGACCGGGTCGAGCAACGCCTGCCGCCCCAGCGTCCAATAACCGTTTTCATAGCCATGATAGACCGACCACCAGCTGCCGTCCGGCCCCTCGACCAGCGTCGCATGGCCGCGCGACCACCATTTTTCGGTCATCGACGTGGTGCGGACGATCGGGTTGCCGGGATGATGCTCCCACGGGCCGTGGATCGATTTCGATCGCGCCGCGATCACCATATGCCCGGTCGGCGGCCCCGCCGTGCCGCCAACGGCGGTGACGAGGTAGAAATAGTCGCCATGCCGCGTGACCTTCGGCCCTTCGGGGCTGAACCCCTCGACATCCCATGTGTCGGGATAGCGCCATGGATCATAGACATGCTCGACCTTGCCGACCGTTTTCAGGCCATCGTCGGACAGGCGGATGCGGTCGCCACCCGACAGGAACAGCCAGCGCGACCCGTCCTCGCCGACCGCATGGCCCGGATCGATATGATCGGGCAGCTTCAGGTCGATCGGTTCCGACCACGGCCCGTCGATATGATCGGCCCAGATCACCCAGCTGGTCGTCGGGTTCTTGGTGGGCACGTAGAGGTAATAGCGGCCCTTGTGCCTGGTCAGTTCGGGTGCCCACACCGCACCGATATTCGTCGTCAGCGCGGCGGTGCGCGGGGTCCAGTTCACCAGATCGCGCGAATGCCAGATGACCAGCCCCGGATAGGAATCGAAGGTCGAGAAGGTCATGTAATAATCGCGACCATCCTTCAGGATCGTCGGATCGGGATGATCGCCCGCCATCAACGGGTTGAGGAAGCGCCCGTCGCCCAGATCGGCGATACGCTGGTTGTCATACCCGCGCCGATAGGGCGGGGCAGGGGCAGGCACCGCCGCACCCGCCGCGGGTAGCGTGGCGAGCGCGCCGCCCAGCGCCGCCCCCGCCATCACCCCCCGGCGCGAGAAACCGCTCACATCTTCACCCGCGCGCCGACCAGCAGCGTGCGCCCGAAATGGTTGTTCTCGTAATTACGGCGTGCATCGACGTCGACGATCCGGCGGCGATAGGCGTCGGTCAGGTTCGTGCCCTCGATCGACAGTTCGAGGAAGTCGGTCAGCTTGTACCGGATCGACGCATCGACGTTCGCGATCGAGTCATAGCCTTCGAAAATATTGCCGGTCCCCGATCCGCCATCGACATAGGGACCGCGATACGCGACCGACGTGCGCGCGCTGAACTTCGCGTCTTCGTAATAGAGCGTCGCGTTGAACTGACGCTTCGACACATTGTACAGCGTCTCGGTCCGGGTGATCGTCGGCAACGCGCCGCCGGGCACGGTCGCCGGACCCTGCTGCGTATAATCGGCGTCGGACCGGACGAAGGTCGCGTTCACGATCCCGCCGAAATTGCGCAGCACGCCCGGCAGGAAACGGAACGGAGCCTGCAACGCGATCTCGATCCCGTCGAGCGACGCGCCCGTGCCGTTGCCGGTGGTCGAGATCGTCCAGATGTCCTGCGACTGGAGCGCGGGGTTCAGCGCGGCGGGCGACGACGATACCAGCACCGATGGCGACAGCCCGGTTTCGGTGAAGGTGCCGCTGCGCGCGACCGCAACCGGGAAGCTCGCCACATCCTTGCGGAACACCGCGACCGAGAAAGCGGATTGCGGCGCGAAATACCATTCGGCGGCCAGATCGTAATTGGTCGCGCGGAACGGATCGAGGAATGGGTTGCCCGTAGTCACCCGGAAATTGAAGCCGTCGGCCGATCCGCCGGGCGTCAGGTTGCCGAGCGACGGGCGGGTGATGACCTTGGCAATCGCGCCGCGGACGATGATGTTGCTGGTCGGATACAGCGCGACGTTCATCGACGGCAGCCAATCCTCGTAATCGCGCTTCACCGTCACGTTGACGCCGCTGTTGATGCCATAGGACGACTGGTCGGTCCGGACATAGCGGATGCCGGCATTGGCAGCATATTCGAGGCCGAATACCGTGCCCTTGGCATCGAATTGCAGATAGCCGCCCTTCGTCTCCTCGACCACGCCGCGATTATTGCCGACATCGAGCGCGAGCGGGCGGTTATACAGGCCGGTAAAATCGGTCACCGCGTCGAAATTGGGGATCAGCCACTGTAGCGACGTGCCCGACGGCGCGTTCGACCCCTTCAGCGTGAACAGGTCCGACAGCGCATCGGTCGCCTGGAACCCATATACCGCGGTCGGGCCGAAGGCGGTGCTGGCCGAACAGGTGATCGTGCCCAGCACCAGATCGCGACCGCCATTGCCGCACACCGCGGTATCGCGGGTGAAGGCGGTGATGTCATAGTCGTAGCGCCGCCACATGCCGCCGGCGCGGACCTGAAACCCCTCCGCCACGTCCCATTCGGTGCGCAGTTGCGCGGTCTTGAACTGGTTCACCACGTCCGATGGTCGGTCGCGGATTTCGGCGAGCTGGAAATTCGCCGGATCGGTCACGCTGGTGCCGAAGGCGAGCAGCGGCGAGTCCCGGTTCGAATAATCGTAGCGATAGCCCTGCGCATCGCGATCGTCGAACACCAGCGTCGTTTCGACCGGCACGCTGGCGTCGGACTTCGAATAGCCGCCGAGCAGGGTGAAGCGGAACTTGTCGCTCAGGTCCTGATCCCAGGTGCCGCCGATCTGGTAGAATTCGGTCTGCGACTGGCGGAAATAATGCTCGGTGCGAACCCATGCGTCGTTCAGCGTCGCCGACACCATGTTGTTGTTATCGTCATAGGTCGGGTTGAGCACGTCGGTCTGCCGCTCGTTCGACCGCAGCAGCACCTCGCCCCATTTCTCGCGACGGTCGGCGCGGAAGCGTGAATACAGGCCGTCGATCGACACCTTGGTCGCGTCGGTCGGCGACCATTGCACACTGCCGGTCAGGCCGAGGCGCTCGCGGCTATGTTCGACCTCGCCATAGCGCGGGATACGCGGATGGAAGGCGAGGGCGGCACGGTCGCAGGCGGCACCGGCGATATACGTCCCGCCGCGATTGGGGGCAGTCCAGCACGGCGTGCCGTCGACCGAATCGAACCGTGCCTGTGCCCAGCGGACGGTATTGTTGCCAATCTCCTTGGTCCGCGTGTCCTGATACGCGGCGGAAATCGATGCGCCGAGCGTCCCGTCGGGTGATTTCCAGCCGACCAGCCCGGCAAAGCGCGGGCCGACCGTCTTCGACAAATCGTTGTAGTTGGCGACCGCCGACGCGGCGACGGTCAGCCCGGTCTTGCCCGCCAGCGGGTTGCCGGTGTTCAGGTCGACGACCGCGCCCAGCGACCCTTCGTCCAGATCGGCCGACGCCGTTTTGTGGACGACGATCGAGCTGAACAGTTCGGATGCGAACACGTTGAAATCGAACGACCGGTCGCGATTGGCCGACGCACCGTCGCTCGACGTCGTGACCGTCTCCAGCCCGTTGACCCGGACACGGGTGAATTGCGCGCCGAGACCGCGGACGGTGATCGCGCGGCCCTCGCCACCATCGCGCTGGATCGCGATGCCGGGAATGCGCTGCAGCGATTCGGCGAGGTTCTGATCGGGGAATTTGCCGATGTCTTCGGCGACGATTGCGTCGACCGCACCGACCGATTGGCGCTTCACGTTCAGCGCGGCGTTCAGCGACGCGCGAAAGCCGGTGACGACGATCTCGGCTTCGGCATCTTCGGTGGCGACCGGTGCCGGATCGGTTCCGGTCGGGGCAGCATCCTGCGCATGGCCGGTGCCGGTTAGCGTGACCAGCGAGGTGGCGGCCAGCAGTGCGCGGACGATCTGGCGGCGGTGACGAAATTGCATTGCGAACCCTCTCCCTATCGCGATGACACCGGGCGCAATCGTTTCACGCCTGATGTCATCCTCTGGTCGGCAAGGCGGAAAAATCGTTCCGCCGCGCCGTCGAACCCTTTCCGGGACGCCTGTCGGGTCCCGAAAATCCGGTTTTGCCGTTTTCGGCTTGAGAAACCGGTGTCAACGCGACATTGTGCCGACACGACGAAGCTGTCAAGAAGCGCGCGGAGAGGAAAATTATGAACCGACTGACCTGCTTGGCCCTTGGCGGCCTGCTGTCGATCGCGAGCGCGGTGCTGCCGGCGTCGGCGCAAACCGCACCGGCATCCGCGGCCATGACGGCCTTTCCGGGGGCGCAGGGTTGGGCGGCGGTGACCCCCGGCGGGCGCGGCGGACGCATTGTCCGCGTGACGACGCTGGCGGCGGACGGACCGGGATCGCTGAAGGCCGCGCTGGACACGAAAGGGCCGCGGATCGTCGTGTTCGAGGTCGGCGGGGTGATCGACCTCGGCCGTACGACGCTGACCATTACCGAACCGTATCTGACCATCGCCGGACAGACCGCGCCGTCGCCCGGCATCACGCTGATCCGCGGCGGTATCGACATTCGCGCGCATGACGTGATCGTCCGCCACCTGCGCGTGCGGCCGGGTCTGGACGGGCAACCCAAGCGATCGGGGTGGGAGGTCGATGCGATGAACACCGTGTCGGCGCACAATGTCATCGTCGATCACTGCACGATGACCTGGGCGCTCGACGAGAACCTCTCCGCCTCTGGCCCGCGCTTCGACGGGGCGACGCCCGACGACTGGCGGCGCGGCACCAGCCACGACATCACCTTCAGCTATAATCTGCTGGCCGAGGGGCTGGCCGATGCCAGCCATCCCAAGGGCGAGCATAGCAAGGGGTCGCTGATCCACGACAACGCGACGGGCATCCTGATCTGGCGCAACGTGTACGCCCATAATGTCGAGCGCAGCCCGCTGCTGAAGGGCGGGGTACAGGCGGCGGTGGTCAACAACCTGATCTACGACCCGGCCAGGCGCGCGGTGCATTACAACCTGATGGCGCTCGAATGGGCGGGTCATGTTTATCAGGAGGGCAAGTTGTCGGCGGTCGGCAACGTCATGCGCGGCGGGCCATCGACCGACGAAGGGTTGCCGTTCCTGATGCTGGGTGGCGATGGCGACCTCCGCTATCACGGGCGCGACAATGTCGCGGTCGACCGGCATGGCAATCCGCTGCCGATGTTCGGGCGCTATGGCGTGACCCGCGCGAAGCTGATCGAGGCGAAGACGCCGCCGGTCTGGCCCGCCGGCTTGCCCGTCCTGCCGGCGCAGCATGTGGAGACGCATGTGCTCGCCAATGCCGGCGCGCGGCCATGGGACCGCGACGCCGACGATATCCGCGTGCTGTTTTTCGTCGCCGAGGGGCGCGGAAAGGTCATCGACGACGAACGCGAAGTGAGTGGATATCCGCATCCGGTGCCGACCACGGCACCCTTTCTCGAACCGGAATGGGATCTTGCGACGATGGAGCCGAAATCGGGACGCTATCCGGGGCAGAAGGGGCCGATCCAGGAATCGCTGTCGGCCCGCGATCGGGCGATGCGGCAGTGATCCGGCGGGTCGTCGTCGCGGTGGTGGCGCTGCTGTGCGCCATGCCCGCCATCGCCGCGCCGCGCGTGCTGCTGTTCCACCGGGCGACCGGGTTCGTACATGACTCGATCCCGACCGCCGTCGCCGCGCTCGATCGGCTGGCGCGGGAGCGCGGGCTGGAGCCGGTAGCGAGCGACGACCCGGCGGTGTTCGACAAGGCCGTGGACTATGCCGCGATCGTGCTGGTGTCGACGACGACCGATCCCAAGCGTCCCGAGACCGAATGGTTCGTCGGGCCGCGCCGCGATGCGCTGCAACGCTATATCGAGGGCGGCGGCGGGGTGGTCGCGATCCATGCCGCGGCGGACTCGCACTATAACTGGCCATGGTATGCCAAGATGATCGGCGGCCGCTTCGCCCAGCATCCGCCGGGTGTGCCGGAGGCGGAGGTGAAGCGGTCGGCCGGGCGCCACCCGGCGATCGATGCGCTGCCCGACCGGTTCCGGATTCCCGACGAGTGGTATGGCTTTCGCGATTTGTCGACCGATCTCGATTCGCTGCTGACGTTCGATCCGCAGTCGATCGGCGCGAGCGACGTGAACCCCAAGCCGCTGGCATGGGCGCATCGTGTCGGACAGGGGCGCGTTTTCTATACCGGGCTGGGCCATCGCAAGGAAAACTGGGCCGATCCGCGGCTGCTGGCGCATGTCGCCGGCGCGCTGGACTGGGCGACCGGGCGGGCGAGGGCACCGGCGATGATCGTGATCGACGAAGCGTCGACGCGGGTGCGAGAGGCACCGCCGCATGGCGCGATCGGAACCGGCACGGCGTGGCGGATCACCGACCGGGTGCCGGGGCGGACGATGGAGTTCCGTCGCCGGACGCTAGACAAGGGCGCTGCGATCGGGCCGCACCGGATCGACCATGACGAGGTGTATCAGGTCGTGACCGGCGAAGGGGATGTAACCAGCGACGGCGTTACCCGGCGGGTCGCGGCGGGGACGACGGTGTATCTGTACAGCGGGGCCACGGTCGGGATCGCCCAGCGTGGCACGAGGCCATTGGCGCTGGTCGTCGCCTATCCGTTGGCAGCGCCGGTGCGTTAGGTCCCCGGCTGGATATAGGGGAACCGGGCGAAGAGTTCGCGTTCCCAGCCGCGGGGATTGTCGACGACGCGGCTGACGGTATCGAACAGCATCGTCTGGCGGCGGGGCAGGGTGTAGCGCGGCCAGTTCGCCCCAGGGTTGCCGTGCCGTGCCAGCGATGCGAAGGCGGCCTGCATCCGCCGGGACAGCGCACGGGCGGCGGGGCCGGTGCCGCTCATCGATCCGGGCGCGTCGAGCGTGCCGAAGACCAGCGGAATGTCGTCGGTATGTGCCGCGCGACCGCCGGGCCGGACGGGCGAACTGTAATCGAGCTGATAGACCCAGGCGGCGGCACTGGCGGCGGCGCGGGTCTCCGCCTCGATCACCTGCCCCGGCCAGCTGCGCCCGGCGGTGGTTGCGCGGTACAGGACGTCGTTCGGCGTCATCGCCGGGAATCGCGCGCAATACTGCGCGACGACCCATTCCGGCGGGGCGTCGACGCGCAGCTGTGGGGCGATGCGCGCCGCCAGATTGGTCCAGTTCAGGTCGGGCGGCGGCGCGATGAAGGCGCGGGTTTCCTCGCGGGTATTGCCCAGAATCAACGGAATAGCGCGACCTTGCGGGTGCGCGTCGGGCCAGAAGGGATGGCGGTGCAGCGACCGCATGTCGAGCACCGGCCCCATATACACGCCGCCGCCAAGGATCGGGTCTTCGGCATCCAGCGCGTCGATCAGGCGGGCCACGGGAAGGGTTGCGGCTTGTGCGGGTGTAGCTTTCAGGCGGGTCAGGAACGCTTCAGCGCGGCGGGTGGCGTTGAGGGGGCCGGAGGCGGTGACCTGTTGCCCGCTCATGGTCGCGGCGGCGTGGAACAGGCCTTTGGCATCGGGCATCGCCATGAGGGTCGCGATCTTCGCGCCGCCGCCCGACTGGCCGAACAGCATGACGCGGTTCGGGTCGCCGCCGAAGTTGGCGATGTTGCCACGTATCCATTGGAGTGCGAGCAATTGATCGCGTTGTCCGACATTGCCGCTGTCGGGAAAGCGCGGGTCGAGCCGGGCGAGATAGAGATAGCCGAGCGCATTCAGCCGGTGGTTGACCGTCACCACCACGACGTCGCCCGATGCCGCCAGATGATGGCCGTAGACCTGCGGTTCGACGACGGTACCGTTCGAATAGGCACCGCCGTGGAGATAGACCATGACCGGCCGGTTCGCACTGATGCGGGCGTCGGGCGTCCAGACGTTGAGGAACAGGCAGTCCTCCTGCTGGTCGCCGATGTTGGCACGTTGCGGACAGGAGGGGCCGAATGCCGTTGCCGCCTGTATGTGGCGCAGGGGAGCGGGGGCGGTAACCGGCCGGAATCGCTGGCGGCTGGCGTCGGTGCCGTAGCGGATTCCGCGAAAGACGTGGACGCCAGCTTCGGCCGTGCCGCGCCAGCGGCCGGCGGGGGCGGTGACGACCGGATCGGCTGCGGCAGCGCGGGCCGGGCGAACGAGCGCGAGGGCGGCGGCACCGGCGATCACGTCGCGCCGGGCGATCGATGGGGGCATGTTCCTCTCCCTTGCGTCCGAAGCCCGGGTCCGTTGTGGCGGTGCTTCGATACGGGTCTTCGACGTCGCTCAGCCCCTATGCAGCACGAGCGGGGATCGCGTTCAGGCGCAGGGTAATCGGTGTCATCCGTTGCCGCAAGTCATGCCTGCGGCTTGCCGACCGAGGCGCGGCGGATCAGCGTCGAGACGAACATCGTCGGTTCGGCGGGTTCGGCAGGATCGGTGGCGTCCTCGTCGTCCTCGCCAATCAGTTTCAAGGCGGCGGCGCGGGCCATGGTCGCGATCGGCCAGCGGACGGTGGTGAGCGGCGGCCAGAGGTGCGAGGCGATCGAGGTGTCGTCGAAGCCGACGATCGACAGATCCTCGGGCACGTCCAGCCCGCGTTGGCGGGCGATATGCAGCGCGCCCGCCGCCATTTCGTCGTTGGAGGAAAAGATCGCGGTCGGGCGCGGCGACAGGTCGAGCAGCCGTTCGGCGGCGCGCATCCCCGATTCGAACTGGTAATTCCCCTGCGCGATCCAGGTCCGCTGCACGCCGAGACCGGCGGCCTCCATCGCCTCTTCATAGCCCTGCTGCCGTTCGAACGCCGAGCGGAAGCCGTGCGGGCCGGCGATCATGCAGATGCGGCGATGGCCGGCGGCAAGCAGATGCTCGATCGCACCGCGCACCGCCTCCCGATCGTTCGACGACACCATGTGCGCGGGATCGTCGAACGCAGCCGAGCCCATGCGGACATAGCGACAGCCGATCTGCGTACAGAGTTCGGCCAGCGCATCGTTTTCGGAAATGGGCGGCAGCAGCATCACCCCGTATGGGCGCTGCCGTTCGAGGAAGCGGCGGATTTCGTCGCGCATATCGGGCGCGCCGCGATCGACCGGGTGGACCAGCAGTTCGAATTCGGTGTCGCGCAACACCTCCAGCAACCCCTGCTGCACGCGCAGCACCATTTGCGCATTGGGATTGTCGTGGATCAGCGCGATCAGGAAATTGCGGCGCAGCGCGAGCGCGCGCGCCTGCGGATTGGGGATATAGCCCAGTTCCGCGATGACGCCCTGTACCTTTTCGCGCGTATCGTTGTTCAGCAGCGGCGACTGGTTGATGACGCGGCTGACCGTCTTTTTGGAGACACCGGCTAGTCGGGCGACGTCGTTGATCGTCGGTTGGCCGCTTTTCTTCATGCACCAGCGATAGCCGGGGCCGGGGCATCCGCCAATGTCCCGCCCGGACGATTCTTCCCGCTTGTGACTGACACCGGTTTCCATTACGCCTTCGGCAGCAACAGGAGAGGCAAGTCGCATGGATAATCGCGATCGGATCGCGCACGCTTTCGTTGGCGCGCGGCAGCAGGCACAGGGCCTGCCGACCTATCCGGGCGAGCGGCCGACGACCCTGACCGATGCCTATGCCATTCAGGACCGGGCGATCGGGATCGATGGCCGGCAGATCGTCGGGTGGAAGGTCGGACGGATCAACCCGCCGCTCGACGCGACGCTGGGGAGCAACCGGCTGGCCGGACCGATTTTCGCCGAACAGGTGGTGGGCACCGAGACCGAGGCATTGCCGGTGATCGCCGATGGCTTTGCCGCGGCGGAGGCGGAATTTTGCGTGCGGATCGGGCGAAGCTCGGCGGGGCTGAGCGGGCTGACGCCTGAACAGGCGCTGGAACTGGTCGACGCGGTGCATGTCGGGATCGAAATCGCCAGCTCGCCCTATCCGGGGATCAACGCCGACGGGCCGTTGGTGACGGTCAGCGATTATGGCAATAATTTCGGGCTATTGGTCGGCGAGGAAGTTCCGGGATGGCGCGACCTGTCGTTCCTCGACTGGCCGGTGGAATCGCGGATCGACGGCGCGGTCGTCGGCCGGGCGACGGCGCGGACGATGCTCGACGGGCCGATCGGAGCGGTGGCGTTCCTGATCGATTGTCTGGCAGTGCGCGGGTTGACGCTGGAGCCGGGACAGTGGGTGTCGTCGGGCGCGGTGACCGGCGTGCACGGGATTGCGCCGGGGCAGCGGTTCGAGGCGGATTTCGGCCAGCTGCGCGTTGCGTGCGGGATCGTTGCGGCCGGGGTTCGGGCAGTGGCAGGGTGAGATTTGTTGGCGGGATGCCGCCGGCCGCAAACGCTTCAATACTCCGGATCACGTCGGGGCCTTTACGAAAGTCGTGTGCTTAGCCACCAATCCGCCGTATCCCCGCCTTCGCGGAAGTACGGCAAGGAAGTCGAAACGCGAAACGCCGGTCGTCGGCCGTCGAACGAATGGAACGAGACCCTTTCCAGAGGGCGGAACAGCAAGGTCGACAAGGATCGGCCGCCGGGAATGTGGAGGCGAGGAATGGAAGGTGACGGCATCGAGCGCGCGGTACGCCGGGCGGGGCGGTATCGCTGGGGGATCGTCGCGCTGTTGTTCATGGCGACGGTCATCAACTATGTCGATCGGCAGATGATCGGCGTGCTGAAGCCGACGCTGTCCAAGGATCTCGGCTGGACCGAGACCGACTTCGCCAACGTCATCTTCTTTTTCCAGATGGCCTATGCCATCGGCTATATCGGGTTCGGGCGGATCGTCGACGTGATCGGCGCGCGCATGGGCTATGCCGTCGCCTTCGTCATCTGGCAGGTCGCGCATATCGCCCATGGCGGCGCGTATAGCGTGACGCAGTTCGCGATGGCGCGGTTCGGGCTGGGCATCGGCGAGGCGGGGAACTTTCCGGCCGGGATCAAGGCGGTGACCGAATGGTTTCCGGCCAAGGAGCGTGCCTTTGCGATCGGGGTGTTCAACGCCGGCGCGAATGTCGGCGCGATCATCACCCCGCTGGCGGTGCCGGCACTGACCGTCGCCTATGGCTGGCGCATGGCGTTCGTCGTGACCGGCGTCGTCAGCTTCGTGTGGCTGGTCGCGTGGCTGAGCTTTTATCGTCGCCCTCGCGAGCACCAGAAGGTGTCGTCGGGCGAACTGGCGTGGATCGAACAGGACCCGGCCGATCCGGTGCAGCCGCTGCCGTGGCGACGGCTGATCGCCAAGCGCGAGACATGGGCCTATGCGCTTGGCAAATTCTGTATCGACCCGATCTGGTGGTTCTTCCTGTTCTGGCTGCCCGGCTATCTGGGCGACCGTTATGACCTCGATCTGCTGAGTTTCGGGCCGCCGCTGGTCGCGATCTATCTGTTGTCCGATCTGGGCAGCGTGGCCGGCGGGTGGCTGTCGTCGCGGCTGATCGCGCGCGGGCGGACCGTCAACTATGCGCGCAAGGTGACGATGCTGGTCTGTGCGTTCGCGGTGCTGCCGGTGCTGTTCGCGCAGTCGATCGACAATCTGTGGGTGGCGGTGCTGGTCATCGGCATCGCGACGGCGGCGCATCAGGCGTTTTCCGCGAACCTCTACACGCTGCCGTCGGACCTGTTTCCGCGGGCGGCGGTGGGGTCGGTGGTCGGGATCGGCGGGACGGTCGGCGCGGTCGGCGGCATGTTGATGGCGAAATATGCCGGCTATGTGCTCGACGGGATCGGCAGCTACGCGCCGTTGTTCTTCGTCGCCGGGTCGGCGTATTTCGTGGCGCTGGCGTTGGTGCACCTGTTGTCGCCGCGGTTGGCGCGGGTGGAGGCGGCGTAACGATCCGCTGCGGATCAGCCCCATCCGTTCGTCCTGAGTAGCCGCTGAGCTTGTCGAAATGGCGTATCGAAGGATCGGGGCAGATGCTTCGATACGAGCCTTCGACAAGCTCAGTCTCTACTCGGCACGAACGGTCGGGGAGGTTTCTCCCCCACCTACCCCGTTCGGTTCGAGCAGCTTCGAGCTTGTCGAGAAGCGACAGTCGAGAACGCTCCGTTTGGGGCAACCCGTTCTCGACGGACGTTTCTCGACTTCGCTCGAAACTGCTCGAACCGAACGGACGGGCAGGGGGTGAGCGGGCCTATTGCCCCGCCAACCCCATCACCACCTCCCATTCGGCGTCGGTCACCGGCGACACCGACAGCCGCGACTGGCGGAGCATCGCCATGTCCTTGAGGTCCTCGGTAGCCTTCATCGTCGCCAGCGTCACCGGGCGGGGCAGGGGCTGGTCGGGTTCGACACGCACCGACACCCAGCCTTCGTCGTCATCGGGCTGCGCCGCGCGCGCGATGCGGGCGATGCCGACCGCCGCCTTGTCCTTGCCCGAATGGTAGAAGAGCGCGCGGTCGTCGACCGCCATCGCGCGCAGGTGCCTGGCGGCGGTATGGTTGCGCACGCCGTCCCATTCGGTGCCGCCGTCCTTGACCAGATCGTCCCAGCCATAGCTGTCGGGTTCGGATTTCAGCAGCCAGTACGCCATGTCGGACCCTCACGATAAACCGCGGGTGAATATAGCATTCCGCGTGCGTTCAGTCGCTGCCTGCCATGACCCGATCATCGGCGCAGGTGCGTCGACGTGGACAGGGGCGGCACGGCCCCCACGCACTTGAGGAGATTGGCATGAAGACCTTGCTGACCAAGGCGGGCCTGGGGCTGTCGCTGGCGGCGACCGCGCTGACCGCCGCTGCTGCCCCGGCCGAGGCGCAGTGGCGTCGCGGATATGACCGTGGATATGACCGGGGATATGATCGCGGTTGGGACCGTGGCCATGATCGCGGGTGGAACCGGGGCTGGAACCGTAATCGCGGCAATGGCGGCACGGCCGTCGTCGCCGGCATCGCCGGCCTGGCGATCGGCGCGGCGCTGGCATCCAGCGCGAACGACCGCCGCTATCGCGAGCGTTATTATCGCGATCGCGGCTATGCGTATAATTACGACGATCGGTTCTATCAGCAGCGCGGATTCTATCCGAACGACGGCTATTATGCCCAGCGCTACAATGACTATCAGCGGTGCTGGGTCGAACGGCGCTACGACCCCTATTACGACCAGATGGTTCGCGTCCGGGTCTGTAGCTGATGGCAGGGGCGGGGGGCAGGTCCTTCCGCCCTTTGCACTTGGCGCGCGGGGCGTTTTGCGGCATGGGCCGCGCCCATGACTGATACGCCCCCCGATCGCCTCTCGATCAATCCGCGCAGCCCGCATTTCAACCAGCCCGTGCTGGAGCGCGGCATCGGCATCCGCTTCAAAGGCGCCGAGCGCACCGATGTCGAGGAATATTCGATCTCCGAAGGCTGGATCCGCGTCGGGCTGGGCAAGAAGGTCGACCGCAAGGGCCAGCCGCTGACCATCAAGCTCACCGGGCCGGTCGAAGCCTATTTCCAGACGCCGGCCGAGGGTGAGGAAGCTGCGACCGACGACGCCGCGGCGGAGGACGACAAGGCCGACGGGGCGGCGTAACCTTCGCCGATGCCCCTTCCTTGCCGGGGAGGGGTGGTCAGCCGTCCCGCTCCATCCGCTTGCCGACATGCTGCTCGCCGCGTCGCGCCGCCAGCGTCACCTGCCGGTGGCGTTCCGCCTTGGCCGCGAGCGTCGCTGCGTCGCGGGTGCCGGCGCAGGCAGGGCATTGCACGCCTTCCTCGAACAGCGGTGAGGTGCGGTCCTGCGGGCTGACCGGCATGCGGCAGCCGCGGCACAGGTCGTGGGTGCCCTGCGTCAGGCCGTGGCCGACGGCGACGCGTTCGTCGAACACGAAGCATTCGCCCTGCCACGCGCTGGCGTCGGCGGAGATGTCTTCCAGATATTTCAGGATGCCGCCGTCGAGGTGGTAGACCGCGTCGACGCCTTCGCTTTTCAGGAAAGCGGTTGATTTTTCGCAGCGGATGCCGCCAGTGCAGAACATCGCGACCTGCGTCTTGCCGGCCAGCAGCTTGGTCCGATTGGCGCGGAACCAGTCGGGGAAGTCGCGGAAGCTGTCGGTGTGCGGATCGACCGCGCCCGCGAAGGTGCCGACCTTCACCTCATAGGCATTGCGGGTGTCGATCACCACGGTCGACGGATCGGCGATCAGCGCGTTCCAGTCGGCGGGCGCGACATAGGTGCCGACGATTCTGGTCGGATCGGTGCCGGGCACGCCCATCGTCACGATCTCGCGCTTCACCCGTACTTTCAGGCGGTGGAACGGCATCGTCTCCGCCGTGCTGAACTTGGGCAGCAGGTCGTCGCAGCCGGGCAGCGCACGGATCGCCGTCAGCGCGGTGTCGATCCCCTCCGCGCTGCCGGCGATGGTGCCGTTGATCCCTTCCGACGCGATCAGCAGCGTGCCGCGAATGCCGGCGCTGTCGAGCACCTGCTCCATCGCATCGCGGAGCCCTTTCGGATCGGCAATCGAAACAAAGCGGTACAGCGCCGCGACGGTAATCCCGGCCATCAGTGGACGAAGCGCGCCACCACGTCGCGGTACGATCGGCTGACCTTCACCTGCGCCCCCGATTCGAGGATCAGGAAACATTCGCCATTGGTGTGCGGCTTCACCTGCTTGACCAGGTCGAGGTTGACGATGGTCGAGCGGTGGACGCGCTGAAACCGGCGCGGATCGAGGCGCTTTTCGAGGTCCTTCATCGTTTCGCGCAGCACCAGCGAATTGTCGCCGGTGTTGATGACCATGTAATCGCCCGCCGCCTCGATCATCTCGATCGTATCGACATCGACGCGGAAGATCTGGCCGCGATCCTTGATGTTGATGAGCTTTTCGAAGCGATTGGCCCCGTGCGCATCGTCGCCGCCACCATCGGCCGCTTCCATTTCCGCCGCGGTGTCGGGGGCGACTTCGGCGAGCACTTCCTTGAGCTTCTCGACCTCGGCCTGCCCGCGCTTTTCGGAGAGGCGCTGGCGCACCCGGTCGAGCGTGTCGGCGAGGCGCGATTCCTCGACCGGCTTCATCAGATAATCGACGGCCTGCGCCTCGAACGCGCGGATCGCGTGGTCGCTATAGGCGGTGACGAACACCACCAGCGGCGGTTCGACCTCCATCAGCCCCTGCACCACCGAGAAGCCGTCGAAACCGGGCATCTGGATGTCGAGGAAGACGAGGTCGGGCTTGTGGGTCTTGATCGAACGGATCGCCTCGCGACCGTTCTGGCATTTGTCGATGATTTCGACATCCTCATGCGCCTGCAACCGCAGTTCGAGGCCCTGAATCGCCAACGATTCGTCGTCGACAAGGATGGTACGGATGGTCATGCAGCCTCTTTGGTAACGTCTTGCGTCTGGAACGGCAGTTCGATCTCGACCACGAATCCGCCCCCGTTGCCCGAACGGGTGTCGAATCGATGGTCGGGGCCATAGGCCTGCGCCAGCCGGTCCCGGATATTTTGTATGCCGACACCGGTGGACAGCGTCGGCCGCTTCGGTCCGTCGATCAAGCCGGGGCCGGTATCGGAAACGGCGATCTGCACCCGATCCCCGGCCAGTCGAGCGGTGATCGCGATATCGGCCCCATCCTCCTGCGGCGTCACCGCATATTTGATCGCGTTTTCGACCAACGGCTGGAGCAGCAGCGAGGGCAGCCGCGCGTGCATGACGCGGGCGTCGATATCGAATTCGGTGCGCAGGCGATGTTCGAACCGCATCTTTTCGATATCGAGATACAGTTTCAGCGTTTCAACCTCCTGCTCCAGCGTGACGTGCGCGGTCGGCTCGTTCGCCAGCGTGTACCGCAGGAACGAGGCGAGGCGGCTGAGCATCACATTCGCCTTCTCGGTCTGTTTGAGCAGCACCAGCGTCGAGATCGAATTGAGCGTGTTGAACAGGAAATGCGGGTTCAGCTGATAGCGCAGCATGGCCAGCTGTGCCGACGATGCCTGCATCTCCAGCATCCGCATCTCGTCGACCTGCTGTTCGACGACCAGATAGAAATTGATGCCGAAATAGGCGGCCGACCAGCCGGCCAGCACGGTGAAATTGATGAACAGCGTACCCAGTACCAGCGAGAAGCTGACATCGGGCGACACGTTGCGGATGAAGGTGAAGACGAACGCATCGATCAGCGAATAGGCGAAGGTCGCCGCCGACAGGGTGCACAGCGTCAGGAAGATCGCCGGCACGCGCGGCAGCGAGCGGTAATAGCCGTAGAGCACGCTCATCAGCAGCGTCAGGCAATAGCCGACGATGACCTCGACGATATTCGCCAGCACGCTTTTGAGCGACGCGGCGTTCGACAGCGTCGAGACCGAGCGCAGGATCAGATAGCCGGTCCAGCCGGCGGCCTGCAGCAGCCAGAAGGCGCGGTTCTTCTGTTCGAAGAAGGGGCGCGAGAAAATGGCGGGCTTAAGCGTCATGCGCTCCGTCGCAACTATGGCCCCTTGTCGCCGTCATATCGCGGCGGGGCCGGGATGGAAACCGGGCTGTAGCGCAAAGCCGCCCCAAACGAAAACCGCCGCCCCGTTGCCGGGACGGCGGTTCGCGTCGGTTGGTCCGGTTGGGCTTAGAAGCCGAACTTGATCGAACCGATGACGGTGCGCGGATAGCCGACCGACAGGTTCGGGTTGCCGGACGATGCATCGACCTGCGTGCTGATGTTGCCGAAATACCGCTCGTTGAAGAGGTTGCGGACGTTGAGCGACAGGTTGGTCTTGGCGAGGCCGTACTGTTCGAGGCTGAAGCGCGCGTCGAGATCGACGAGCGTGTAGGCACCGACCACCACGTCGTTCAGGTCCGTCAGGAAGCGTTCGTCGACCCACTTGCCCTGCACGCCGACATTGACCGGACCGTAGTTGAATTCGGCGCGACCGCCGAACTGCCATTCCGGAGTCTCCGGCACGGCCTTGCCCTTGGTCTGCGCAACGGCGGTACCGGTGGTCTGCACGTTCGAGAGGAGCTCGGTATGGGTGTACGATGCGATCGCCGTCAGGCCCAGCCACGTGGTCGGACGCACGGTGACGGTGCCGTCGAAGCCATAGCTGTCCACGGCGCCGATGTTGCGGTCGAACGAGATGCCCTGATCGAAGTCGAAGGATGACACGATGCGGTTCTTGTACTTGATGTACCAGCCGGTCAGCTGCGACTGCACCATGCGGCTGTTGTAACGCAGACCCAGATCGAACGAGTCCGTCTTTTCCGGCTGCACGCCGATGAACGGCGCACGATACAGGTTGTCGGTGCGCGGTGCGGAGAAGCCCTTCGCATAGCTACCGAACATGCTGACGTTGGTATCGACGAAGTTATAGGTGAAGCCGGCGTTCGGCAGGATCGCGTCGTACTTGTAGGTCGTCGCGAACGGCGCATAGTACGGCGTAGCCCCCGTGGTCGGCACGACGGCGTCCGGCGCGATGATGCGCAACGACGTGAGCGGCTCGCTGGTGCAATAGGCGAAGCCCGAACCGCGTGCCTCGATCGGGCAGTTGGTCTGCAGGTCGCGCTTGAAGAATGGTGCCCGCAGACCGACCTGCAGCGTGAAGGCGCGATCGAAGAAGCGACCGATATATTCGCCCGACACCTGATTCAGGAGCGCGGTCGATTCACGGTCACGCTGGCTAATGGTGAAGCCATCGGCGGTCAGTACCGGACGACCGTTACGACCCGAGAAGATGTCTTCGGGCATGCCGTTCGAGAAAAGGTTGCCCCATTCTCCGGTCTGGCGGTGGTTGGCATTGTCGTAGGTATAGGCGACGCGGACGCGCTGGTCTTCGGTGATGTCGTAGCGCAGCGATGCGATGCCGGTGTAACGATTGGTGTTGGTGATGTTCGGCGAGAAAAAGCGGACGGTGTCGAGGACATCGCCGTCGCCGTTGAAATCAACGCCCGCCGACGTGGTTAGGCCGCCGTTTGCACGCGCCGAATTCTCGGCCAGCGTCGAGGTGCCACCGCCATGGGCCAGCGTATACTGGTACGAACCATCGAGCGTCAGCGTCAGCTTGTCGGACAATGTGAAGCGCGAGTTGGCGCGGATGTTGCCGGTGTTCGACGGGTTGACGCGAATGCCGTAATAATTCGAGCAGTTCGCGGCGTCGCCCTGCGCCTCGTTCTGGGCGGTGCCGCGAACCGGGGTCGGACGGTTGCAGAACTCGTTGTTCTCGAAATTGTTGACGGTTTCGAACTGCTGTTCGTTCAGATCGATGCGGATCGGATTGGCGGGCGACGCGCTGGCGTTCGCCGGGATCACGCCGGTGCCGAACAGGGTGCGCATGTCACCCACCGATACCGCACGATAGAAGTTGTTGCGGTTCTCGTTGTAATGGCCCGACACCCGGATGAAGTCGCCATTGTCGCCAAGCGGCTGATAGATGCCGGCGTTGAACTGCTGCTTGCGGATTTCGCCGGGGCCACGGAACTTGTCGTTCGACGCGGTCGACGCCGACAGGAAGGCGCGGGTGCCGAACGAGGTCAGGTTGCCGGTTTCGATCAGGCCGAACACGCGGTGGAAATCGAAATCGCCGTACGATGCGACCATCGTCGCCGACAGCGTTTCCGACGGGATCAGCGTGCGATAGTTGATCGTGCCGCCGGCCGCCGATGCGGTCGGGCTGTCGATGTCGGTCGCGCCGAGGTTCACGTTAATCTCGTCGACCAGTTCGGGATCGAGCTGCTGGTTCGAATAGATCGCGTAGTTGCCCGAATCGTTCAGCGGGAAACCGTCGAACGTCAGCGAGACGCGGTTGCCGTCGAAGCCGCGGATACGGATGTTGCCGCCCGACGAACCGAACGGATCGCTCTGCGTGAAGTTGACGCCGGGAACGATGTTCAGTGCGTCGAGCACCGTGTTTCCGGGGGTCTGCTTGGCAAGAAATTCCTGATCGAGCACGACGCGTGCCTTGGGGCCGTCGGGGATCTTGATGCCGTCGACGCCATTGTCGGTGCGGCTGCCGGTGACGACGATGTCTTCCGATTCGAAATCGGTCGAACCGGTCGATTGCGCGAAGGCCGAGGCCGGGAGCAGGAGCGCGGCAAAGGCCACGCCGGCATGGAGCTTGGTGTTCATAGGTCCCCTTGGAATCGCAAATGGGTGGCGCGACTCTCTCGCTGGTTCAGGCGGTGCGCTTCACCGTCCCGGCGCCAATGAACGTCCCATATTTCTATTTTGCGACAACCGGAAGCGGGGGCATCAGTCTGTTTTGATGCGTTGCAAAAACATCACGTCGTCGCGCCGGATACGATCGCCGACCATGCGGCTTCGTCGATCACGCGGATACCCAGTTCCTCTGCTTTGGCCCGTTTCGATCCGGCATCGGCACCGACCACGACCAGATCGGTTTTCTTCGACACCGACCCGGCGACGCGCGCACCCAGCGCATCGGCCTGCGCCTTGGCCTCGTCGCGGCTGAGGGTCTCGAGCTTGCCGGTGAAGACGACGGTCTTGCCAGTCAGTTCGCTCTGCGTCGTCGCATGGGCGATGTCGTCGGGGCGGACTTCGCGCAGCAGGTCCGCGACGACGTCGCGATTATGCTTTTCGGCGAAGAAGGCGAGCAGTGCGTCGGCGACTTCGGGGCCGATCCCCGCCGTTTCGACCGCGGCGACCAGGGCGCGGCCGCGGCGCAGCGTGAATTTCCGGTCGTTCTCGCCGATCGCCGGCTGGGTGGTGCGGCGGACATGGAGCGCGCGGCGGATCATCGCGGCGAAGTCCTTTGCCGAAGTCCAGCGGCGGGCGAGGTCGCGCGCGGTCACTTCGCCGACATGGCGGATGCCGAGCGCGAACAGGAACCGGTCGAGTCCGATCGTGCGGCGCGCGTCGATCGCCGTCAGCAGCTTGGTCACGACGAGGTCTGACATGCGCTCGCGCTGGACCAGCGCTTCGCGGTGGGTGTGCAGGCGGAAGATGTCGGCGGGCGAGGCGATCAGCCCGTCGCGGAAGAATTCCTCGACCCGGACCAGCCCGAGTCCCGCAATGTCAAAGGCGTGGCGCGAGACGAAATGGATCAGCCGTTCGACCCGTTGCGCCGGGCAGACGAGGCCGCCGGTGCAGCGCACCACGACTTCGCCCTCGCCGCGCTCGGCGAGCGAGCCGCATTCGGGGCATTCGGTCGGGAACGCCCATGGATCGCGGACGTCGTCGCGGGTCAGGTTGTCGACGATCTGCGGGATGACGTCGCCGGCGCGCTGCACGACGACGCGGTCGCCGGGACGCACGCCCAGCCGCTCGATCTCATCGGCATTGTGCAGCGTGGCGTTGGTGACGACGACGCCGCCGACCGTCACCGGCTCCAGCCGCGCGACGGGGGTGAGCGCGCCGGTGCGCCCGACCTGGATATCGATCGCCTTCAATGTGGTCTGCGCGCGTTCGGCGGGGAATTTGTGCGCGATCGCCCAGCGCGGCGCGCGGCCGACGAACCCCAGCCGCTCCTGCCAGTCGAGCCGGTCGAGCTTGTAGACGACGCCGTCGATATCGAACGGCAGGTCGGCGCGGCTCCCCTCGATCGCACGATAGACGACCAGCGCTTCGGTCGCGCCGTCGCAGCGCTGAAAGGCGTCGGCGATCGGGAAGCCCCAGTCCTTCAACGCCGCAACGACGCCGGCCTGGGTGTCGGCGGGAAGGGCGGTGACTTCGCCCCAGCCATGGGCGAGAAATTTGAGCGGGCGCGCGGCGGTGACGGCGGCGTCCTTTTGCCGGAGCGATCCGGCGGCGGCGTTGCGCGGGTTGGCGAACTGGCGCGCCTTGGCCGGATCGACCGCATCGGCCAGCAGGCGGGCGTTGAGCGCGGCGAAGTCGTCCTTCGCCATATAGACCTCGCCGCGCACCTCGAACACATCGGGCGCGGCGGCGGGCAGGGTTTGCGGAATATCGGCGATGGTCGCGACATTGGCGGTCACGTCCTCGCCCACCGCGCCGTCGCCGCGGGTCAACGCGCGGACCAGCTTGCGGTGTTCGTAGCGCAGCGATGCCGAGAGGCCGTCGATCTTCGGCTCGGCGGTCAGCGATACGGCTTCGTCGTCGGACAGGCGCAGGAAACGGCGGATGCTGGCGACGAATTCGGCAACGTCCGCATCGGCGAAGGCGTTGTTGAGGCTGAGCATCGGCCGGGCATGGGCGACCTTTGCCAGATGCTTCGCTGGAGATCCGGCAACAGCAGCTGTCGGATCGAATAAATCTGCTAAATCCGGATCTTTTCGCTCCAGCTCTCGCAGTCGTAGTTTGAGGTTGTCGTAGTCAGCATCACTGATGGTAGGATCATCATGCACGTAGTATCTTGTGTCGTGACCCGCTATCTCATGCATTATATGAGAATGTTCTCGTTGCGCGTCTTCCGGAGCAACGTGAAGTTTCGACGTATTAACTTTGTTTATTTTTGCCATCTTGCTCGTGCGATGCGCTGCCATGCAGAAATTGGCTGAAATTATTTGTCTACCGAACGTAGATAGAAAGCGTTGGAACGACGGGCAACAGGCTTAGAGCGGTTTCCTCACGTTTCCTTGCGGCGGATGGTCATGCGGCGTTCGACCACGATCGGGCGGTCGAAATGGAGGCCGGCGCGGCCATCCTCCGCCCAGCGGATCGTCGCGGCAGCCCAGTGGCCGCCGCCGGTATCGATCCGGACGACCGATCCGATCGCGGTCTCGCCGAAATCGACCAGATCGATCAGCGCGCCGGTGGTCGACAGGTCGCGGATGCGCGCCGGGCGGGTGCGACCACCCAGTTCGATCGTGGTCGATCGCAGCATCCGCGTCCGTGCCGCGCGTTCCGCCTTCGGCCCCTGTGGGGTCAGCGCGCCGCCTTCGTCCAGCAGTCGCGCGGCGGCGGTGGCACCGTCGAGCGGCACACCATAGACTGGCCCCTGCACGTCGGTGCAGCCAAGGTCGCGCAGGACCGCCAGTTCGTCATGATATTCGATGCCCTTGGCCGTCGTGACGATACCGAGCTGGTCGGCGAGCGTCACGATCGAGCGGACCACGGCGGCGTTGCGTCCTTCGGGATCGCTGACGCCGCGCACGAACGACCGGTCGATCTTGATCCGGTCGAACGGCAGGCGGCGCAGGCAGGTCATCGACGCCTGTCCCGCCCCGAAATCGTCGAGCGCGAGGCGGATGCCGATCCCCTGCAACGCGGTGAAGGTCGCGACGGCGGCCCGCATGTCGCGAAGCGCGCTCGCCTCCGCAATGCTTAATTCCAGTCGTTCGGCGGGCAGCCCGGAGCGCGCGACGGCGTTGGCCAGGATGGCGGTCAGCGCCGGATCGGCGAATTGCGCGCCCGACAAATGGACCGACAGCCGCGTGGCTTCCGGCCAGGACGCCGCATCGTGACAGGCGGTGCGCAGGACCCATTCGCCGATCTGCCCGGTCAGCTTGCATTCCTCCGCCACGCCGAGGAAATCCTGTGGCGGCACGGTGCCGCGGGTCGGATGGTCCCAGCGTACCAGCGCCTCGAACCCGGTGATCCGCCCGTCTTCCAGCGCGACGACCGGTTGATAGACGATGCGCAACTGGTCGCGCGACAGGGCGACGCGCAGGTCGTCCGCCATCTGCTGGCGCGATCGCGCACCTTCGAGCAGCGTATCGTGGAAGAAGCGGTGGACGCCGCGTCCGGCATCCTTGGCGGCATACAGAGCGAGATCGGCGTGGCTGACCAGCATGTCGGGGGTGGCCCCGTCGTCGGGCGATACGGCGATGCCGACCGAACAGCCGATCGATACCGTATGGCCGTTCAGGAAATAGGGTTGCGACAGCGACGCGATGATCGCCTGCGCCAGCGTCGCCATCTGCGTCCGGTTGCCGATGCGCGGCAGGACGACCTGAAATTCGTCGCCGCCCAGCCGCCCGACGAGCCCGGCATCGTCGACGACGCGGAGCAGCCGTTCGGCGACCTGTTTGAGCAGCGCGTCGCCGACCGGATGGCCGAGCGTGTCGTTCACCGCCTTGAACCGGTCGAGATCGAGCAGGAACAGCGCGGTGCCATCATAGCCCGGCTGCGCCAGCGTCTGTTCGAGTGAAATGTGCATCCGCTGGCGATTGGCGAGGCCCGTCAGGCTGTCGAACAGCGCGAGGCGGGTGATCTCCGCATCCGATTCGCGCACCGCCGCCATGTCGGTGCCGGTGCCGACGAACCCCTCGAACCGGCCGAACGGATCGGTGAACGGGCTGCCCGATACGCTCCAGCTCCAGTTGCGCTCGCCGGTGATGGCCGGGGTGACGGCGTAACCGGTGAACGCGGTGCGGGCCGACAGGTGAAAGGCGAGGGTGCGTTCCGGATTATCCGGTGCGGTTTCACCGCCGGCGATCCGCAACAAATCGGTAAGCGCGGCGCCGACCGGGTCGATGTCGGCTGCGGCAAATACGCCGACGATCTTGTCGCTCAGATAGGTGACGCGGCCGTTGCGATCGGTCTGCCAGAACCAGTTAGGGCCGTGATCCTCCGCCTCGCGCAGCAGCCGGACGGCGCGCTCGGCGGGCAGGGCGGCCGAATCGTCCGGTCGCTGCACCCACGATCGCAACGCTGCCTTCATTCCGCCGATCGCCAACTGTCCGTCCCTTTCCGTATCGGGGCGATGATAGCGGCGCATCGTGAACGAATTCTTTGCAACGGGCCGCTTCCTGCCTGTAGGGCAGTATGGAAAAATGACCGATATGGACCCTGCGATGACCGTCACCATCACCGAAGCCGATCTGATCGACAGCGTGGCCGATGCGCTGCAATTCATCAGCTACTACCATCCGATGGACTATATCCGCGCGCTCGGGGAGGCCTATGCCGCCGAAACCTCGCCGGCCGCCAAGGACGCGATTGCGCAGATCCTGACCAACAGCCGGATGTGTGCCGAGGGGCATCGCCCGATCTGTCAGGATACCGGCATCGTCACCGTGTTCGTCAAATGGGGCCAGAATTGCCGGCTCGACAGCGACCGGTCGTTGCAGGAGGTCGTCGACGAGGGCGTGCGCCGCGCCTATCTCCACCCGGAGAACAAGCTGCGCGCGTCGATCCTCGCCGATCCGGCGTTCACCAGGCGCAATACCAAGGACAATACGCCGTCGGTGCTGCACGTCGAAATGGTGCCGGGCGACAAGGTCCATGTCGATGTCGCGGCCAAGGGCGGTGGCTCCGAAAACAAGTCCAAGTTCAAGATGATGAACCCCAGCGATTCGATCGTCGACTGGGTGCTGGAAATGATCCCGCAAATGGGCGCGGGCTGGTGTCCGCCGGGGATGATCGGCATCGGCATCGGCGGCACCGCCGAAAAGGCGATGGTGCTCGCCAAGGAATCGCTGATGGCCCCGATCGATATGGGCCAGTTGAAGGAACGTGGGGCCCAGACCGATATCGAGGCGCTGCGGATCGAATTGATGGACAAGGTCAACGCCCTCGGCATCGGCGCGCAGGGACTGGGCGGACTGTCGACAGTGCTCGACGTGAAGATCCTCGACTGGCCGACGCACGCCGCGTCGAAGCCCGTCGCGATGATCCCCAACTGCGCCGCCACCCGCCACGCGCATTTCACGCTGGATGGCAGCGGTCCGGCCTATCTCGAACAGCCGAACCTTGCCGACTGGCCCGACGTCAACTGGACCCCGGACAAGGCCGCGATCCGCGTCGATCTCGACACGCTGACCCCGGACGTCGTCGCAACGTGGAAGCATGGCGACCGGCTGTTGCTCAACGGCAAGATGCTGACCGGCCGCGACGCCGCGCACAAGCGGATCGCCGACATGCTGGCGAGGGGCGAGGAACTGCCCGTCGATTTCCGCGGTCGCGTGATCTATTATGTCGGGCCGGTCGATCCGGTCGGCGAAGAAGTAGTCGGCCCGGCCGGTCCCACCACCGCGACCCGCATGGACAAGTTCACCCGCATGATGCTCGACCAGGGCCTGCTGGCGATGGTCGGCAAGGCCGAACGCGGTGCCGACGCGACCAAGGCGATCGCGGAGCGGAAGTCCGCGTACCTGATGGCGGTCGGCGGGGCGGCCTATCTGGTCGCGCGGGCAATCAAGGGGTCGAAGGTCGTCGGGTTCGAGGACCTCGGCATGGAAGCGATCTACGAGTTCGAGGTGCAGGACTTCCCGGTCACGGTCGCGGTGGATAGCGAAGGGCAGAACGTCCACCACCTCGCGCCCTTGGTGTGGCGCGAGAAGATCGCGAAGGAGCGGTTGCTCGAAGGGGCGTAAGTCGTCGGCCCATCGTCATTCCCGCGCAGGCGGGAATCCATACGCGCCAGCGTTTCGGCTCGATCCACAGGCGTTGCGTCTACGGGTTCNCCGCCTGCGCGGGAACGACGAAGGGCTTGGAAGCTGTGGGTATCCTCCCAACTCCGTCATCCCGGCGAAGGCCGGGATCCACCGTGCCGCATGACCGACGAGTTCGGCGCTTGCGGGACCATGGATCCCGGCCTTCGCCGGGATGACGGCGAGGCCGCCCCCGATCGCCCCGTCAC
>NZ_LMLN01000030.1:395499-530349 GCF_001421915.1 Sphingomonas sp. Leaf62 | reverse complement strand
CCCCCGTTCGTCTCCGCCGTCAGCGCATCGATGAACCGCTTGCGCCACCAGATCACGTCCTCGTTGACGACATTGTCGATCATCGCCTGCCACCGCTCGATCCGTTCGGCACGGGGCATCCTGAGCGCCTTGTCGATCGCGTCGGCCATGTCCTCGGCGCTATACGGGTTCACCATCAGCGCGCCGACCGCCAGCTGCTGCGCGGCACCGGCAAAGCGCGACAGGATCAGCACGCCGGGATCGCGCGGGTCCTGTGCCGCGACATATTCCTTCGCGACCAGATTCATGCCGTCGCGAAGTGGCGTCACCAGCCCGATACGGGCGGCGCGATAGATGCCGGCCAGCACCTCGCGCGGGTAGCCCTTGTTCACGTACCGGATCGGCACCCAGTCGGTATCGGCATACGCGCCGTTGATCCGGCCCGATTGCTGTTCCAGCGTGTTGCGAATGTCGCGATACGTCTGCACCGCCGTACGCGACGGCGGCGCGATCTGGAGCAGGTAGACAAGCGCGCGGCGATCGGGATGGTTCTGCAGGAACCGTTCATAGCCGGCGAAGCGTTCGGGCAACCCTTTCGAATAATCGAGCCGGTCGACCCCGACGATCAGGCTGCGTCCGACCGCGCTTTCAAGCTGGTTCAGTTGCGCCGCGCGCGCCACCGGGCCGGAGGCACCGGCGATGAAGTCCTTCGCCTCGATCCCGATCGGGCAGCTGATCGCACGGATCGTTCGCCCGCCGACGGTGACCGAATTGCCGTCGACCGAACCACCCATTTCCTCGCGGACATAGTTGAAGAAACTGTCGAGCCATTCCTCGTTCTGGAACCCGATCACGTCATAGGCGAACAGTGCCTCGACCATGCGCCGATGATCGGGCAGCGCGGTCAGCAACCGGCGCGGCGGCCACGGAATGTGCAGGAAGAAGCCGATCCGGTTGGTGATCCCCTGTTGCCGCAGCACCCAGCCCAAGGGGATCATGTGATAGTCATGGACCCAGATCAGGTCGTCGGGTTCGATATGCGGACCGATCCGTTCGCCGAATACCCGGTTGACGCGTTCATAGCCGCCCTGAAAATCGCGTTCGAATTCCGTCAGGTCGAGGCGATAGTGGAACAGCGGCCACAGCGTGCGGTTCGCATAGCCGTCATAATATTCCTCGACGTCCTGTTCGGACAGATCCATCACCGCGCTGGTGACGCCGCCATAGGTCTGGAAGCGCAGCTCGCGATTGTCGCTGGTCTCGCCCGACCAGCCGAACCAGATGCCGTCCTCTTCCGCCAATGCGGCGTTGAGCGCGACGGCAAGGCCACCCTGCGCCCCGCCGCCGGTGCCGGGCTGGGGAGCCTGCACCCGGTTCGAGATGACGATCAATCGGCTCATCGTACGACATTCCATGACTTGCTCAGCAGGACGGCGGAATTGATCATGCCGACCAGCGAGTAGGTTTGCGGGTAATTGCCCCAGAGTTCGCCGGTTTCGGGGTCGATATCCTCCGACAACAGCCCGGCGGGGGTGCAGCGCGACAGCATTTCCTCCAGCAATTCGCGCGCATCCTCGTCGCGGCCGGTCGCGTGCAGCGCCTCGATCAGCCAGAAGGTGCAGACGTTGAACGCGGTGTGCGGCAGGCCGAAATCATCCTCGATCGCATAGCGCAGCATGTGGCTGCCGCGCCGCAGCCCCTTTTCCACCGCCTCCAGCGTACCGATGAAGCGCGGGTCGCTGGGTTCGAGAAAGCGCAGGTCGAGCAGCTGGATGATGCTGGCGTCGAGATCGTCGCCGCCGAAGGTCGCCGACATGCGGTTCGTCTCCGGCCGCCATGCCTCGCGCTCGATCTTGGTCCGCATCGCGGTCGCGCGGTCGCGCCAGAAGGTCTCGCGGTCGTGCAGGCCGAGCGTGCCCGCGACATTGGCCAGCCGGTCGCACGCCGCCCAGCACATCGCGGCGCTATAGGTGTGGACATGGCTCTTGGTGCGCAATTCCCACAGGCCGGCATCGGGCTTGTCATACGCGGCCCAGGCACGTTCGCCGATCGGCTCCAGCGCTTCGAAATCGGCTTGCTTGCCGACACGGAACAGCCGCTGGTCGAAAAACCCCTGCGCGTTGGACAGGATGATCTGGCCGTATGCGTCGTGCTGAACTTGTTCATAGGCCTGGTTGCCGACGCGCACCGGCCCCATGCCGCGATAGCCGTCCAGCCCCTCGGCCTCGCGCTCGACCAGCGTCGCCTCGCCGCCAACGCCGTAGAGCGGCTGGATCTGCCCGTCGGCGGCATTGTCGACGATGTTGCGCAGATATTCGAGATACCCCTCCAGCACGTCGAGCGCGCCGAGGCGGTTCAATGCCTGCACCGTATAATAGGCGTCGCGAATCCAGCAGTAGCGATAGTCCCAGTTGCGCCCGCTATCGGCATGTTCGGGGATCGACGTGGTCAGCGCGGCGACGATCGCGCCGGTTTCCTCATGCTGGCACAGCTTCAGCGTGATCGCGCTGCGGATCACCGCCTGCTGCCATTCGACCGGCGTGGCGAGGCCGCGGACCCAGTGACGCCATTCGTCGATGGTGTTCTTCAGCATCCGTTCGATCGATGCCGGGATTTCGTCCGAAAAGCTCTCGTCCGGGCCGAGGAAGAAATGCAGCGTGCGTTCGACGCGGAACAGCCGTTCGTCCTCGATCCAGCCGACCGGTGCGCTGGTCGTCAGCCGGATCGCCTCGCCATCCAGCAGATAGCGGATGTGGTTCGACCCCCGGGTGCGCGGGGCGGGGGCGCTGCCCCAGTCGATCGACGGGCGCAGGCGCATCCGAATCCGCGGGGAGCCCGACAACGGCCGCACGATTCGGCAAAAGGCGACGGGGCGATACATCCGGTCGTGCCGTTTGAAGCGCGGACAGAAGTCGACGACCTCGACCGCATTGCCCGCCGCATCGGTATGGCGGGTGACCAGCACCGGGGTGTTGCGGATATAGCTCTGCTCGGTCTCGACGCAGCCGTCGAGGTCGACCTCCCAAAAGCCATAGGCGCCGTCCGATCCGCGCCGCCGGTCGTCGAGCAGCGACGAAAACGCCGGATCGCCATCGACGCGCGGCAGGCATCCCCAGACGAACCGCCCGTTGCGGTCGACCAGCGCCGATACCTGACAATTCCCGATCGGCCACAGGTCCATCGTCGCGGTCATGCGTTATTCTCCAGCCAGTCGAGGAAGGAAGCGACATCGTCGAGTCGATAGGTCGCAGCGGTATCGCGCATGGCCCCGATCAGGATGCTGGCCCCGCCATGGTGCGCCGCAACGACCATGCCCGGCTCGTCGGTCAGGTCGTCGCCGACGAAGATCGGCGGATGCCCGGCAAATGGCGCATTCTCGCACAGCGTCGCGATCGCCGTACCCTTGTCATGGCCGTCCATGCGCAATTCGATCATCATCTTGCCGGCCTGCGTCGTCAGTCCGTCGCGTTGGGCGAAGGCATCGACCAGCGCATGTGCCTCCTGTTCGATGTCGGGAGCGCCGCGATAATGAATCGCGACGCCCAGTGTCTTGATCTCGATCACGATGCGCGGGTCGTCGCCGAAGCGATCGGAAAATGCATGCTCGGCAGCAGTCAGACTGGCCGGGCGATCGGGCAGAAGGGTGGTGCCCCCGGCGGGCCGGATTTCGGCGCCATGGCTGCCGACTACCGCATAGTCGGCGATCGTCCGTCCCAGAAAGCCGTCAATCTGCTCAACCGACCGGCCACTGACGATTGCTACCCGCCCGTCCAGCCGTCGGGCCAGTCGCTGCAGCAGCGCGTGCAGATCGTCGCCGACCACCACCCCATCGGGGCGATCGGCCAGTTCGACCAGCGTGCCGTCGAAATCAAGGAACAGGCCGGCATCGTCGAGCAGGCCGGCGGGCGGAGCGGGAAGGTCTTGGTACGGCATCGTGCCGATGAACGCGGCGTGACCGTGAATCGTTTCGCAGGTGCGGTGTATTTTGGTTTGATGATGCTGGCCGGAGCGCCATTCCGGCTGGCAGCCGCGCGGGCTACGCGTTCCTCAAACCGTTTGCCCATTCCGCCCGACGTGCGGCGAAACCGCTACACCCTGCGCCTCGGCAACGGTTGTCCGGGCGACCGTTGCCGATCTTCACCCTATTTCCAGATTTCGCGCCGGGCATGGTCGAATACCCGTTTCGCCCCGTACCGCGTTATATGGTTCTGGTCGTGGAACAGCAGTTGACCGTTTTCCTCGAACCGGCACCCCTCACGCGAGCAGAACGGCGCCGCTGCGTCGACTGTCGATGTGTTCGGTGTACGGGCCAGCTTGTCGAACGTAGCTTTCAGGGCGAAATCCTGCCTGGCCTCGCTGTCGAACCCTGGCTTTTCCAGATTGCCACCGATCACTTCGGCAATGATTTTTCTCGCGGCTATCGCCTCGATCAACGTCGCCCGAACCGGGTCGAGGGAGAGGGAGGGAACATCCTGGACCAGGATCGTCGTCTTGCCCGCCTGCGATAGCCGTCGGGTCAGCGCGGCGAGGCCGGCATCCAACAAGCGAATACCAGAAAGCCCCTTCGTGGCGTCGCTCGTGCTGACATATCGGGTCGGACTGGATTCCTGAAGCGGAGAGCTCCAGAGCCCGGCAAGAATGACGCGTTCGATCGAGGTATCGCTGGTCAGGCGCTTTGTCGCCGCTTCCAGAAACGCACTGCATTTGCGCGTCAGGTCGGGTTCCTTCTGTCGATACACCGACACGCCGGTCAGTGGCCGGCAATTCTGTTTGGTCAACACCGTGGTGCCCCAACCGCGATTGGAGGCCAGCGCGGTTCCTGTCCGGCCAAGCGCTGCAGCGTGGCTATCCCCGAAGATAGCGATATTGGGACCCGTTGCTTTCGTTTCGTTGCAAAGCGGTAGCGTGCTCGGGGTAACCGCGCTGGCGTTGACGAGGCAGGGGTAGCCCTTGTCCGCGGTTGCGTCCGCGTCGATCCGCCGGACATGGTCGCTCAACCGCAGGGGCGAGTCGGAAATCTGGTGCAGGCCGAGCGAAACAACGACTACGGCCGCAATTCCCGCCGCATAGTGCTTTACCGTCTTGGCGTCTTCGAACCTGCGCACCCGGAACGGCGTTTCGATGTACCGCCACGACAGAAATCCGAACACTACCGACAGCAGGACGGCACCAAAAATAGCCTCCTGCGACGGCGCGCGCGCGGAACAGAGATATACCAGGGCGATCAGCGGCCAGTGCCACAGATACCAAGAATAGGAAAATTTGCCGATTGCAACCGGCAAACGGGTCGATAACCACCGGTTCGCCAAGCCGCCTTGCGTCATGATGACCAGTGCTGCCCCCAAAACGGGAGCAGCAACCAGCCAGCCGGGAAACGGCATCGCCTCCGTATAGAGGAACATCGGCAACAAGATCGCCGCCATCCCCAGAATGCTCAGCGGCGTACGGAGCCTGCCAGGCAGGCGACCATTGCCGTTCGCCTGCCAAACGGCGAGCGTCGCGCCAATGCTCAATTCCCAGGCACGCGGCGGCAGCAAGTAGAAGGCGGCGTTAGGAGAATTTTCACTCAGGACCAGGTTCAATACAAACGATATCGCCGTGATCGCCAGTAGGACGCCCAGAACCGGAATTCTCTTCAGCTTCAGTGTGGCGATAATGACGAAGGGGAACAGAAGATAGAATTGTTCTTCGATGCCAAGCGACCATGTCATCAGCATGGGGTTGTATTGCGCGTCCTGCGAAAAATAGTCGTTCACGGACCAGAAGCGGATGTTCGATACGCCGAGCAGCGCGCTCAAGGTGCTCAGCGATGCATCGCGTGCCTCGCTGGCACCAAGGATAAGCGCACCTCCCGCGAGAACCGCCAGGCTGACGGCGATCAGGGCTGGGGCGATCCGCCGGGCACGGTGCGCGTAGAAGCGCGCGAACGAGAAGTGCCCCTTGATCGCTTCGCGATAGATCGTGCCGCCGATCAGGAAGCCGGAGATGACGAAAAACACGTCTACGCCAACGAACCCGCCTTGCAGAAACTGCAGCTTCGCGTGGAACAGAACCACGCCCAGAACCGCGATCGCCCGCATTCCGTCGATGTCGGCGCGATAGGCTAACCGTGCGTCGCCGGCCGAATGGTTTGCCGATGATGGGTCGGGACGTTTCGTTCGTTCCGCAGGCATCAAGGTTAATACTGACATGGTCGGTTCCCCCCGGAATTATTCGCTTGCTAGTTGCAAATGGCGCTACTGTCCAGCGTCGGTGGTTCTGCGAAATTTGCAAGTGCATCGAGGCTCAGGACTGTATGGTTAAGAAACGAGTACTGCGTGTGATTTTCGCGGAACGCGTGCATCGCCTGCATGAATAAGGTAACCCACCATCAATTCGATACTGTTGTCGCAGGGCGACGATCCAGTAGCGAATCCGCCGGTGGCGAACCTGGCGCGACGGGACCAGTAATTGCTATGGGGTCGTTCTGATCGGGTCAAAGCGGGGGTGGCGAACCCGATCCGCACCCATTATGCACACCGCCATGACAGCCCGGATCATCGACGGAAAAGCCTTCGCCGCCCAGTTGCGTGCGCGCGTCGCTACCCATGCCGCTACGTTTGCGAAGAGCGCCGGGCGACCCGTCGGCCTCGCCGTGGTGCTGGTCGGCGAGGATGCCGCCTCCGCCGTCTACGTCCGGTCGAAAGGGAAGGCGACGCGCGAAGCGGGCATGGCCAGCTTCGAACATCGCCTGTCGGCGGACGTGTCGCAGGACGAACTGATCGCGATGGTCGAGCAACTGAACGCCGATCCGGCGGTCGACGGTATTCTCGTGCAATTGCCGCTGCCAAAGCACCTCGACAGCGATGCCGTGCTCCTGACGAT
The DNA here is from genome assembly GCF_001421915.1 of Sphingomonas sp. Leaf62. Taxonomy (NCBI): domain Bacteria; kingdom Pseudomonadati; phylum Pseudomonadota; class Alphaproteobacteria; order Sphingomonadales; family Sphingomonadaceae; genus Sphingomonas; species Sphingomonas sp. Leaf62. The sequence goes on along the minus strand of NZ_LMLN01000030.1, from coordinate 523,506 downwards.
CGATCCAGACAAGGATGTCGACGGCTTCCACCCGGTCAACGCCGGGCGGCTGGCGACCGGGTTGCCGGGGATGGTGCCGTGCACGCCCTATGGCTGCCTGCTGCTGCTGCGCGATGAACTGGGCGACCTGTCGGGCAAGGAAGCCGTGGTCGTCGGCCGGTCGAACATCGTCGGCAAGCCGATGGCGGCGTTGCTGACCGCCGAAAGCTGCACGGTCACCATCGCCCATTCGCGGACCCATGATCTGCCGGGGCATGTCGCGCGCGCCGATATCGTCGTCGCCGCGGTCGGACGCGCCAATTTCGTCAAGGGGTCGTGGCTGAAGCCCGGTGCGACGGTGATCGACGTCGGCATCAACCGTACCGCAGACGGGCTGGTCGGCGATGTCGACTTTGCCGCCGCACTGTCGGTCGCGGGCGCGATCACGCCGGTGCCGGGCGGGGTCGGGCCGATGACCATCGCCTGCCTGCTGCGCAACACACTGGTCGCCGCGCATCGGCGCGAGGGCCTGCCGTTCGACGATAGCGCGCTGTGATCGAGCTGTTCGTCTCGTCGCTGATCACCTTCTTCGTGGTGATCGATCCGCCGGGCTGCGCGCCGATTTATGCCGGGCTGACCACCGGCGCGTCCGACGTACAGCGTCGCGCGATGGCGATCCGCGCGGTCGGCATCGCCACCGCGATCCTCGTCGTCTTCGCGCTGTTCGGGCAGGCGCTGCTCAAGGCACTGGGCATCAGCCTCGACAGTTTCCGCATCGCGGGCGGCATCATGCTGTTCCTGATCGCGCTCGAAATGGTGTTCGAAAAGCGTACCCAGCGCCGCGAGGACCGTGCGCAGAAGATCATCGAGACGCACGAGGTCGAGGACGTGTCGACCTTCCCCATGGCGATGCCGATGATCGCCGGGCCGGGATCGATCGCGTCGGTGATGCTCCTGATGAGCCAGGTCGGCGACTGGACCGCGCGGGCGGTGGTGCTGGGCGCGCTGGCGTCGATCCTGCTGCTGACGCTGATCGCGTTGCTGGCGGCGGGACCGCTGATGAAGCTGCTCGGCGCGCGGATCGAGGCGGTGATCACCCGGCTGCTCGGCGTGCTGCTGGCGGCACTCGCGGCGCAGTTCGTGATCGACGGGCTGCGGGCCAGCTTTGTGTAGAAATTAGAAAGTGTTGCGGAATAGTTACAGCTGACATGTAATTTCCAATATACGTACACCTGTATTTGCAAAACCTCTTGTATCGACGGATACTTGGCCGTGTTCGAGCCGCCCGTTGCGCGGCGCGACTGCTTGGAACGCCCGTCAGGGTTTAAGGGGATTGCTGCTTCCATGATTGCTTTGTCGATGCGCACGTCGTTGCGCCGCGGAACCGCTTTGTCCGCGCTCGCTGCCGCCAGCGCCGGTCTGTTCGCCGTGCCGGCTTCGGCACAGGAAGTCGCACCGGCTGGCGCCACCGTGCCGGCGCCGGCGAATCCGACCGATGATACGTCGCAGGACATCATCGTCACCGGTTCGATTCTGCGCGGCACCGATAGCGGTATTTCGCCGGTGACTACGCTGACCACGGAGAACCTCGATGCGCGCGGCATCAACACCGTGCAGGACGCGATTCAGCTGCTGTCGTCGAACAACGGCCCGGCGCTGACCAACTCGTTCACCGCCAACGGCGCTTTCGCCGGCGGTGCATCGGCCGTGTCGCTGCGCGGCCTGTCGACCAGCTCGACGCTGGTCCTGTTCGACGGCCTGCGCGCCGCTTACTATCCGCTCGCCGATGACGGTTCGCGCAACTTCGTCGATCTGAACACGATCCCTGACGACATCGTCGAGCGCGTCGATGTGCTGCGCGACGGTGCTTCGTCGAGCTACGGCGCCGACGCGATCGCGGGTGTGGTCAACATCATCACCAAGCGTTCGTTCAAGGGCATTGGTGGTCGTGTCGAAGCCGGCATTTCGGAAGACGGCATTGCCGCCAACCAGCGTCTGACGCTGACCGCCGGTACCGGCGACCTCGATGAGCAGGGCTACAACGCGTATATCAGTGGCTTCTATTTCCGCAGCGAAGGCGTCGCCAACAAGGACCTGCGTGGCGTATTTGCGACCGACGACCAGCGCAGCATCGGTGGTCCGAACGGCATTCTGAACGGCCTGAATTCCGACGGTCAGATCAATGGTTTCGCAACCAACGGCAGCACCTTCTACGTGCGGCCCGGCACCAGCGGCCGCTATCAAATCCTGAACCCGGTCGCGGGTTGCTATGCCGGTCCGGCAGTCACCCCGACCCAGGACGATCTCACCCGGGTGAATTCGAACGGTCAGCTGGTCAACGGCACCCTGCCGACCAGCAATGTATGTCAGGAAGACCTGACCTATAATTATCTGAACGTGACGCCCGATATCGAGCGCTTCGGTGGATCGGCGCGCTTCACCGCAAAGGTCGGCGATACGTCGGAAGCGTATCTGTCGGTCAACTTCCAGCAGACCACGTCGAGCTATTACGGCACGCCCGGTACGATCCGTGGCAATGCCCCTACTGGGATCCTGTTTCCGCAATTCTCGACCGCGTCGGGTGCGGCGACCTTTGCGCCCGGATCGGCCGTTCTCACGCTGCCGGTCTTTGTCTGCGCCGCCCGCGTGAATTGCACCGCGGCCAACGGCACGCTGAACCCGAACAACCCGTTCGCAGCGCTGGGCCAGACTGCGCAGATCCTCGGTCGTAACCAGGAGCGGACGTACAACGAGACCCGCAGCCGCGTGTACCGTGCCGCGTTCGGCCTGAACGGCACGATCTTCAGCGATATCGACTATAACTTCAACGCGACCGCGATGCACACCGACCTGCGTCGTTTGCAGGACGGCTATGTCTATATCCAGAATCTGCTGAACGTCATTGCCGACGGTTCGTACAACTTCGTCAACCCGGGCCAGAATTCGCAGGCGGTTCGCGATTACGTGACCCCGGTGAACATCACCGACACGTCTTCGGATCTGTACCAGGCTCAGGTTACCTTCTCGAAGGAACTGTTCGCGCTGCCCGGTGGTCCGGTCCAGTTGGGCGTGGGCGGATCGGTCTTCTACGAAGCGGTCAACGCGCCCAGCGCCAACCCCGACACCAACGGCCCGACCCAGCGCTACTTCACGATCAACGCGTTCGGCACCGAAGGTAACCGTACTGTCAGCTCGGCCTTCGCCGAGGTTCAGGCACCGGTATTCGATCAGCTCGATGTGAACCTGTCGGGACGCTATGACCATTATTCGACCGGTCAGAGCAACTTCTCGCCAAAGGCCGGCGCGCGGTTCACCCCGTTCCGCCAGCTGTCGATCCGCGGCACCTGGTCGCGTGGTTTCCGTATCCCGAGCTTCGCCGAAGCCAATGCGCTGCCGACGACGGGTTATGTCACCCAGTCGATCACCGCGGTTCCGGCCAGCTTCCGCGCGCAATATGGTGCGGCCTGCGCCAACGACACGACGGCACCACAGGCTTGCCCGAACTATCTGACGACCTATTCGATCGGATCGACGACGCTTGCTTCGCCGAACCTGCAACCCGAAAAGTCGCGCAGCTTCACCGCCGGCATCCAGTTCACGCCGATTTCGAACTTCACGTTCACCGTGGACTATTTCAACATCAAGAAGACGGGCGCGATCACCTCGCCGTCGAATGCCGCCGCGATCGCCGCTTATTATGCGGGCCAGCCGATCCCGGCCGGGTTCAACGTCATTGCCGACGCACCCGACGTCAACCTGCCCAATGGTCGTCCGCGCATCGGCTTCGTCGAATCGCAGCTGATCAATTCCGACACGATTACGTCGGAAGGTATCGATTTCGGCCTGACCGGTCGCGTCGACTTCGGCGGTTTCCAGTGGCGCACCGCGGCCAATGCCAGCCTGTTGCTGGAACTCAGCACGACCTTCCCGGACGGTTCGAAGGAAACCTATGTCGACACGCTCGGCAACTTCAACCTGACGGCGGGCAACGGTACGTTCAAATGGCGTGGCAACTGGGCGAACACCTTCTCGTTCGACAAGGTCGACGTCACCGGTACCGTGAACTACGTCTCGGGGTATGACCTGTCGGCAGAAGATCAGGGCGGCAGCTATCGCGACTGCTCGCTGGCACCCGAATATGTCGATTGCCGCGTAAAGAGCTACATCACGGCCGACCTGAACGTCAGCTTCAACGTCAACGACAAGTTCACCTTCTACGTGAACGCGCTGAACGTGTTCGATCGCCTGCCGCCGATCGATGTCGTCACCTATGGCGCGCATCTCTACAACCCGGTGCAGGGTGGCAACGGCATCTTCGGCCGCAGCTTCCGTGCAGGCGCGAAGTTCGGCTTCTAGTCGCTTCTGTCGTCTCGTCGATGGGCCGTTCCTCCACCGGGAGGAGCGGCCCATCTTGTTTGCGAGCTGCCGCTTGCTGATGCGACCGCGATTCCGTGCTGGTGTAACAGGCTTTACGGCCGGTTGTCGGCAACGTTCCGACGGAGGGCCAGTTACGACCCAAGGGCTGTACTGTTGTTGCAATACACTCCTTCACATGGGGCGAGGTCATATCGATTATCAGTTAAAAGACATGAGAGACATTACTGTAAAAATACATCTGTAACCGTAAATAACACCTATTATCAGTTATTTAACCTGATCGGTCTTTACGAAATCCGTGGATATTGTAGCGACTGTTACCGAAAAGTCACTTGGCGACGATTTCGTTACAATAGTGATTCGGTACGATTGCTTCGAAACTTGCGCACCCGTTAGTCTTGAATTGTTGCGCCACTTTTACGAGCGCCGATAAGACAGGGGCAAATATGAAGCTTAATGTAAGAACTGCGTTGCTCGCCTCGACGCTGATGGTCGGCTTCTCGACCGCCGCGATGGCGCAGGAAACGACCACCGGTGTGGTTTCCGGCCCCGTGCCGCAGGAAGCGCCCTCCGAGGATATCGTCGTTACCGGGTCGCTGATCCGCAATCCGAACCTCGTCCAGTCGTCGCCGGTCAATTCGGTCAGTTCGGAAGAACTGGAACTGCGGCAGACCAACGTCGCCGAACAGTTCCTGCGCGAATTGCCAGGCGTGGTTCCCAGCATCGGCTCGGCCGTGAACAACGGCAACGGCGGCGCGTCATTCGTCGACTTGCGTGGCCTCGGCGCCAATCGCAACCTCGTGCTGCTCGACGGATCGCGTATCGCGCCGGCAGGTCTCAGCGGCATTACCGATCTGAACAATATTCCGCTCGCGCTGTTGCAGCGTACCGATATCCTGACGGGTGGCGCTTCGACGACCTACGGTGCCGACGCGGTGTCGGGTGTCGTCAACTTCATCACGAAGCGTGACTTCGCGGGAATGGAAGCGACCGTCAGCGAACAGATCACCGAACGTGGCGACGGCAACATCTTCCGCGGCGATCTGACCCTCGGCGCGAATTTCGACGACGGACGTGGCAACGCCGTTTTCAGCATGGGCTATCAGAAGGCGAAACCCGTCCTTCAGGGCGATCGCGACTTCTCCGAATTCAACATCGATTCGTACAGCGGTGCACAGGGTGGTTCGGGTACGACTGTTCCGGGCCGCTTCACCGGTCTCGGCCTTGGCAGCAATAACCAGATCGACGTGGCGACCGGCCGTCTGGTGCCGACCTATGCACTGTTCAACTTCAACCCGCAGAACATCTTCCAGACGCCGTTCGAGCGTTACAATATGTTCGGTGCGGCGCATTACGAAGTCACCGACAGTATCGAAGTATATGGCCGTGGACTATTTTCGAAGAATACGGTTCAGACCGTCATTGCCTCGTCGGGTACGTTCGGCAACTCGCTGACTATTCCGTACTCGAACCCGTATCTTCCGGCCGCAGCGCGTAGCCAGATTTGCGCCGCAAACGGGCTGACCGTCGCGCAGTGCAGCGCGGCTGCTCTGGCAACGACTACCAACGACCCGAACTATCGGACCTTCACCAGCAACGTCTCGCGTCGTTTCGTCGAAGCCGGTCCGCGTCTGTCGACGTACACGACCACGCTGTTCGATTATCGCTTCGGCGTTCGTGGTGACATCACCAGCAATATCCAGTTCGATCTCTCGGGTGGATATGGCGAAAGCGAGAACGCGCAGCGCCAGAGCGGGAACGGTACGCGTACCCGTCTGCGTCAGGCGGCGTTGGCGACCAACACCGCCACCTGCGTCGACAACAGCAATGGCTGCGTTCCGATCAACCTGTTCGGTGATGCCGGCACGATCACTCCCGACCAGCTCGGCTTCCTGCTCGGCGTAACCAACGGCACGACCACCAAGACGACGCTGGCACAGGCCCGCGGCGTCCTGAGCGGTGATCTCGGCTTCACCAGCCCGTTCGCATCGGACGCGGTTTCGTTCGCGATTGGTGCCGAGTATCGCAAGTACACCGCAGCGGTTGTATCGGACGAACTGACGCAGCGCCCGAACGAAGTGCTCGGCAACGGTGCGGCATCGCCTGATGTGGCAGGCCAGTATGACGTGAAGGAAGGCTTTGCCGAACTGATCGTGCCGCTGGTTGCGGATCGTCCGTTCTTCCATAGCCTGACGGTCGAGGCCGGTGGTCGCGTGTCGTCCTATTCGACGGCGGGAACCAACTGGACGTGGAAAGCCGGCGGTACGTGGGAACCCGTTGAGGCAATCAAGGTCCGCGGAAACTACCAGAAGGCGGCTCGCGCACCGAACATCAACGAACTGTTCGCGCCTTCGGTTACCGACCTCAATAACTCCGCTTCCGACCCATGTGCCGGTAGCGGCGTCACCGCCGGTTCCGCGCTGGGACAGGTCTGCGCCGCGCAGATCGTGGCGGGCGGCGCCACTGCCGCTCGCGCTCAGCAACTGATCGGCGCGATTCCGCTCCCTTCCGCCGGCCAGGTCAACGTCTCGACGGGCGGTAATCCAAACCTGAACGTCGAAAAGGCGACGACGTGGACGATCGGTGCCGTGCTGCAGCCGGAATTCCTGCCGGGCTTCAACGCCAGCGTCGATTATTACAATATCGGCGTTCAGGACGCGATCACCGCGCCGACGATCGGCGACGTGTTCGCCAGCTGCTATTCGCCGCTGCAGGCAGCATCATCGGCGGCATGTCGTTCGATCGGTCGTGATCCGGTGGATGGCAGCCTGAATGGTGAAGCGACCGGCCTTGCGTTGCCGCTCTCCAATCTTGGCCGCATCCAGACCGACGGTATCGACGTCGCGTTGAATTATCGGCAGAAGTTCGGCTTCGGCGCGCTCGCCCTGTCGTTCATCGGCAACTGGACCAACAGCAACAAGTTCCAGGCGACCCCGACGTCGATCAATCGTGAATGTGTGGGCTATTACAGCGTCAACTGCCCGTCGATCCAGCCGGAGTTCAGCTTTAATCAGCGTACGACGTTGACGATTGGTGCGGCGGATATCTCGTTGCTGTGGCGGTATATCGATGCCGTTTCGTACGAGCCGGCGGCACTTGCCGACGACATCGCCAATGGTGGTGGCCCGCTGGAAGAATTCCGTCGCATCGGAGCCGAACATTATTTCGACCTGACGACGCGGTTCGGCGTGACGGACAATTTCGACTTCACCATCTCGGCGTTGAACCTGTTCGACAATCAGCCGAAGCTGGTCGGTGCGTCGATCGGCGCAACCGCCTACAATAGCGGCAACGTTTATCCATCGACCTATGATGCATTGGGCCGTCGCTTCGCAGCGAGCGCCCGCCTGCGCTTCTGATACGTAGATCAATGCAGTAGTAAAGATTGTGAGAAGGGGGCAGAACCACGGTTCTGCCCCTTTTTAACTGTTAGCGTAACGTCCGATCCGAGCTAGAATGCCGGTATCGCCCAATAGAAAGGAATGTTGATGCTGATGTTCGTAACTACCATGCTGGTCGGACTCGCCGGTCAGCAGGCAACGGCACCACCACCAGCTGCAGCTACGCCTAACCTCATCTGCAAGCGGACGTTGGACACTGGATCGAACGTTCGCGGCAAGAAGGTCTGTCTGACCGCCAAGCAATGGGACCAGGTAGCACGTCAGGGCCAGGAAACCGGACGTTCGATGCTTCCCTCGCTCGTCACCCCGAACCAATAACGCACCGGCCGGGGTGACGGGTGCGGTCCTGTCACCCCACGCTCAACGTCAGCGCGCCATCCCCCTCATCGACGCGCACCGTCGACCCGTCCTTGACGCTCCCGCGCAGGATCAGGTCGGCGAGCGGATCTTGTAGATATCGCTGAACCGCGCGCTTCAATGGCCGCGCGCCGTACACCGGGTCGTAACCGACGCGGCCCAGCCATGCCCGCGCGGCGTCGGTCATCTCGACCTTCACCTTGCGCTCCGCCAGCAGGCGTCCGACGCGGCCGACCTGGATGTCGACGATCGGGGCCATGTGATCCGCCGCCAGCCGGTGGAACAGGATGATCTCGTCCAGCCGGTTGAGGAATTCCGGGCGGAAATGCGCGCGCACCACGTCCATCACCTGCGGCTCGACCGTCTCGACGTCGACACCATCGGGCAGGTTGGTCAGATATTGCGACCCGAGGTTCGACGTCAGGATGATGATCGTGTTCGAAAAATCGACCGTGCGCCCCTGTCCGTCGGTCAGGCGGCCGTCGTCGAGCACCTGCAACAGGATGTTGAAGACGTCGCCATGCGCCTTCTCCACCTCGTCGAACAACACCACCTGATAGGGGCGGCGGCGGACGGCTTCGGTCAGCTTGCCGCCTTCCTCATAGCCGACATAGCCCGGCGGCGCACCGATCAGCCGTGACACCGCGTGCTTTTCCATGAACTCGCTCATGTCGATGCGAACCATCGCATTGGGGTCGTCGAAGAGGAATTCGGCGAGCGACTTGGTCAGCTCGGTCTTGCCGACGCCGGTCGGCCCGAGGAACAGGAAGCTGCCGAGCGGCCGGTTCGGGTCCTGCAACCCGGCGCGCGAGCGGCGGACGGCGGTGGCGACGGCGCGCACCGCCTCGCTCTGGCCGATGACCCGCTTGCCCAGCGCATCCTCCATCGCCAGCAGCTTCTCGCGCTCGCCCTCCAGCATCCGGTCGACCGGCACCCCGGTCCAGCGGCTGACGACGCCGGCGATATCGTCGGCGGTCACTTCCTCGCGCAGCATCGCGCCGCCGGCATGTTGCTGCGCCGCGACCAGCTGCTTTTCGAGGGTCGGGATGGTGCCATAGGTCAGCTCGGACATTTTCGCGAGGTCGCCCGATCGCTGCGCCTGTTCCAGCGCGACCCGCGCGGCGTCGAGCTGTTCCTTCAGCTTCGCCTCCGACGCGATCTTGTCGCGCTCGCCCTGCCAGCGGGTGGTCAGCTCGGACAATTGCTGTTCGAGATTGGCGAGTTCCGCTTCCAGCGTGTCGAGCCTGTCGATGCTGGCCGCGTCGCTCTCGCGGCGCAGCGCCTCGCGCTCGATCTTCATGCGCAGGATGCGCCGGTCGAGGCTCTCGATCGCCTCGGGCTTGCTCTCCACCTCCATGCGGAGCCGGCTGGCGGCCTCGTCCATCAGGTCGATCGCCTTGTCGGGCAGGAAGCGGTCGGTGATGTAGCGGTTCGACAGCGTCGCCGCCGACACCAGCGCGCCATCGGTGATCCGCACGCCGTGATGGAGTTCGTACTTCTCCTTCAGGCCCCTCAGGATGCTGATCGTATCCTCGACGGTCGGCTCGCCGACGAACACCGGCTGGAACCGCCGCTGGAGCGCGGGGTCCTTTTCGACATGCTTGCGATATTCGTCGAGCGTGGTCGCGCCGATGCAGTGGAGTTCGCCCCGCGCAAGCGCAGGCTTCAGCAGATTGCCCGCATCCATCGCCCCTTCGGATTTGCCGGCACCGATCAGCTGGTGCATCTCGTCGATGAACAGGATGATCTGCCCGTCGCCCGCCTTCACCTCGTCGAGCACGCCTTTCAACCGCTCCTCAAACTCGCCGCGATATTTGGCCCCGGCGATCAGCGACCCCATGTCGAGCGACATCAGCGCGCGGTCCTTCAGCCCCTCCGGCACGTCGCCATTGGCGATGCGCAGCGCGAGGCCCTCGGCGATCGCGGTCTTGCCGACGCCGGGTTCGCCGATCAGTACCGGATTGTTCTTGGTCCGGCGCGCGAGGATCTGGATGGTACGACGGATTTCCTCGTCGCGGCCGATGACCGGGTCGAGCTTGCCGTCGCGCGCGGCGCCGGTCAAGTCGCGGGCGAACTTCCTGAGCGCGTCGTAGCGATCCTCGGCCCCGGCGGTGTCGGCGGTGCGCCCGCCGCGCAGCTTGTCGATCGCCGCGTTCAGATTCTGCGCCGTCAGCCCGGCGGTGGTCAGCGCCTTGCCCGCCGGACCCTGTGACAGCGTCAGCGCCAGCAGCATGCGCTCGACGGTGACGAAGCTGTCGCCCGCCTTGGTCGCGATCTGTTCGGCCTGATCGAGCAGGCGGACGCTGTCATTGTCGAGGCCCGGATTTTGCTGCGCCCCCGATCCTGATACCGCCGGCAGCTTGGCCAGCGCCGCATCGATCTCGGCGATCGCCCGGCGCGCGTCGCCGCCCGCTGCCGTAATCAGCCCGGCGGCCATGCCCTGTTCGTCGTCGAGCAGCGCCTTCAGGATATGTTCGGGTGTCATCCGCTGATGCGAATTGCGGATCGCCACCGTCTGTGCCGCCTGCAGGAAACCTTTTGCGCGGTCGGTAAATTTTTCGAGGTTCATATTGCTCCCCTGTGATGTTGCCGGCGATATGGTGTGGTAAAAGGGCAACACAAGAGGGGATGCATCGTTCGGCACGACGTGGCGTTGGGACCCGATGGTAACGGGCGTTCGCAGGGCAGGATGGGGGCTGGTGTGGATCGTCGCGATCCTGTGCCTCGCCGTGACGATTGTGCCGCGCTTCCTCGACCGCATCTATTATCGCGGGGTGGCCAACGACCATTTCGACGGCGCGCGCTTCGTCAATCCCGATGGCGACGATACCGCCGCGCCACCGGGCGGCAGCCGCAGGGGGTTCCTGTGGCGACAGGCGACCGGCAGCGACGGGCGTCCCGCATGGCCCACGCAGGTCCCGGTCACCCCCGCCAGACCCGCCGAACTCCTGCCCGCCACGACCCGCCCGGCGCGCGATCCGGCGCAGACCCCGTTGCGCGTCACCTGGGTCGGCCACGCGTCGGCGCTGATCCAGACGCCGGGCCTCAACATCCTGACCGACCCGGTGTGGAGTGACCGCGCCGGCCCGTTCGGCTTCGGTCCGAAACGGGTCGCGGCACCGGGTATCGCGTTGGACGATCTGCCGAAGATCGACCTGATCCTCATCAGCCACAATCATTACGATCATCTAGACCTGTCGACGCTCAAGCGGCTGTACGACCGCGACCGCCCGGCGATCGTCACTGCCCACGGCAACGACGCGATCCTGCGCCGCGCGGGAATGCAAGCGACCGCGCTCGACTGGCGACAGGCGGAGCGGGTCGGCGGCGCGACGGTCCATGTCGTGCGCAACCATCACTGGTCGAGCCGCTGGTTCGTCGACCGCAACCGTGCCTTGTGGTCGGCGTTCGTCGTCGAACTGCCCGGCGGCAATCTGTTCTTCGCGGGCGATACCGGCATGGGCGACGGCAAATGGGTCGAGGAGGCGAGGGCGGTCGGCCCGATCCGCCTCGCGCTGATCCCCATCGGAGCGTTCCGGTTTCAGCCGGGGCAGATGGCCAGCGGCGCGCATATCGGCCCGGTCGACGCGCTCGACGTGTTTCGGCGGCTGGGCGCATCGCGCGGCATGGCGATCCATTGGGGCACGTTCCGCCTGTCCTATGAAGGCTATACGACCCCGCCGAAATTGCTGAGCGCGGCAAAGGCCTGTGCCGGCGTCACCGATCGCCGCCTCGGCGCGGTGCCGATCGGTCGGCCGGTCGATATCGCGCCGATGACCGCCGCTGCCGCACCGCCATTCGATCGGGACGCCGTGCTTCGCTGTCTCGATGGTCCGGCGGGCAACGCCTTGCGCTAGGTCTCGAAACGGTGAGACTGCGCGGATGACCCGCACCGCAAACCGGTCCGTTCGCGACAGATGGATGGCGCAAATCGTGCTGACTATGCTTTCGAGCGCGCTGTTGACCTACGCCATCATCGTTTTGAATCTTCCCCCAAGTTCGTGGCATGCGCTCTGGATGATTATCCTGCCGGCCCTCGTTGGCCTCACGTTCAATCAGGGTGCCAGACAGCTTGTGATGGCGTTTGCGTTGCCCCTCGCTTCCATCGTCGCGGCTGCCGTCGTCGGCAATGCCATAGGCGGGATATAAGTCCTTCAAACCGGTTAAGAGTTCACAACCGATCACAATCGTCCTATCGGTAACAACAGATACGATCCGGCAAAGACCGGACCATTGGAGAGAGACATGCTCGATTTCGCGCTCGGCGAGATGGCCGATGCCATTCGCGAGACCACGCAGCGCTTCGCGGCCGATCGCATCGCGCCGATCGCCGCTGCCATCGACGCCGACGATCGCTTCCCGATCGAACTATGGCCTGAAATGGGTGCGCTCGGCCTGCACGGCATCACCGTCGGCGAAGACGATGGCGGCCTCGGTCTCGGCTATCTCGAACATGTCGTCGCGTGTGAGGAAGTCGCCCGCGCCTCGGCCTCGGTCGGCCTGTCCTATGGCGCGCATTCCAACCTGTGCGTCAACCAGATCGCGCGCTGGGGCAACGCCGAGCAGAAGGCGAAGTATCTGCCCAAGCTCATCAGCGGCGAGCATGTCGGATCGCTCGCCATGTCCGAAGTCGGGGCGGGCTCCGACGTCGTGTCGATGAAGCTGCGCGCCGACACGGTCGATGGCGGCTATCGCCTGAACGGCACCAAATTCTGGATCACCAACGCCCCCTATGCCGCGACGCTGGTCGTCTATGCCAAGACCGCGCCCGACGCCGGATCGAAGGGGATCACCGCCTTCCTGATCGAACGGGATTTCGCCGGTTTTTCGATCGGGCAGAAGATCGACAAGATGGGGATGCGCGGGTCGCCGACCGCCGAGCTGGTCTTCGACGACTGTTTCGTTCCTGCCGAGAACGTCATGGGGCCGCTCAACGGCGGCGTCGGTGTGCTGATGTCGGGCCTCGATTACGAGCGCGTCGTGCTGTCGGGAATCCAGCTCGGCATCATGCAGGCCTGTCTCGATACCGTCCTGCCCTATGTCGCCGAGCGCAAGCAGTTCGGCAGACCGATCGGCGCGTTCCAGCTGATGCAGGGCAAGATCGCCGACATGTCGGTCGCGCTCAATTCGGCGCGCGCCTATGTCTACGCGGTCGCGAAGGCCTGCGACGCCGGCCGCACCACCCGCCACGATGCGGCGGGCGCGATCCTGCTGGCGTCCGAGAACGCGGTGAAGGTCGCCAACGACGCGATTCAGGCGCTGGGCGGGGCGGGCTATACGAAGGACTGGCCAGTCGAGCGCTATTTCCGCGATGCGAAGCTGCTCGACATCGGCGCCGGAACCAACGAAGTTCGCCGGATGCTGATCGGTCGCGAATTGCTGGGCGGGGGGACGCGCGCGCAATGACGGTGCTGCCGACGCTGATCGATCGCGGATCGGACGGGTTCAGCGCCAACGCCACGCATAATGCGGCGCTGGCCGACGACCTGCGCGACCGGACCGCCCGTACCGCGCTGGGCGGACCGGAGCGTAGCCGCGAACGCCATGTCGCGCGGGGCAAGCTGTTACCGCGCGACCGCATCCACCGCCTTCTCGACGCCGGATCGCCGTTCCTCGAAATCGGCGCGCTGGCGGCGGGCGGCATGTATGGCGACGAGGCCCCGGCGGCGGGCGTCATCGCCGGCATCGGCCGCGTCCATGGCCGGCAGGTGATGATCGTCGCCAACGACCCGACGGTGAAGGGCGGCGCGTATTTCCCCATGACGGTCAAGAAGCATCTCCGCGCGCAGGAGATCGCTTGCCAAAACCATCTGCCGTGCATCTATCTGGTCGACAGCGGCGGCGCGAACCTTCCCCACCAAGCGGAAGTGTTCCCCGACCGCGACCATTTCGGCCGCATCTTCTTCAATCAGGCGCAGATGTCGGCCAAGGGCATCGCCCAGATCGCCTGCGTGCTCGGCAGTTGTACCGCCGGCGGTGCCTATGTCCCCGCCATGTCCGACGAAACGGTGATCGTGCGCGGGCAGGGGACGATCTTTCTAGCCGGCCCGCCGCTGGTCAAGGCCGCGACCGGGGAGGTCATCAGCGCCGAGGAACTGGGCGGGGCCGACACCCATGGCCGCAAATCGGGCGTGGTCGATCATGTCGCCGACGATGACGAAGCGGCGCTGCTGATCGTCCGCGACATCGTCGCGACCCTGCCGCCGCCGCGCCGCGCCGAACTGGCGCTGACCGACCCGCGCCCGCCGCTCCACGATCCCGCCGACCTTGCCGGGATCGTGCCCACCGATGTCCGCGCGCCCTATGATGTGCGCGAGGTGATCGCCCGGCTGGTCGACGGCTCCGAACTGCACGAATTCAAGCCGCTCTACGGCACGACGCTGGTGTGCGGCTTCGCGCGCATCTGGGGAATGCCGGTCGCGATCCTTGCCAACAACGGCGTGCTGTTTTCCGAAAGCGCGCAAAAGGGCGCGCATTTCATCGAACTGGCCTGCCAGCGCCGCACCCCGTTGCTGTTCCTTCAGAACATCTCGGGCTTCATGGTCGGTGGTAAATATGAGGCGGAAGGCATTGCGAAACATGGTGCAAAGCTGGTCACCGCCGTTGCGACGGCACAGGTGCCCAAGCTCACCGTGCTGATCGGCGGCAGTTTCGGTGCGGGAAATTACGGCATGTGCGGCCGGGCCTATTCGCCCCGGTTCCTGTTCAGCTGGCCCAACAGCCGCATCTCGGTGATGGGCGGCGAACAGGCGGCCAGCGTATTGGCGACCGTCCACCGCGACGCCGACACCTGGACGCCGGACGAGGCCGAAGCGTTCAAGACCCCGATCCGCGACCGCTATGAAACGGAGGGGAGTCCCTGGTACGCCACCGCCCGGCTGTGGGACGACGGCGTGATCCTGCCCGAACAGACCCGCGACGTGCTGGGGCTGGCGCTCTCGGCGACGCTGAACGCCCCGATCGCCGACCGTGCGCAGTTCGGCATCTTCCGGATGTGATTCGGATGCCCGCCGCCCCGCGCCCGTATCCCCGCGCAGGCGGGGATCCAGAGTTCCAAGCGCAAGCCGTTGTTCTGCTTGGCTCTGGACCCCCGCCTGCGCGGGGGTACGGCGAGTTTTTGGCGAAGCTCGCGACATTCGCAAAGGTCTCGCCTGCGCGGAGGAACGGCAGCGCGCGCGTGGAGGGTGCCGCATGACGACCATTCCCAACCTCCCCCCGATCCGCCCGACCAGGCTCACCGAACCGGCCTTCACCCCGGCCAAGACGCCGGCCGCTCCCCCGTCTGGCTTCATCCCCGGACCCAATACCGGCATCGACAGTGTCGCCTATGACGCGATCCTCGCCATGGTCACCCGCGCCATCGCCAGCCTGCCGCCCGGCGCTGCGCTGTCGAACTTCCTCCACACCGTCGCCCGCGTAACGGCGGAGGTCGAGGCGCAACTCGCCGCCTCGCCGGTGCCGATGCGCGATGGTGGCACCCTGTCGGCCGAGGCGAGGGCGACCACCGCCCATGCCGAGGTGATCGCCCAGCGGCTGGCCGCCGCCTTTGCCCCCGATCCCGTTGCCGCCCGCGCCGCGATCGCCGACGCGTTCCAGCCGCAACCCGTTTCGGCACCCGATGTCAGCGCCCGCGACCTCGCCTTCGCGGCCGCCGCCATGTTCGGCACCCGTGCCGATCCGGTGCTGCAACCGCCCGACCCTTTGCCGACCACCGTCGATCCCGACGCCGACCCCCTGTTTTCGGAACATCCCATGCGCGACCGCCTGTACCTGCTCGACCCGCAGTTCGACGATCCGGTCTTGCCCGGTCGCAGCTTCTACTGCCGCGACTGCATCGCCATCGATGGCCTGCTCGCGCGCTTCCCGGACAAGGCCTCGGAACTGGACGTCATCCGCGTCCCCTATCCACGTCCCCGCGACGCGGTGATCGCGGTGGTGGGGGAGGCGCACCAGAACCTGCCGCTGCTGGTCCTTGGCGCCGGTGCCGATGCGGGCCTGTCGGACGGCCGGTACGGCGACACCCGCTTCGTCAGCGATTTCAGGGAACTGCTCCAAGCACTTCACATCCGCCACGGCTTTCCGGAGGCGCATCCATGACGCTTTCCTACACGATCCGCCCGGTCTATCCTGTCCCGCCCGTCGGGCGCACCGCCGTGGCGCTCCGCGAAGTTCGCTTACGTGGCACCTTCGCCAACTTCCGGGACCAGCCATGATCGAATCGCTGCTGATTGCCAATCGCGGCGAGATCGCCCGCCGCATCCTGCGCACCGCCCGCCGCCTCGGCATCCGCACCATCGCCGTCCACAGCGACGTCGACGCCGGCCTGCCCTTCGTCGCAGAGGCCGACGAAGCCGTCTGCATCGGTCCGGCCCCAGCTCGCGAAAGCTATCTCGACGGCGCAAAGATCCTCGCCGCCGCCCGCCGGACCGGTGCGGCAGCGATCCATCCCGGCTATGGTTTCCTGTCCGAAAATGCCGAGTTCGCCGAAGCCGTTACCGCCGCCGGCCTGATCTGGGTCGGCGCACCCGCCGCCGCGATCCGGGCCATGGGCCTGAAGGACGCGGCCAAGGCGCGGATGATCGCCGCCGGCGTGCCCGTCACCCCCGGCTATCTGGGCGAGGACCAGTCCCCCGACCGTCTGGCCGCCGAAGCCGACGCGATCGGCTATCCGGTGCTGATCAAGGCGGTGGCCGGCGGCGGCGGCAAGGGCATGCGCCGCGTCGAAGACCCCGCCGCGTTTGCCGAGGCCCTCGACAGCTGCCGCCGCGAGGCAGCGGCGGCGTTCGGCGACGACCGCGTGCTGATCGAGAAATTTATCCTGTCGCCCCGCCATATCGAGGTGCAGGTGTTCGGCGACACCCATGGCAACGCCGTCCACCTGTTCGAACGCGACTGTTCGATCCAGCGCCGCCACCAGAAGGTGATCGAGGAAGCGCCCGCGCCCGGCATGGACGCCGCCACCCGCGCCGCCGTCTGCGATGCCGCCGTCCGCGCCGCCCGCGCGGTCGACTATGTCGGGGCGGGCACGATCGAGTTCATCGCCGACGGATCGCAGGGCCTCTCCGCCGATCGCATCTGGTTCATGGAAATGAACACCCGGCTGCAGGTCGAACACCCGGTGACCGAGGCGATCACCGGCACCGACCTCGTCGAATGGCAGCTGCGCGTCGCATCGGGCGAACCCCTGCCGCTGCGGCAGGACCAGTTGTCGATCGATGGCTGGGCGATGGAGGCGCGCCTCTATGCCGAGAACCCGGCGACCGGCTTCCTCCCGTCGACGGGCCAGCTCACGCATCTCAAGCTCCCCGACGACGACGTCCGTGTCGATGCCGGCGTGCGACAGGGTGATACGGTGACGCCGCATTACGACCCGATGATCGCCAAGCTGATCGTCCACCGCCCGACCCGCACCGCCGCCGCCGCCGCGCTGGCAAGGGCCGCCGCGTCGGTACAGGTCTGGCCGGTCCGCACCAACGCCGCCTTCCTCGCCCGCTGTGCCGGCCACGCCGACTTCGTCGCCGCCCGGATCGATACCGGCTTCATCGAACGGCATCTCGACGCGCTGGTTCCGACCGGTACCCCGCCCGAAGCGATGGTCAGCGGCGCCGCGGCGGCGTTGGTCGCTACCAACCCCGCCGATCCATGGCACGCGCTTGCCGGCTTCCGCCTCAACGCCGCACCCGACCGGAACGTCGCCGTCGCGATCGGCGGCATCACCCATCTGGCAGAGGCTCGTCCCGCCGGCGAGGTCGCGCAGGTCGGCCCCGACCGTGTCCTGTTCGCGGACGGCGAAGCCTTTCCCTTCGCCGCGCCGGTCGCGGGGCAGGGTGGGGCGGCAAGTGCCGGCGACGGCGCGATCCTGTCCCCCATGCCCGGCCGAATCGTCGCGGTGACGGTCGCCGCGGGGGATCGCGTCACCGCCGGACAGCGGCTGGTGGTGCTGGAAGCGATGAAGATGGAACAGGCGCTGCTCAGCCCGTTCGACGGCATCGTCGCCGACCTGTCCGCGCGCGAAGGCGCACAGGTCGCCGAAGGGGTGCTGCTCGTCCGCATCGCGAAGGACGACGCATGACCGGCCGCTTCTACGACGACTGGCAGATCGGCGACCGGATCGACCATCCGATCCGCCGCACCGTGACCGAAACCGACAATCTGCTGTTCTCGGTGATGACCCACAATCCGCAACCGCTGCACATCGATGCGGAGGCGGCGAGGGCGTCGGAGTTCGGTCAGATCCTCGTCAACGGCACCTTCACCTTCGCGCTGATGGTCGGGTTGTCGGTCGGGGAGACGACGCTGGGGACGCTCATCGCCAATCTCGGCTACGATCAACTGGTGATGCCCAAGCCGGTATTCCTAGGCGACACGCTGCGCGCCACCACCGAAGTCACCGTGCTGAAGGATAGTCGATCACGCCCGAATGCCGGGATCGTCACCTTCACCCATGAACTGCACAATCAGCGGGACGAGGTCGTCTGCCGCTGCCTGCGCAGCGCCTTGCTGAAGCGCCGGCCATGAGGCTGCGGTCGCTGCTGTTCGTACCCGGCGACCGGCCCGATCGCTTTGCCAAGGCGGCGGCGAGCGGAGCCGACGCGCTGATCCTCGATCTGGAGGATGCGGTTGCCACATCGGCCAAGGACAGCGCCCGCGCCGCCGTCGCCGACTGGCTGCGCGAACCAGCCCCGGTTGCGCGCTTCGTGCGGATCAACCCCGTCGATGGTCCGCGCGCGCTCGGCGATCTCGATGCGCTGGTCGGCACCGGTCCCGACGGCATCGTCGTGCCCAAGGCGGAAGGGGTGGCGACGATCCTCCGCGTCGATGCGCTCCTCGCCGATCGCGGTCTGTCCGACGTGTCGTTGCTGCCGATCGCGACCGAAACCCCGGCGGCGATCTTTCAACTCGGCAGCTATGGCACGGTCGCGCACCGCCTCGCCGGACTGACCTGGGGTGCCGAGGACCTGCCCGCCGCGATCGGTGCGGCGACCTCGCGCGAGCCGGATGGGCGATATGCCGCGCCCTATGAACTCGCCCGCTCGCTGACGCTGTTCGGGGCGCACGCCGCCGGGGTGGCGGCGATCGATACCGTCTATCCGGCGATCCGCGACGCGGCGGGACTGGCCGCCTATGCCGCCCGTGCGGCGCGCGATGGCTTCACGGGCATGATGGCGATCCACCCGGCACAGGTGTCCGCGATCAACGCCGCCTTCACCCCCGATGACGAGATGGTCGCGCGCGCGCAGGCGATCGTCGATGCCTTTGCCGCGCAGCCCGATGCCGGGGCGCTGCAAGTCGATGGCCGCATGGTCGACGCGCCGCATCTGAAGCAGGCGCTGCGGGTGTTGGCCTTGCAGGACGGCGCGGCCGACCGTCCGTCCTGAACAGCGGCGGCAAGTCCCTATTCGACCGGAAGCGAGGGCGGCGGCGCGGCCAGCTTGCGCAGGGCGGCTCGTCGTTCGCGCTCGACCAGCGCCCGATCGGTCGTCAGCCGCTTGCGCACCGCGAGATAATGCAGGGCGGCGCGCCGGTCGTCCTCCGACAGCGGCGTCGTTGGCAGGTCGGCAGCAGCTTCCTCCAGCGCGGTCGCGCTCGGCGTCGGCGTTGCATGGGGCAGGCCGGCATGGCCCTGCGACGCGATATCGTACCAATAGGCCGCCGACCGCGAAAAGCCGGGCAGCGCCTGCGCCACCGCCGTGAACTGTTCGATCGCCATCGCGTGCCGCACCAGCTCGGCCTCGATCGGGATCAGCGCACGTTCGGCCAGCAACATGCGCAGCATCGTCGCGTCGCGATCGAACCGGCCCCACGCCGCCTGGTTGAAATTCTGCTGGGCGTTCTGCAGCGTCAGCGCCTGCAATATCTCGCGCCGGTCGGGACGACGCCATAGCCAGCCGACCCCCTGGATCGCGAACCACCCCCATCCGATCAATGCGAACCCGGCCATCGCCAGCAACAGCACCCGCCACAGCGGTTCCGCCGTCGATCCGGCGGCGATGCCGACCGCGATCGCCGCGATCGTCGCTGCCGCCAGTCCCCATCGCGGGTCGCGATACCATGTCTCGCGCACTCCGCGCCTCCTCTGCTCGCTCAACGTCGGCGACCCTATCATCAATTGCGTCGTCGTCGCCACCGCGCGGTCATGCCGCCAGTTGCAATCGGTCGCGGCCCTCTGCCTTTGCGGCGTATAGCGCGCGGTCGGCTGCGCGCAGCACCGCCGCCGCGCTGCTGCTGACGTCGATCGATGCGATGCCGGCGCTGACCGTCAGTCGAACCGACGCCTGCCTATGGCGCAACTGCGTCGCCGCCACCGTCGCGCGCAGCCGCTCGCTCAAAAATTGCGCTTGGGCGATGTCCGCGCCGGGGAAGAGGACGCCGAACTCCTCACCGCCCAGCCGGGCAACGACATCGGTCTCGCGCAGTACGCCGCGCGCGATTCGCGCGAAGGATTGCAGGACGTGGTCGCCGGCATCATGGCCGAACCGGTCGTTGACCGACTTGAAGTGATCGAGGTCGAAGATGGCAACGCAGCCGCCCCGATCGCCTGCCGCTGCGGCATCGATCCGGTGTGCGAGCGCCGCATCGAATGCCCGCCGGTTGGCAAGGCCGGTCAACGGATCGGTCGACGCGGCGCGCGACAATTCGGCCTCCAATGCCTTGCGATGCGTCACGTCGCGGACCATCGAAACCGTGCCCGACACCACGCCATGGTCGTCGGTCACGGCGCGCGTATGCGCTTCGAACCAGTGCAGCGCGCCGCTGGTCACCCGCATCCGGCATTCGACGATCTGCGTCCCTTGCGGCGCAAGGATCGCGTCGCGGTGTGCGACCAGCACGATGTCGCGGTCGAGCGAATGGACCAGCTCCAGCGCGCGCGATCTCAGCAACGCCTCCGGTGTCTTGCCAAGGAGCGGCTCGATCGACGGCGAGAGATAGCAGACCCGTCCGCTGCGATCGACGCTGAGCACGATGTCGGTCGAATGATCGGCCAGCACGCGATAGCGCGCCTCGCTTTCCCGCAACCGCCGGTACAGCGATTGGCGACGGCTGAGGTCGGCTGCGACCGGAAAGGCGGTCAGGACCGTGCAGGCGATGTAGAGTTGCAAGAATTCCAGCCGCAGATTCAAATCATCGCTGACATAATTGGCCGGCCCCATGCCGTGCAGCGTCGCATAACCGCCGATCATGGCCAGCACGATGATCGCGGCTGCCGCGCCGATCAGACCGAGACGGAAGGTCGTGAGCATGACGGGCAGGATCGGGAGGAACAGCAGCGGCAGCGTGCTCTGGCCGAAGACTCCCGCTGCGATGATCGCCGTCGCGGTCAGCAGCACCATCGTCTCGCCGCGTGTCCGTCTGGCCGCGGCGCGCCACCACCGCAGCGTGGCACCCGAAAACAGCAGCGACAGGAGCGGGGTCAGCGCGACCATGCTCAGTCCGTGACCGATGAACCAGGTCCGCCATTGCCCGGCAAAGGACAGGTCGTAGCGCGTGGCGGTAACCGCTGCCGCGACCGTCGCGCCCAGCGCGGGAGCGACGATGCCGACCGCGACGACATAGCGCCAGATGCGATCGAGCGAGCCGAACAACCCGCGCCGGACGTTCAGCCGGTTGAACAACCCGATCGCGACCACGACCTCGCCGATCTTCGCCGCTGCCATCGGGATGGCGTTGACAACGCCGAAGCCGAACAGGCTCGACGCCAGCAGGCTGCCGATCGTCGCACCGATCAGGATCGCCTTCCATTTGCGACGCGAACGGGCGAGCAGAAGCGCCAGCAGAACCGGCGTAGCGGGCCAGAACGTCGCGACGCCGCTGCTATGGACCGGATTGATGGCGATGGCGGACATCACGAAGTAAAGCAGCCCGCTGAACAGTCCGATCCGAAGTCTGGAGGTGCCGATTGCCATCGCGCAGCTTGTGGGTGCGATCGGTTAATACGGCGTATAGAATTACGTCAATCTGATCCGGTATGGTCGAATTTGTCGCGTTTGCGTTGCCCGAACAGCAACCTGCGTTCGAGATGGCGACGGAGGTCGCCATAATATGTTTCGAGGAAAGCAAGGTCCGCGCCGTCGTCGGCGCGGCCCAGCTTGCGACGGATCGCGTTTGCCACCGCGAACAGGTCGGCGCGGTCGTTCCGACGCAGGACGTCCTCCAGCCGCTGCAACTCGAACGCGCCATAGGCGTCGAGTTCGGCAGCGGTGAACGGCGTAACGCGGCCGCGGTCCTTTTCATGGGCGGTCTGGATCAGGAGATCCTCGCCCAGTTTTCGCACCTCGCGCTCGACGACCCAGGTCCCGGCGATCAGGTCGCCGGCGCGCAGACGGTCGCGATTGAACAGGGGCAGGAACAGCAGGATCAACGCCCAGCCGAGCGCCAGCACGGCGGTCCAGCGCGACGCCATCCCTTCGGCAAAGGCGAAACCGAGGAACATCAGCGGCAGGAATACCTCGATCTCTCGCATCAGATTGCGTGCCAGTACCGCCGCGCCGGTCAGCCGCGCGCCGTCACGCGACACGACGCGCAGCTTCATCAGCCGTTTGCCGGGCGTCGCCGCGCGCCGGCCGGCTTCGTGCAGGACGAAGTAGAAATTGCGCAACACGAAAAAGCCGAGCAGCCAGACGATGGCATAGAGCGATTGCGCGCCCTTCGGCCCACCGATCGCCAGCGCGGCGATCAGCAGCGACGTGCCGATCAGGATCAGCAGCATGATGATCGCGTCGATCGTGAACGCGCCCGCGCGCGCGCCGGCCGAACCCAGGCGCAGGTTCAGCGGTACCCCTTCCGGCGTGACCAATTGCCGGTCGAGCGTGCGCGGCTGGCGGGGCTTGCGCGGTCGTTTAGCCACGACGGCCACCAAAGCTGAAATAGACAATCCACAGCGCCAGCATCCCGCCGCCGATCGCCAGACGGGCGCTGTCGTCGATAACCAGTTGCCGCGCGAAGCCCTCCAGCAGGCCGGCAATCAGCAGCATCAGGATGACCCCGATCATCACGATCGCGCCGCGCTGCCCGGCCTCCGCCGCCGCGGCCATGCGCGAACGATCACCCGGAAAGGCGACGGCGCGGCCGATATGGATGCCGGCCGCGCTGGCAAGGGCGATCGCGGCAATTTCGGTCGTCCCGTGGATCATCAGCCACGCGAACAGCCCCCAGCCGAGACCGTGGGGCACGAAGGCGGCGAACATCGCCCCGCCCATCGCGCCATTCTGCACGGCGAGGATGATCGTCGGGATGGCGAACAGAAAGCCGAGAGCGAAGGCGAGGATCGAGACCTGCGAATTATGGGTGAACAGCGATGTCGCGAAGATTTCCAGCGGTGCCTCGCCGGGTTTGCCATAGAGCGACTCCCGCAGTGTCGCGGCGGTGGCATTCATGTCGCGGCCGTTGGCAAGTTCGGGAGAGATCATCGCCGAATACCATGCGGGATCGGTGCGGACGAGGTGATAGGCGGCGACAGCGCTGAGCAGCAGCAGCGCGGTCGACAACAGCAATTCCCAGCCGACCGCCCGGACCGCACGCGGCCAATGCGTTGTGAAGAAAGCCTTTACCTGTCGGCCCCACGGTTCGCGGGCGGAATAGAGCGCGAAATAGGCGCGGGTCGACAGCGCCTCCAGATACCCGACCAGCGATGCGTCGAGCGAGGTGGCGCGGGCGATCGAAAGTGACGAAAGTGTCGCGCGGTAGAGTCTCGGGAGGTCGATCAGGTCGGTGTCGGACAGGCGGCGGGGGCTCTTTGCCTCCAGCTTGTCGAGGAGTTCCTCAAGGCGCGCCCAGTCGGCTTCGCGTTCGGTGCGGAAATGATGGGCGCCGAAGTTGACACTCATCGTCCGCGCTCCCGGTGGCTGACATAGCGTTCGACCAGCGCGAGCGGCATCGCGTCCGCCGCCGCCTCGATCACGTCGATGCCCATCCGCCGCAGCCGTTCGACGACGATCGCCCGGTCGCGAAGCAGCAGATGCGCGACGTTGGCGCGGACCAGATCGTCGGCGGTGTCGGGCACGGCATCGCGCAGCCCCTCCAGTTCGAGGTCGCGGAACAGGACGAACAGCACGCGGTGGCGCTTCAGCATCCGCTGCGCCGCCGTCAGCAACAGTTCGGCGCTGGTCGTGTCGGTAAATTCGGTGAACAGCACGACCAGCGCGCGCCGGTCGAGCTTCTGGTCGAGGGTGACGAGGCCGAGTGTGTAATTGCTTTCCTCCACCCCGTAATCAATGTCGGCGGCGGCGTGGTGCAACCGTGCGAAGCCGCGCGTGCCGCCGGCGATGCTGCCGCTGTCGACCTGCGGCCGGGCGGCGAAGGAATAGAGCCGCACCCGGTCGCCCGACTTGAGCGCGACGAAGGCGGCGAGCAGCGCCGAGGACACCGCGCGGTCGATGCGCGGCATGTCGCCGACCGGATCGGTCATCGCCCGTCCGGCATCGATCGCGAACACGATCATATTGTCGCGTTCGGTATGAAATTCGCGCGCCAGCAGCGATGCGTGGCGGGCCGATGCCTTCCAGTCGATCGAACGGCGTTCCATCCCGGCCTGAAAATCGGTCAGGACCTGAAAATCCTGTCCGTCGCCGTGATCGCGGCGCAGCCGGTTGCCGACCGAAATGCTGTTGAGATACTGGCGCATCCCCTGATCGCGGACCGGGCGGATGTCGGGCAGGATGGCGATGGTGCGATCGGTCCTGCGGCTGACCTGTCGCCATGCCAGCCCCAAGGGGCCGATGCGGCGCGTCCACAGGCGGTGCAGCCGCGCCCGGCCGCGCCGGACCGCCCGATATTCGCCGGGACTGCTGCGTTCGACCGGACCGTCGATCGCGGCGGCAAGGTCGGCGCTGCCCAGCCGGAACGTCTCGCCGATATTCAGGGTCGCCGGCAGGTCGGGCAGGGTCGTCGCCGGCTGTTTCGCCAACCATGCGTCGGCGACGATCAGCGCCAGCACGCCGATGATCCAGACCGGCGCGGCGATCCACGCCGCCGGGGCCAGCACACCCAGCGCGAGACCGACCGGCGCGGCGAGCGCGGTCAGCTGGATCGCACGGGGGCTGGGGACGATCATCGCGGTGCTTCGACCGATGCGATCAGGCCGGCGACGACATCGTCGATGCGGCGGCCATCGATCTCGGCGCTGGGCGACAGGATCAGGCGGTGGCGCAGCAGCGCGGGGGCGAGGGTCTTCACATCGTCGGGCAGGACGTAATCGCGCCCGTCGAGCGCCGCGCCGGCACGCGCCGCCGCCGCCAGCGCCGATGCGGCGCGCGGCGAGGCACCCGACGACAGGTCGCCATGTTCGCGGGTCGCGCGGATCAGGCGGACGATATAGTCGATGACTTCGTCGACCAGCCGCACCTGTCCGACCGCATCGATCGCGGTGGCGATCGTCCCGGCGTCGGCGACCCGTTCGACGCCCGAATCCTGCGGGGCGGGAGTGCCGGTGCGCGTGCCATATTGGGCGACGATCGTGCGTTCGGCGTCGAGCGTGGGCCAGCCGATCGCGATCTTGAACAGGAACCGGTCGAGCTGCGCTTCCGGCAGCGGATAGACGCCCTGTTGTTCGATCGGGTTCTGTGTCGCGACGACGGTGAAACGGTCCGACAGCTGCTCGGTGCGACCGTCGATGGTGATGCGGCGTTCCTGCATCGCCTCCAGCAGCGCGGCCTGCGTCTTGGGCGGGGTGCGGTTGATCTCGTCGGCGAGCAGCACCTCGCAGAACACCGGCCCGCGGGTCAGCGCGAATTGCGACGTCTGGAAATTGAAGAGGTTGGAGCCGATGATGTCGCCGGGCATCAGGTCGGGCGTGAACTGGATACGCCCGAAATCGAGACCCAGCGTGCGCGCGAAACTCTGCGCCAGCAGCGTCTTGGCGGTGCCCGGCGGTCCTTCGAGCAGGACGTGACCGGCGGAGAACAGCGCGATGGTGAGCAGGCGCACCGCGTCCGCCTGTCCCACGACCGCTTTCTGGATCTCCCGGTCGATCGCCGATCCCAGCGACCGTACCTCGTCGAGCGTCATGCGCCTGTTTCCTTCTTCCATATGTGCAGGTCTCTCGCCGCAGCTAATGCCTCGTGTTCGCTGCGGGCATCGCGCAGGCGGCGGTCGATGTCGGAATAGCCGGGGTGGATGCAGTCGAGCCGTTCGGGCGAGGGGATTTCCCCCGCCAGCAACCGCCGCGAGGTCACCTCCAGCATCGTATCGGCATAGCGTTCGCCGGCCTGCGCGGTGCGCCGCGCCAGCCGGGTCAGCGCGACGATATTGTCGATCAGCGCGCGCTTGCCGAGCGCCAGCCCACGCGGATCGGCGACCGGCGGACCGAAGCGCCCGGCAGCGGCGATGCCGGCAAGGATCGCGGCGGCGATCAGGGCGAGGGTCACGCCGAGGAACGGGGGCAGGAACAGCAGCTTGACCAGATTGCGGTCGCCGCGCGTGTAATGCAGCGACCGGTCGAATACGGCGCGGCCGTCATGTTCGGGATCGATCGCGCGCAGCATCGTCAGCGCGGCCTTCGCGTTGCGTTCGTCGGCCATGGCACGGTTGTTGACCAGATCGGGATCGACCAGCACGAAGGTATCGCTGCTGCCGACCTGTCCCAGCACCGCCGCGCCGTCGCGCGCGACGATCAGCGGTTCGACGGTAGCACCCTTTACCGCGTATAACGGCCGGTCGGGGACGGCGAAGGAGCGGATTTCGGGATAGTCGGCGCTGACCCCGACATTCTCGCGGTCCTCGACATGCCAGTCGACGTCGGCGGGAACCAGTTTCTGGATGCGCGCCATGTCGACCGTGCCGGTGCGGCGGACCTTTCCGCCGCCCAGCGGGATCGCCTCCGTCTGCCATTTCGGCAGGACGATGAGGGTCGGATAGCGGTCGAACGGTTCGTCGTCGCCGCTGTCCTCCATCGCCGCGTTGGCGAGCGAGATACGACGGTCGACGATCGTCTTGACGTCTTCGGGACGGGTGGTGTTGGTCGGCGTCAGGATGACGATGGCGGGATTGTTGAGCGTATCGGCATCGTTGCGGCCGGGCGGCTGTACCGCATCGACCAGCCGCTTGAACGCGTGATAGCCCGCACCGTCCTTGCGATCGGCGGCCGGAGCATCGCCGACGGCGCGCGACAGTTCGTCGCCGAACCCCGACATCAGGATCGACGCGAGCAGCAGCAGCGCGCCGCCGATGACGAGGAGGATGACGGTGCGGACCGCGAAGGGGGCGGACTGGTTCACTTGGCCGCCCGCAGCGCGAAGCCGGCATAGTCGGCGCGGGCCTGCAGCCAGTCGACTTCCCCCAGCGCGCGACCGCCGAACAGGCTGCGTTCGACCGCCGCGACGATCCCTGCGAACACGCCGCGCGCGGCCGGGGGCAGCGCATCGGCGCGGGCGATGTCGCGGCTGGTATCGGCCGGGCGGACCACGTCGCCGCGCCATGCGGTGATATCATCGATGCTGCGGAAGAGGAGCAGATGGACCGCTTCGTCGAACTGCCCGGCGGCGGCGAGTGTGTCGGCATCCTCCAGCAGGGCGCGGGCGCGGGTTTCGGTCGGGGCCCATTGCGGTTCGTCCACCGTTGCGGCCGTGCGCCCGAAGCGTTCGCGCACCCAGTCGCGAAGGCCGGGGAAAAGTGCGAAGACCAGCGTAACGGCGATGACGATGCCGATGATCCACAGGATCAGCCGCCATCCGCCGCCGACCCACTGGATGAAATCACCGATCGCGCGCAGGACCGGTTCCAGCCAGCCGGGCGGCGGATCGCGCGGCTCGATCGCCTTTTCGGGCAGGTTGAACTGGATCGACGGATCGGCGTGGATCGCTTTCCACGCGGCGCTGACACGCTCGGAATCGATCGCGGGCGGTGCCGACGCGGCATTGTTCACGCTGTTAGCGATCTGCCCCCGCGCCACGTCCGTCCTTTCGGTACGCCCCCGCGGCGTGTGCCCTGCTTGGAGCAAATCGCCGATTTACATGCAACGCTTTTCCACCCAGACTTTGGGTCGACGCCGGGGGCGGCGTTGTGGGGGGATGTAACGAATGCTGGCATTCGGGGTGCTGATCTTATCGCTGCCGCTTATCTTGCTGGCGATCGCGCTGGGCGGGGCATGGATGGAGGGGCGGCGGTCGCCCTATAGTTTCGGCATCGGTCGGGTGATTTCGAACGCGTTCGGTGCGATCGGTGGTGCCCCATTGGCGCTGCTGGCGGCCAGCGCAGTGCTGAACGCGCCTATGCAGTTCCTCCTGCCGACGATGGCCCAGCACATGGGCGACGCGGCAGCAATTGAGGGGCTGTTCTATTCGATGGCGCCGCTATGGTTGATCTGGTTGTTCGTCTATCCCTTCATCAAGCTGTTCATGATGGGGATCGCCCTCGATACGCTAGCCGGCCGGCCGATTGAGTTCGGTGCGATGCTGCGCATGGCGTTGCGGCGGACGCTGCCGGCGCTGGCGCTGCTTATCCTGTTCGGCATCGCGCTGGCGGTCGGCTTCGTGTTGCTGGTGGTTCCGGGGATTATCCTCGGGCTGACGTGGTTCATCGTCCTGCCGGTCATGGCTGGCGAGGGGCGCGGCATCTTCGACTGTTTCGGACGGAGCGCCGACTTGCTGCGCGGGATGCGGTGGCGGCTGTTGCTGCTGATCCTGATCGCGGTCGTCCTGTGGATGATGGCCAGTGGCCTGATGCAGGGGATCGCGCTGGCGGCCGGGGGCGCGCAGAATCTGTGGCTGGTGGCCGGCGTGCAGGCGGTGTTCGCCACGTTGATCGGCGTACTGACGACGACCGGCACCGCCGCCGTCTATCACGAAGTGCGGACCGCCAAGGAGGGTATGGGCAGCCATGACCTCGAAGCGGTGTTCGCCTGAACGATTTACAAAAGGGGAGTAAGGCGTGATCCGAACATTGACGATGGTGGCGCTCGCCGCCGGGCTGGTCGCCTGTACCGGCGACAAGAACGAGGTGCGTTCTGCTTCGGCCGATGCACCGGCGGGCAAGGGCAAGGGGCCGGGCGCGGGCAAGGGATATGACCACGACCCCTATCCATCGACCTATCACGCCTATCCGGGGCGGGCGACGCTGGTGACCAACGTCACCATCTATGACGGGGAAGGCGGGCGGATCGACCGTGGGTCGGTGCTGTTCCGCGACGGCAAGATCGTCGAGGTCGCGCAATCGATCGCCCCGGCCGAAGGCGTGAGCGTGATCGACGGGCAGGGCAAATGGGTGACCCCCGGCATCATCGACGTGCACAGCCATCTGGGCGATTATCCCAGCCCCGGCGTCGAGGCGCATAGCGACGGCAACGAGATGACCGGACCGGTCACCGCCGATGTCTGGGCCGAACACAGTGTCTGGCCACAGGACCCCGGTTTCTCGCGCGCGCTGACCAATGGCGGGGTGACGACGCTGCAGGTGCTGCCGGGCTCGGCGAACCTGATGGGCGGTCGGTCGGTGACGCTGAAGAACGTCTATGGCCGCACGATGCAGGCGATGAAGTTCCCCGGCGCGCCCTATGGCCTGAAGATGGCATGCGGCGAGAATCCCAAGCGCGTCTATGGGTCGAAGGGGCGGATGCCGTCGACCCGGATGGGCAATCTGGCGGTCGATCGCGCGACGTGGCTGCGCGCAAAGGAATATGATCGCAAATGGGACAAGTATGAGGCCGATGGCGGTGAAGCGCCGTCCCGCGACCTTGCGATGGACACGCTGCGCGGGGTGCTCGACGGCGAGATCCTCGTCCACAACCACTGCTACCGCGCCGACGAAATGGCCATCGTCATGGATATGGCGCAGGAGATGGGGTACAAGGTCACCGCGTTCCACCATGCCGTCGAAAGCTACAAGATCGCCGACCTGTTGAAGGCGCGCGGCGTGTGTTCGGCGGTGTGGGCCGACTGGTATGGCTTCAAGATGGAAAGCTATGACGCGATCGGCGAAAATCTGCCGATCCTCGACCGGCAGGGCGCGTGCGCGATGATCCATTCGGACAGCGAAAACGGCATCCAGCGGCTCAATCAGGAAGTGGCCAAGGTCATGGCGTCGGCCAGGCGCGCCGGCATGGCGGTGACCCCCGAACATGCGTGGACGTGGCTGGGCATCAATCCGGCGCGGGCGCTGGGCATCGACAAGGTCACCGGATCGCTGAAGGCGGGCAAGATGGCCGATGTCGTGCTGTGGAACGGCGATCCGTTCAGCGTCTATACCCGCCCGCAGATGGTGTGGGTCGACGGGGCGCTGCTGTACGATGCGAATAATCCGAAATTGCGACCGGTATCTGATTTCGAACTTGGCCAGCCCGGCGAAGGGGATGTGAAGTGAAGCGCCTGATCCTTGCCGCGCTATTGGCCGGCTGCACCGCTTTTCCCGCCGCTGCGCAGGACGTGACGATCACCAATGCCCGGCTGGTGCTGGGCGACGGATCGGCCCCGGTCGAGGGCGGCACCGTCGTCATTCGTGGCGGGCGGGTCGTGTCGGCCGGACGCGGGACTGCCGCTGCCGGGGGCAAGACGATCGATGCGGGCGGACGCTATGTCACGCCGGGCATCGTCGCGGGCTTCACCCGGTTGGGCATCGTCGAGGTCGACGGCGTGGGACCGACCAACGACGCATCGGCGCGCGAGAGCGTGTTCAATGCCGGGCTGGACGTGACCGCCGGGCTGAACCCGCGCGCGACGCCGATCGCGATCAACCGCACCGACGGCGTCACCCGCGCGGTGGTCGCGCCCGACAATGGCGGGTCGATCTTCGCCGGGCAGGGCGCGGTCATCGATCTGGGCAACGATATGGACGCGGTCACCCGCCCGCGCGCCTTCCAGTTCATGGAATGGGGCGAGGCCGGCGCGCGCGCGGCGGGCGGCAGCCGCCCGGCGGCGATGGCGATGTTCCGCAACGCCTTGTTCGAGGCGCAGGCGTACGGCCGCAACCCGGCGAGCTTCGCCGATCGCGGCAAGGAAGCGCTGCTAACCCGTGCCGATGCGCTGGCGTTGCAGGACGTGCTGTCGGGGAAGGTACCGCTGCTGATCCATGTCGAACGCGCATCCGACATCCTCGGCGTGCTGGCGCTGAAGCGCGAGTTTGCGGGGCTGAAGCCGGTGCTGGTGGGCGCGGCCGAAGGCTGGACCGTGGCGCAGCAGATTGCGGCGGCGGGCGTGCCGGTGCTGGCCAGTGCGCTGGCCGACCTGCCGGCCAGCTTCGAACAGCTGGCGGCGACCCAGTCCAATATCGGCCGGATGAAGGCGGCAGGCGTCACCGTCGGCATCGGCATGATCGGCGACGATGAATCGCGGCAGGCCCGGCTGGTGCGGCAATATGCCGGCAATCTGGTCGCGCTGTCGAAGATTCCGGGTGCGGCCGGGCTCGACTGGGGCGCGGCGTTCGCGACGATCACCTCGCTGCCGGCGCGCGCGATCGGCATGGACGCGGAAATCGGGACGCTGGCTGCCGGACGACGCGGCGACGTGGTGATCTGGGACGGCGATCCGCTGGAAATCGGGTCGGTCCCGACGCAGTTGTTCATCGACGGAGTGGACCAACCGCTGACCAACCGCCAGACACGCCTGCGCGACCGCTATCTCGTGCCGCAGGAACAGGGTCTGCCCAAGGCGTATCAACGCTGATCCGGGAACCGTCGGCGTGGTCGTCGATTGTCCGAAACGGACAGTGGCCGCGCCGGCGGTACCTTTGGGAGATAGACTATGCGTGCGTTGCTCGTGATGCTGGGTGGATCGCTGATGCTGGCGGCTTGCGGACCGAGCGCCGAGCAGCAGGCGGCGGCCAATCAGGCTGCCATCGCGAATTCGCAGGAAGCGCAGGAAATGGCCG
The DNA here is from genome assembly GCF_001421915.1 of Sphingomonas sp. Leaf62. NCBI lineage: Bacteria > Pseudomonadati > Pseudomonadota > Alphaproteobacteria > Sphingomonadales > Sphingomonadaceae > Sphingomonas > Sphingomonas sp. Leaf62. Next base: position 491,599 of record NZ_LMLN01000030.1, on the reverse strand, counting down.
CAAAGGTCGATTCGCTGGCACCCGGCCAGCGCGAAGGCGTGTTCATCCGCGCCATCCGTGACGCCGGGCTGCCCTGCCAGGGCGTGACCGCGTCGGAACGGGGTGAAGAGCCGGGCAGCTGGGTCGCGACCTGTCAGGAAGGATCGCGGCATATCATCACCTTCGGAGCGAACGGGATGGCGAACGTGACCAGCTTCACGCCGCAGCCGGCGGCGGCACGGTAGTTTGGGCTGACGTGGTGGCGTTGTTTTTGCCGGCGACCCCGGATCGGGTCGAGTCGTCTGTGAAAGTCGCGCACTTAGCCAGAGAATGATCGTACCCCCGCGCAGGCGGGGGTCCAGAGCCAAACAGAACAAGGACTTGCGCTTGGAACTCTGGACCCCCGCCTGCGCGGGGGTACGGCAAGGGGAGGGGGTCGGGACTTTTGCAAAGGTCTCGGGCAAGTCCGGGGTGACGATGATGAAACGGGCTTCGGTTTCACAAATACAACGGCTCCGCAGGAGCAACGGACCGGTTCGTAACCACCGCCCGACCACTTCGCATCCGGTTCGGAGGTAACGCCGCTCCGAAAGGGACGCGGTTGTCCTGTCCCAACGCTAAACGCTGCGGCATCAGCGTCGCATCGCGGGCTGGTGGGAACGGGCATGACGGGGTTGGTGGATTCGGCGACGGCGGTGATGCGGATGGCGCAGGCCCGGCTGGACGTCGCGGCGCATAATATCGCGAATGTGGCGACGCCGGGATACAAGCGGCGGATCGGCTTTGCCGATACCGTCGCCGCGCGCAGCGAGGTCGCGCTGGCGACGCGGATCGATGGCGCGCAGGCGTCGCTGACCGAAACCGGTAACCCGTTCGATCTGGCGATCAGCGGCGACGGATATTTCCGGGTCCGCGATGGTGAGCGCACCCTCTATACACGGCAGGGGCAGTTTCGCCGCGATGTCGACGGGTTGCTGGTCACGCCGCAGGGCTATGTGCTGCAACAGGCGGCCGGCGGCGATCTGGTGCTGGACGGCGCGAAGATCGACATTGCCCACATCGCCGTCGAACGCAGCGACGATCCCGCCGGGCTGACGGCGGTCGGCGAAAGCTTCTTTGCCGGGCAGGCGATGGTCGAGACCGACGGGGCCGAAGTGCGGTCGGGGATGCTCGAAGCGTCGAACGTCACGCTGGGCGACGAAATGACCCAGACGATGGTCGCGATGCGACAGGCCGAAAGTGGCGCGCGGCTGATCCAGCTGTACGACGAATTGATGGGCCGCGCCGCCGCCACCTTCGGAGGCAAATGATGAGCGACGCCTATCAGATCGGCGCGATCGGGTTGCGCACCCAGCAACTGGCGCTGGACGCGATCGCCAACAATATCTCGAACATCAACACCGCCGGGTTCAAGCGGTCGGAAGTGCGCTTTGCCGATGTCGTCGCCAGCCGGCCCGACGCTACGTTGCTGCCCGCCGACCTGCAATCGGCGGCACCGACCCTGGCCGGGGTGGCGCTGGATTTGCAATTCATGCTGAACGATCCGGGCGAGTTGCAGCGCACCGGCGCGGCGATGGACGTGGCAATCGATGGCGCGGGTTTCATCGAATTGATGGGGCCGGACGGGCAGAGCGTGCTGTGGCGCGGTGGCCGGCTGAAGGTCGGCGACGATGGTGCGCTGACCGGGGCGGGCGGGTTTGCGCTGAAGGCCAACATCACCGTGCCCGACGATGTGACCGCGCTGTCGATCGCCGCCGATGGCACGGTGCAGGCGCAGGGCGCGGACGGTGCCGCCCCGGTCGAACTGGGGCAGATACGGCTGGTCCGGCTGAACGACGCGGATGGCGTGACTCGATTGGACGGCGGGCTGTACCGGATCGCCGATGGCACGCGGCTGGAGGAACTGGTGCCGGGCGAGGATGGCGTCGGGCAGGTGGTTCAGGGCGCGGTCGAGCGGTCGAACGTGCAGCTGACCGAGGAAATGGTGCGGATGATGCTGGTCCAGCGCGCCTATGCGGCGAATGCGCAGATCCTGCAGGCGGCCGACCAGATGATGGGGATCGCCAACACGCTGCGGCGCTGACGCGGACACGGGGAACATGCAATGCTGATGACGGTGGCGGCCGGGCTGATGCTCGTAGCCGAGGCGAAGGTGCGCGTGCGCGAGGTGAGGCTGGCCGATCTGGTGCAGGGCGCCGGGGAGGCGGGGCGGCAGGTGGTGCTGCGCCTGCCGACCGGGCGGCGGCAGTTGACGCTGCCGGCGGCAACGGTCGCGGCGATGGTGCGGCGCGCGACGGGGGTACAGGTCGGCGGGACCGGCAACGTCGCCATCACGTTTCTGGCGCCTGCGCCGGTGCGGCGCGACTGGACGCCCGAGCCGGCGTTGCCAGGCGGCAGCGAACTGACGCTGCGGTCGGTGGCGGGGCCGGTCGCGATCGAGCGGCCGGTGACGTTGCTGCAACCCGGGCGGTCGGGGCGCTCGGTGTTCGTCCGCGACGGGCAGGGGCAGGTGTTCGCCGCGCCGCTCGCGATCGGCGACGACCTCTATCGTCCCGGCGGCTGGGGCGCGCTCGCCACTGATCAGCGCGCGGCACAGGTCGGCGATGCGCTGACCATCGTCGTCTACCAGAGCGCCGATGCCAGCAATTCGGCCCAGAATGCGACGCGCAAGGCGACCGACCTGTCGGCATCGATCGACGCGGGACCGGTCGGCGAGGGTGGTCGCGCGGCATTGGGCGGCGGCTTTACCGGGCGCGGCGAAGCGCGACGCAGCGAGCGGCTGGTCACGCGGCTGAGCGCGACGGTCAGCGCGGTGCTGCCGAATGGCGACCTGATCGTCACCGGGCGGCAACGCATGGCGATCAATGGCGAGCGGACCGAAGTCGGGGTGCGCGGGCGTATCCGCGTGGCGGATATTGGACCGGACAACAGCATATTGTCGTCGCGCATTGCCGATGCCGAGATTGATTATGGCGGGCGCGGTTTCGTGTCGCGCGGCAGTCGGCCGGGACTGCTCAACCGCCTGTTCGGCGCGTTGGGGCTCGGCTGATGCGGTTCGCTTGTCTTCTTGCGCCGCTGTTGCTGCTGGCCGGGCCGGCGGGCGCGCAGTCGGTCCCGATCAAGGCGCTCGGCCGGTTCGATGGCTGGCGGCAGAATGCGCTGGTCGGATACGGGCTGGTCGTCGGCCTGTCGGGATCGGGCGATACGCGGCGCAGCGTGGTGACGCGGCAGGCGCTGCGCAACGTTCTCAACCGGTTGGGCACCAATGTTGCCGAGGCGGAGATCAGCAGCCGCAATGTCGCGGTGGTGATGGTGACCGGCATGTTGCCGCCATCGGCCAATGTCGGTGACCGAATCGACGCGACGATCGCATCGATCGGCGATGCGCGCAGTCTGGCCGGCGGTACGCTGGTGATGACGCCGCTGTTGGGGCCGGATGGCAAGCCCTATGCTCTGGCGCAGGGGCCGTTGCTGGTCGGCGGGCATCGCTTCGACAGCGACCTGAACCGCGAGCAGCGCAACTATCCGACCTCGGCGATCCTCGAAGGGGGCGCGACGATTGAGGCCGCGGTCGACAGCAACATCCTGAAGCCCGGCGGCGAGGTGTCGTTCCTGCTGGCGGACCCGAGTTTCGAGACGGCCGAGCGCGTGGCGGCGGGGATCGTGCGGCGCTTCGGCGCGGGGGTCGCGTGGGCGCGCAATGCCGATGAGGTGCGGGTGCGCTATAATGGCGGTGCCGCGGGGCTGACCGGGTTTCTGGCGGCGATCGAGAATGTCGGGGTCGAACCGGCGGCGACCCGCCGCGTGGTCATCAACGAACGCACCGGCACCGTCGTGGCGGGCGGCGACGTGACGCTGTCGTCGGTCGTGATCGCGCAGGGCGACATCAAGGTGTCGGTCGTCGCGGAGAATTTCGCATCGCAGCCCGATTTCTATGCGGGCTTCGCGAGCGACGTCGAGGCGGGCGCGGGCGTGCGCAGCCTGATCGTCACCAATACCAAGCTGGACGTGCGGCAGGGCAGCGGCGACGCGACGATCCGCTTCGGCAACACCACCATCGCCGATCTGGTGCAGGGATTGTCGCGCGCGCGCGTCGATACCCAGCGGATGATCGGCATCTTGCAGGCCATCAAGGCTGCCGGCGCGCTGCACGCCGATTTGATCGTGAAATGAGGAAGCTGTCATGGACGCGCTGACATCGGTCATCATCGCCAGGGCGCTCGACGGGCTGACCGCCCGTGCCGAGGCGACTGCGGCGAACATCGCCAACGCCAATTCGCCGGGATACCGGCCGATGTGGGTCGATTTCGAAACCGCGCTGCGCAGTGCCGCGGGGCAGGGTGCCGACGCCGTCGCGGCGGTGCGGCCGGCAACGTCGTGGGGCGTGACGCCGGCGTTCGGGACCGAGGCGCGGCTCGACCTCGAACTCGCCACCGCGTCGGAAACGTCGTTGCGCTTCGCCGCGCTGATCGACGTGCTGGGGCGTGAAATGGGCTTGATGCGCGCCGTGATCGTGGGAGGACGCTGATGGACGCCGCCCGGATCAGCCGTACCGGCCTCGACGTCGAATGGCAGCGGTTGCAGGTCATTGCCGCGAACATCGCGAACGCCAACACCACCGGGTATCGCGCGCAGCGGCTGCTGACCGGGCCGGCGGGTGGCTTCGGGTCGCTGGTGCGCTCGGGTGTCAGCGTGATGGGGCTGCAACCGGTCGCGAACGGGGTGCGCCGCGTCCACGAACCCGGCCATCCGCAGGCCAATGCGGAAGGGTTCGTCAGCTATCCCGACATCGATCAGGCGGGTGAGATGGCGCTGATGATCCGTACCGCGCGCGCGTATGAAGCGAACCTGACCGCGATGGGGATCGCGCACCAGCTCTACGCCCGCGCGCTCGACCTTGGGAAGCAGTCATGAGCGGGGCGATACCGCCGCTGGCCGGCGTCACCGCCGCACCGTTGGCGCTGCAACTGGGGCCGGTCGCCGCGCCGCCGCCGGCACAGGGGTTCGGGGCGTTGCTGCTGTCGGGGCTGCACGGGCTGGATGCGAAGCTCGACCATGCCGATGCGCTGGTCCGGCGCTTTGCGGTCGATGACAGTGTGCCGATCCATCAGGTGACGATGGCGCTGGAGGAAGCGCGGCTGTCGGTCGAACTGGCGATGCAGGTGCGCGCGCGATTGGTCGAGGGGTACCGCGACCTGATGAACATGCAGCTATGAGCGAGGTCGCTGCTTCGCCGCGCCGGCAATGGCTGTTGATCGGTGGCGTGTTCGTCGTCGTGCTGGGATTGCTCGGCGGAGCCTATTGGACCTTCCTGCGCGATGGCTATGCGACGCTGGCCGACCATGTCCGGCCGGGCGAGGCGGCGGCGATCGTCGCCGAACTCGACAAGCGCGGCACGCCCTATGAACTGCGCGACGGCGGTACGACGGTGCTGGTGCCGAGCGGCGAGGCCGATGCGACCCGGCTGGCGATGGTGCGGGCGGATGTTGGTGAGGTCGGGTTCGAGTTGTTCAACAAGTCGGACATGGGCCTCACCAATTTCGCGCAGAAAATCAATTACCAACGCGCGTTGCAGGGGGAGCTGGTCCGCACCATCGCGTTGATGGACGGCGTGGAAAGTGCGCGCGTGCACCTTGCGTTGCCCGAACGGACGCTGTTTCGCGACGACCGGATCGAACCGAGTGCGGCGGTGACGGTGCAGATGCGCGGGAGCGTGGTGCCCGATGCGGCACGGGTCGCGGGGATCCAGCGGCTGGTCGCCGCCGCCGTGCCCGACCTGCCCGCCGACCGCGTCGTCGTGCTCGACGCCGATGGCCGGATCGTGAGCGCCAGCGCCGCGCCAAAGCCGGTCGAGGGCGACGCCACGACGGCGGTCGAGAATTATTACAAGGCACGCGCCCGTGCCGCGATTGAGGGCGTCCGGCCCGGATCGCGTTACGACCTGCGCGTCGAAGCGGTGGCGCAGGGCGATACGATTATCGACCCGGCGAACTGGACGCCGGGCGAGGCGGAGGGTGCGCGCAATTTCCGGCTGCACATAACGCTGGTGACGCCGCAGCCGCTGGATGCGGGGGAGCAGGCGGCGCTGGCGGCGGCGATCCGGCCGGCGGTCGGGCTGGACGATGCACAGGGCGATCTGTTGTCGTTCGAAACGGGCATGACATCGCCGCAGGCCGCACCGGTCGTCCCGCAAACGCCGACCTATGTGCCGCCGATCGTGGCGAGCGAACCGGTTGCCGCGCCGTCATGGTGGCCCTGGGCGCTGGCGGGGATGGGCGTGGTCGTTCTGGTGATCGTGGCGATGCGTCGTTCGCGGGCGACGCGACTGTCGGGCGCGGAACAGGAAGCGTTCGCGGCGCTGCTGCGGCGGCGGATCGGGCAGGATGGGGGCGACCATGTCGCCGGCTGACGATGTGATCGCACAGTTGCGGGCGTTGCCGCCGGCCGATCGCCGTGCAGTGCTGGCGCGGCTGACTCCGGCGGAGCGGTTGCGCGTCGAGGCGGCACCTGTTGCGACGCCGTTCGCGGCGGATATCGCGGCGCGGCTGGCCGATCCGGGTGAGGCGATGACGTCGGCCGGGCGCGCGGCGCTGGCAAAGGCGGCGGAGGCGTTCGCCGCGCCGGTCCAGCCGGGGCCGGGGCCATCGTTGCTCGCCCGGTTGCGCAGTGCGATCGGGGGAGGCTGACATGGCGGTACTCAAACACGCCGATGCGGCGGTGGCCCGCGCGCTGATCGCGCCGTCGATGCCGGTCGCGCCGGACGAAACCGTCCTGCTGCGCACCGAAATCGCCGCCTTGCGCGCGGATGCCGTTCGCGCGGCGGAGGCGGCCAAGGTCGCCATCGCCAAGACGCGTGAGGCGGGTCTGGCCGAAGGGCGCAAGGTGGGCATCGCGTCGGTCGACCGTAGCGAGCGCGAGCGGGTCGACCTGCTCGCCAAGGGGCTGGCCGAAGAAGCTACGCGCCTGTCCGACCGGTTGCAGGCGCTCGACGGGCTGGCGGCGGCGCTGGCGCGGGCTTGTCTCGACCGGGTGTTCGCCCGGCCCGAGGCGATGGCGGCGATGGTCGGCAATGCGCTCGACCATCGGCTGGCGCTGCTGCGCGATCGGACCGGGCTGACGGTGCGGGTCAGCGGCGCGGACTTCACCGATGCGGCGGCGCTGGCCGGACGCGGCGAGGTGACGATCGACCCCGACCTGCCGGCGGGGGCGTGCCGGATCGGCGTGCGGCTGGGGCGGATCGATCTGGACGTGCCCGGCCAATGGGCGGTGATCGCTCGCGCGCTCGACGAAATGGCTGGAGCATGACCGCGCACCCGTTCCTGACCCGGATCGCCGACCTCGATCTCGCCTTGCCCTATGGTGAGGTGCGGCGGGTCATGCCCGGCCGGATCGAGGCGAGCGGGCCGACGGCGACGGTCGGTGGGCTGTGTCGGATTGGCGGGCAACTGGCCGAGGTCGCGGCGGTCGATGCCGATACGCTGGTACTGGTGCCGGTCGAGGACGGCGGACCCATCGCGATCGGCACGCGGGTCGAGCCGGTGACGTATGACGGCGTCGGGGTCGGCGACGGCTATGGCGGACGCGCGATCGATGCGCTCGGGCGACCGATCGATGGCGGGGCAGCGATCCGGCCGGACCAGCGCGTCGCCCTGCGCGGGATCGCGCCGGGGCCGCTCGATCGCGTAGCGCCGACCGTGCTGATGGAGACCGGCGTGCGCGCGATCGACGGGCTGCTGACGCTGGGGCAGGGAGAGCGCATCGGCGTGTTCGCGGCGAGCGGGGTCGGCAAGACCAGCCTGATCGAACAGATCGTCGCGCAGACCGCCGCGACGCGCCGCATCGTCTGTCTGGTCGGGGAGCGCGGGCGCGAGGTGTCGGGCTTCTGGCAGGCGCTGTCGTCGCGCGGCGAGGCCGCGACGCTGGTCGCCGCCACGTCGGACGAGAGCGCGGCGATGCGCGCGCGGGCGGTGTCGACCGCGCTGTGCCTGGCCGAACATTGGCGCGACCGGGGCGAGCATGTCCTGCTGGTCGTGGATTCGATCACCCGGCTGGCGATGGCGCTGCGCGAAATCGGGCTGGCGGCGGGCGAGCCGCCGACCGTGCGCGCCTATACGCCCAACGTCTTCGCCGCCCTGCCGCGCATCGTCGAGCGGTGCGGCGCGGTGCGCGGTGGCGGCGCGATCACGGCGGTGCTGACCGTGTTGAGCGAGACCGACGAAATCGACGACCCGATCGTCGAGACGATGAAGGCGTTGCTCGACGGGCATATCCTGTTGTCGCGGACGCTGGCCGATCGCGGGCATTTCCCGGCGATCGATCCGATCCGCAGCATCAGCCGACAGGCGGTGCGGCTGATGAAGCCTGCCCATGCGCAGGCGGCGCGCGGGGTGACCGCGAACCTCGCCACCTATGACGAGGCACGGGTGATGATCGACAGCGGGCTGTATCAGGCAGGAGCGAACCCCGCGATCGACGCGGCCACCGCCGCGCGCGACGGCATCAACGCGTTTCTGCGGCAGGAGCAGGGTGTCACCGTGCCTTTTGCCGAGACGCTCCGCCATCTGAGCACATTGGCGCAGGGGAAGCGGCATGGCTGATCGGATGGGCCGGGCGTGGCGGGCGCTGCGGACGATCGCCGCGCTGCGGATCGATCGGGCGCAGGCCGAACATCGCCGGACCTCGCTGACAGAGCGCGACGCCGAGCGTGCGTTGGCGGCGGCCGATACGGACTTGGTCGAAGCGGCGGACGCGTGGCAGCGGCAGATGGCCGAACGCTTCGATCCGGCGTTGGGTGCTGCCTATGCGGCGGTGCTGACCCGGCGAGCCGATGCGCTGGCGGCGGCGACCGCAGCGCACCAAGCGGCGGGGCAAGATACCGAAGCGGCGGCGGAGACGGCGCGCCGGGAACAGGCAAGGGCCGACGCCGTCGCGACGCAGGTGGATGCCGCCGCACGCCTCACGCGCCGCCATGCCGACGAACGGGCGCTGATGGCGATCGCCGATCGCGCGGCGCTGGCTTGGGTGCGGCGATGATCCCGCCGCTGACCGACCTGCCGACCGGTTTTGCTGGCAGTGAATCGTTGGTGGCGGGCGTGCCGATGGCGGCCGGCCCGACGCTGCGCTTCGCCGACCTGCTGGCGGTGGAGCCGTTGCCGGCGGCCAAGGTCGAGGCTCAGGCCGAGCGGTTCAATCAGGACGGATTCTTCGGCACGTCGGTCGCCGTGCCGGCGGCGTCGGTCGCGGCCGTCTTGCCAGAAGCTTCGGTGGAACCGGTTGCCGACGTGCCGAGGGCATTGGTGGTCGAGGGACCGGCGACCCCTGTCGCGGTGATGCCGGTAACTCTCCAAAACGTTGCGATGGCGGTCGCGCTGCCTGTCCGGCCGACCTTCGCCAAACCGACCGGGGCGCAGCCGATCGCACCCATGCCGATAGCGACATCCGTCGCTCCGCCACGTCCACGGCCGGCCCGGTCGGCGGTGGTCGCGACCGTCCTGCCCCGGCCCCCGATCCGCCAGCGCCCGGTGCCGAGCGGGTCGTTCGTGGCGGTCGCGGTGCACGCCGTCGCCCATGGGATCGAGGTCGTCGCGCAGGTCGCCGGCTTGGACGAACGCGACCGCGCGGCGCTCGCCGACGAGGTCGCCGCGCTGCTCGCCGCGCATGGCTATGCGCCCGCGCACATCACCATCACCGCCCTATCCGGCGCCCGACAGGAAACCCGCTGATGCAGACCGCCCCCGTTTCGTCCGTCACCCCCGGCGGCGAGCAGAGTCCCACCCAGAGTGCGACCAGCGCCTTCGGCCTCGGCTTCGATGCGCTGCTGAAGATCATCCTGACGCAGCTGACCTATCAGGATCCGCTGAAGCCGATGGACAATTTCCAGTTCGTGTCGCAGCTCGCGCAATTCTCGCAGGTCCAGCAGGGGCAGACCGCGAACGAGCGGTTGCAGGCGCTGACCGCGATGCAGGCGACCAATCAGGCGACCGGGCTGCTCGGCAAGCGGGTCGATATCGCCGCCGGATCGGCGACGCTGACCGGCTTGGTAACCGCCATCGCGCTGTCGGGCGGATCACCCAGCATCACCATCGAAACCGACGACAAGCGCACCATCGCCGGCGTCGCCATCGGCAATATCGTCCAGATCCGGGAGAAGAATTGATGTTCGGCGCGATCTATATCGGCCTGAGCGGCCTCAACGCCTATTCGAAGGGGTTGCAGCAGGTCAGCAACAACGTGTCGAACCTGAACACGACCGGGTTCAAGGGGTCGACCGTCAGTTTCCACAACCTGTACGCGACCCCCGATCGCAGCGGCATGTCGCTGACCGGGCAGGGCGGCAGCGACGGCTATGGCGTCGAGGTCGATGACGGAACGCTGAATTTCAAACAGGGCGAGTTGCGCAGCACCGACCGCGATCTCGACCTGTCGGTCGATGGCAACGGCTTCATGGTGCTGCTCGACGGCGACCGGACGCTCTACGCGCGGACCGGCAGTTTCGAGGTCGACCCGGCCGGATACATCGTGCTGAACGGCACGAATTACCGGCTGGCGACGCTGGATGCGAACGGGCGCGCAGTCAGCCTGTCGGTCGATGCCCGGCGGACCAGCGCGCCCAAGGCGACGACCGCCGTGACCTTTGCCGACAATCTGTCGTCGACGGCGAGCAGCTACACCGTCAGCGACATCCGCGTGTTCGACGCGAGTGGTGCCGCGCATGTGTGGAAGGCCGGTTTCGCCAAGGGCAGCGACGGGTGGAGCGTCACCGTCACCGACGACAAGGGCGCGACGGTCGGCACGCAGACGTTGAAGTTTAACGCCGGCATCATCGATCCGGCGACCGCGAGGCTCGACTTCACCGATGCCGCATCGGGACTGACCGTGCAGTTCGATTTCTCGAGCGGGGTCACGTCGTTTTCGGGGGGCGAGGTGTCGACGCTGCGCGCGGCGAAGGTCGACGGCTATGCGGCGGGCACGATCACCGGCATCGCCGCCGATGGCGCGGGCAAGCTGCAACTGACCTATTCGAACGGGCAGAAGGTCGATGGCGGCGCGATCGCGCTGGCCGATTTCCGCGATCCGACGCGGCTGGAACAGCGCGACGGGCTGTTCGTCGAGCGCGAGCCGGGCCAGTCGATGCTGCTCGCCAGCGACGATCCGCGCGTCGGGCAGGTGCGGTCGAAACGGCTGGAGGCGTCGAACGTCGACCTGTCGCAGCAGTTCGGAGACCTGATCCTGATCCAGCGCGGGTTTCAGGCATCGTCGCAGATCGTCAGCGTGTCGAACGACATGATCCAGCAGCTGTTCGGCATCCGGGGGCAGGGGTGAGCGCGGTGGCGTGGCTGCCGGCGGATACGCAGCCGCCCGCCGCGCTCGATGCGCTGTTTGCGGGGGCAGTCGCGGCGTGGGAGGCGCAGTGGTTCGTCGGCGGGGCGGGGCAGGCGCCCCGGTTGCGGCGTGGTGGCGGCGCGGGCTGGCGGCGCAATGCGGCCGGGCTGGCGATCGGGACCGCGCCCGATACCGCGCTTCGCATCGGGGCGCGGATTGTCGGAGTGTCGGCGGATGGGCGTCATGGTGCGGACCGGGCGGTGCTGGAAGGGGTTGCCGAACCGTGCCTGCTCGATCTGCGCACGCGGCTGGTTGCTGTGACGGGTGGCGATGACGGGTTCGTGCCGGTGCCGGCGTCCGACCGGATGGCGATGCTGGGCGACGGGCTGGCATTCGGTCTGTCCGACGCGCTGTTCGCGGTGCTGGTCCGGCGCGTGCTGCCGCCGGTCGTGCTGCCGCGACCGGGGTCGGGAGCGCAGGCGCTGGCGGCGATCCCGGTGGAGGTCGGCGCTGCGGTCGGGCGCGCGGCGATGCGGCTGGCCGACCTGCGCGCGCTGGAGGTCGGTGATGTCGTGGTGCTCGACCGGGCGCTCGCCGATCCGGTGCCGATCGCACTGAACGGGCGGCCCCTGCCGCGCGGGCGGGTGCGGGTCGTGCCCGCCGAACCGATCCCGTCTCTCCAAATCGTCGATGTTGCTGCGTGAGTGTGCCCATGTCCGAAACCATGCCTTCTACCCGCGTCAGCACGACGTTGATCGATAGTGTCGCGGTCGAACTCGACGCGTTGCTGGGGCAGGCGAAGATGACCGTCGGCGCGCTGACCGCGCTTAAACCCGGCGCGGTCGTATCGCTGGAGGCGGCGCTGAACCGTCCGGTCGATTTGCGGCTGGGCGAGGTGATCGTCGCGCGCGGGGAACTGGTCGCAGTCGACGACAAATTCGGCGTACGGTTGACGGAGATCGCACAGTGGCCGGAATGATCCTTGCCGCCGCCCCGGCGCGGCTGGGTGGCGGCGCGGCGCTCGACGTGTCGTTGACGCGGATCGTCGTGGCGCTGCTGCTGTGTCTGACGCTGGCGGTGCTGGCGGTGGTGCTGGTGAAGCGCGGCGGCGGGCGGCTGACCCTGCCCACCCGTGCCGAACGGCGGATCGCAGTGATCGAGAGCCGGCGGATCAGCCCGCACGCCGACCTCTGCCTGCTGCGCTGCGACGGGCAGGAATATGTAATTCTGTCGTCCGCCGCCGGGCAGCAGGTGCTGCGACAGGGGCCGGTGGCATGAACGCGATGCTGGCCGGCGGCGCGATCGGCAACGATGTCGTGCGAACCGCGCTGATCCTGACGCTGCTGGCGGTGATCCCGGCGGTGGTCATCAGCATGACGAGTTTCGTGCGGACCGTCATCGTGCTGTCGATGGTGCGCCATGCATTCGGCATGCCCGAAACGCCGCCGACCCCGGTGCTGGTCGCGCTGTCGATGTTCCTGACCGCGTTCACCATGGCCCCGACGATGACCCGGATCAATGCCGACGCGCTGCAACCCCTGCTCGCCGGGCGGATCGGGGTGGAGCAGGCGATGACCGCCGGTGCCGCGCCGTTGCGCCGCTTCATGCTGGCGCAGACGCGCGATGCCGATCTGGAATCGATCTACGCGATCAGCCGCACGCCGCTCCCCCGCCGGGCCGAGGACGTCGAGACGCTGAAGCTCGCCCCTGCCTTCATCCTCAACGAACTGCGCGTGTCGTTCACGATCGGGTTCGTCATCCTGTTGCCGTTCCTGCTGATCGACCTGGTGGTCGCCAGCATCCTGCTGGCGCTAGGCATGATGATGGTACCGCCCGCGACGATCTCGCTGCCGATCAAGATATTGATGTTCGTACTGATCGATGGGTGGGGACTGGTGCTGCAAGGGGTGCTCGGCAGTTTCCGATGATGCGCCGAACGGGGTTCGACCTGTTGCTGGTGCCGCCGCGCGTCGAGGCGTCGCTGTGGCGGCGGCTGCGTTTCGAGAACGACAAGCGTTGTCGCGAGCAGATCTTCACCCGCTATCGCCTGCTCGCCCGCGCCATCGCCCGGCGGCAGCATGGCCGACGCCCGAAATATGGCGCGGATCTGGGGGATATGGAGCAATTCGCCTATGAGGGGCTGTTGCAGGCGATCGACCGCTACGATCCGCTGCGCGGCATTCCGTTCGGGGCCTATGCCCGGCGGCGGATCGTCGGCAGCATCGCCGACGGTTCGGCGCGGATGAGCGAGAGCGACGCGACCTTCTCACAGCGTCGCCGGGCGGAGACCGATCGCGTCCGTTCGCTGCGGCGGGGCGAGGAGGACGATCCAGTCGCCGCGCTGGCGGCACTGGTATCGGGCCTCGCCATCGGGCTGATGCTGGAGGGCAGCGCACTGGTCGTCGGTGCGGACGGCATCGACCCGCGGCCCAATGCCTATCAGAGCCTCGAATGGCGCGAACTTCACGCGCTGCTGGCCGGCGGCATCGCCGAATTGCCCGAGCGGGAGGCGGTGATTATCCGCCAACATTATGAAGCGGGCGTCAGTTTCGCCCAGATCGCGGACCTGCTGAACCTGTCGAAGGGGCGGGTGTCGCAACTGCACGCCGCCGCGCTCGGCCGGTTGCGGCGACGGCTGCACGGCTATCGGAGATAGGATGATGTGCGAAGACGATGATATCCGCCAGTTGCTTGCCGTGGCGGCGGCTTCCCCCGGCGATGCGCTGCCGCTCGCCGAACGATTGATCGCGGCGCATCCGGGCGATGCGCGGCTGCATTTCTTTCGCGGATCGATGCTGGCCGGCAGCGCCCGCCCGATCGAGGCGCATGCGGCGCTGTCGCGAGCAGTGGCGCTGGCACCCGACTTTGCGCTGGCGCGGTTTCAGCTTGGCTTCTTCGAGCTGACGTCGGGCGAGCCGGCGCGGGCGCAGGCGACGTGGGAAAAGCTGTCGACGCTGCCCGACGACCATTATCTGCGGCAGTTCGTGACCGGGCTGATCCACCTGATCCACGACCGGTTCGCCGACGCGATTGCGGCGCTGGACGGCGGGATCGCCGCCAATGCCGAGACGCCGCCGCTGAACCACGACATGCAGCTGATCATCGACCAGTGCCGGCCGCTGCTGAACCCCGCCGCCGAAGCGGAGGAAGCGTCGCCGACCTCGTTCCTGCTGGGGCAGCTGGGGCGGGGCAGCCTGCATTGAAGGTCGCGGCCACCGACCATGTCCTGTTGCTGTTGCGCGCGAAACTGGCGCGATTGGCGCGCGACCGGTCGGATCGGTCGAGCCGGGCGGCGGGCAGGGGTGATGCCCGTCCGGTCGACCGGTTGCGGGCGATGGCCGGGTTCGACGCGCTGGGCGAGGATGAGCGCCGCCGCGCCGTGGTCCACGGCCTGCTGACCGAGGAACTGGGCGAAGCGGTCGCCAACGACGCGGCATTCGGTGCGGTGCTCGACGACGTCTTGCGGATCGTCGGTGAGATGCCGGGCGGGCATGAACTGATCGACCGGGCGGCGGCGGCGATGCGGGGGCGGTAGGGTCGATGACCCATCGTCGTCGTTCCGGCATAGGCTGGGAGTATCCGCCGCTACCCCCGCCCACCCATCCGGGCCAGCGCCTGCGCGATGGTGGTGCCGCGATCGTCGAGGGGGGTGGAGAGCGCGAGCTTCACGATCCGCTCGGCCGTGGCGACGTCGCCGTCGCCCGCCGCCAGCATCGCCGCCGCCAGTCCGCCGGCGAAACTCTCCCGGTCGAGCCGTAGTGCCACCGCCGTGCGCCGCCGGGCGGCGTCGAGGTCGCCGGCGAGCAGGTCGAGCACCGCCAGCGATCCATGGCCTTCCGCGAAGCTATCGTCGATCGCCAGCGCCCGGTCGAACCGCAACCGCGCCGTCGCTGCATCGCCGGCCAGCAGATGCGCCCAGCCGGCGGCAATCCACGACCCGAGATGCGATCCGAACCCTTCCGCCCCGCGATCGAGATCGGCGGTCGCGGCAGCGGCATCCTGCCCCGATAGCGCCAGCAGCCCGCGCCCGACCCGCGCGCGCGGATGGTTCGGCTGCACCGCCAGCACCCGGTCGAACAGCGCCCCTGCCGCCACCGGATCGGCCGCCTCCATCGCCAGTGTCGCCTGCGTCACCAGCCCCTCCGGATGATCGCCCGCCCGATCGGCGGCAGCGCGGGCGAGGTCGAGGTCTTCCAGATCGATCGCCAGCGTCGAGATCGCAGCGTTGACGCCGGCATGATCGGGAAAGCAGTCGAACGCCATGCGCGCGACCGCCTCGGCGCAGTCCATCTCGCCGCGATCATGGAGCAGGCCGATCAGCAACTTTGCCGCCTGCGGCAACTCGGTGGCGAGATCGTCGTCGAGCAACGCCAACGCCTCGTCGGTTTCGCCCTGCATCGCCAGCGACCGGGCGAGATTATAGCGCACGCCCGGCGCGTCGACACCCGCACCGGTCAGCGTGCGGAATGCGGTGGCGGCTCCGGCCCAATCCCGTTCCGTCATCGCCGCCAGCCCGGTCAGGTGATCGATCGCGGGCGACGGCCCCTCGATCGCGCGCAGCCGCTCGATCAGCGCGCGGGCCTCGGCCGGACGGCCGGCGGCGATGGCGGCGTGGGCGGTGTCGGCCAGCAGCGCGACATTGGCGGGATCGACGGCAAGGAAGCCGGCAAGCTGGTCGTATTCGGTCATCATGTCCCCTGGTCCAACCGGACGATATCGAAGGATTTGAGCGTGATCCGCATCGGAATTTCGGCGACCGACAGGACCGACAGCGTCGGCAGGCTCCGCCGCGTCAACGTCTTCAGGTGGCGGCGCAGTTCCGCCCCGCACAGCAGCACCGGCGCGCGGCCTTGCTGGAACATCGCTTCGGTCAACGGCATCAGTCGGCGGATCAGTTGTTCGGCGAGGCGTGGTTCGACCGCCATCGACCCGCCGCCGCTCGCCGCGCCGATGCTGGCGGCCAGCTGGTTTTCGAGGCGCGGGTCGAGGCTCAATACTGCGAGATCGCCATGGCGACCGCGCAACTGGTGGCAGATCGCATAGCTCATCCGCTGGCGGATCAGCTCGGTCAGTTCGATCGGGTCCTTCTGCGTGCGGGCAAGGTCGGTCAGATGCTCGACGATCAGGTCGAGATTGGCGATCGACACCCCTTCGGCCAGTAACGCCTGCAACACCCGCTGCACGTCGGATACCGACAGCGTTTGCGGCACCAGTTCCTCGACCAGCCCCGGCTGGCGCCGCCGGACCCCGTCGAGCAGGCCGACGACGGTGGCGCGGGTCAGCAGCGTGCCGACCTCCCCGCGCACGATCTCGCCGAAATGGGTGGCGAGTACGGTCAGCGGGTCGATGATCGTGCAGCCCGCCGCCTTTGCCGCATCGGCCTGTGCGGGGTCGATCCACCACGCCGGCAGGCCAAAGGCGGGGTCGGTGGTGGCGATACCGTCGATCGCAGGCTTCTGCCCCTGTCCGGCAACCGCCAGCACCTGATCGGGGTGGATGTCGCCCGCGCCATAGCGCGCGCCGAACAGGCGGATTTCATAGCCATGGCTGCCAAGCCCCGTGCCATCCTCCAGCCGCACGGCGGGGAAGGGCAGGCCGAACTGTTCCTCATGCACCCGGCGCAGTCCGGCGATCCGGTCCATCACCAGCGCGCCATCGCCGACCCATGCGCTCGACAGCGCCTCGCCCAGCCGGATTTCGAGCGCGGGGGACGCGGTCGATTCCGCCGCGACTTCCTCGTCGACCGGCTCCGCCGCCGCCTCTGCCGCCGCCTTGCGGATGCGTCGCCACGCGACGAAGGCGAGGGTGCCGATGACGATGATCGGCCATTTCGGCATACCGGGCAGCAGCAGCAAGGCACTCAACACAGCCGTGACGATCAGCGGGATGCGCGGCACCGATCCGAGCTGGCGGAACACCTCGGTCGACAATTCGCGGTCGGAGGCGGAGCGGGTGACGATGATCCCGGTCGCGATCGAGATGATGAGCGCGGGCAGCTGCGTCGCGATGCCGTCGCCGATGGTCAGCAGCGTGAAATGGCCGAGCGCGTCGCTCCATTCCATGCCCATCTGCGTCACGCCGACGATCCAGCCGGCGATGATGTTGATCAGCAGGATGATGATCCCGGCGATCGCGTCGCCCTTCACGAATTTGGAGGCACCATCCATCGCGCCATAGAAGGACGCTTCCTTTTCCAGCCCCTTGCGACGCGCGACGGCTTCGTCGCGGTCGATCAGGCCCATGTTCAGGTCGGCGTCGATGCTCATCTGCTGGCCGGGCATCGAATCGAGCGTGAAGCGCGCGGCGACTTCGGACACGCGCTGCGCGCCGCTGGTGATGACGACATATTGCACGACGACGAGGATCGCGAAGACGACCAGCCCGACGACGAAATTGCCGCGCACCGCGAACGCGCCGATCGACCCGATCACCGCCCCGGCATCGCCGCCGGTCAGGATCAGGCGGGTCGCCGCGACGTTCAGCGACAGGCGATAGAGCGTCGCGACCAGCAACAGCGACGGGAAGGTCGAGAATTCGACCGGCTTGCCGACATAGAAGGTCAGCAGCATGATCGTCAGCGCCAGCCCGAAATTGGCGATGATCGCGAGGTCGAGCAGCGCCGGCGGGATCGGCGCGAACAGGATGACGAGGATGCCGATCGTCGCGGCGACGAGCGCCAGATCGCGATTGGCGGCGGGGAATGCGGAAAGGCGCGGCAGGATGCCGGTCGACATAGTGGGTCAGCCCAGTGAGACCGCGCGGGCGCGGCGAAGGTCGATATACAGGTCGGCGACCGCAGCGTAGCGGTCGGGCGGAATGGCGCTGCCCACCGTACCGGCGCGGAACAGCGCGCGGGCGAGCGGCGGGTCGGCGATGATCGGCACGCCCCGGCGGATGGCGTCCTCGCGCAGCCGCAGCGCGTGCAGGTTGCGGCCCTTGGCGGCGACTTCGGGCGCGATCATCGCGCCTTCGTCATAGCGCAGCGCCACCGCGAAATGTTCGGGGTTCACCACCAGCAGGTCGGCCCCGTCCAAACTGCCCTTGCCCTGCGCCGCCATCTCGCGGTGCAGTTCCTTGCGGCGCTGTTTCTGGCGCGGTTCGCCCTCGCGTTCGCGGGCCTCGCGCGTCACCTCGCGGCGGCTCATCCGCATCTGCCGGGTGAACTCGTCGCGCGCGAGGATCTGGTCGAGTATCGCGATACCGACCGCGACGATCAGGAACGCGAACACCAGCCGCAGTCCGGCGGCCTCCATCATCGCGACCAGCCGGTCGCCATCGGTCGCATTTTCGGCCAGATGCGCCACCGCCCAGCGCGCGACCATCCATGTGGCGGTCGCATAGAGCGCGAATTTCAGAATGCTCTTCAGCGTTTCCTGGAGCAGCTTGAGCGAAAACAGCCGCTTAATCCCCTTGGCCGGGTTCAGTCGGCTCCAGTCGGGCTTGAGCGGGTGGAAGGTCAGCAGGAACCCGCGTAACTGGAGGAGTTCGAGCAGGATGACGATCCCCGCCATCGTGCCGCCCAGCAACGCGACCGGCGCGATCGTCCGGCGACCGAGCGTGCCGAGCATCTCCGCCGCACCACCCGGCCCGCTCGCGCCGGCAAATCCGCCGGCCAGTGCGATCCGCATCGCCTGCGCCAGCGTCGCGATCAGCGCCGGCCCGGCGATCAGCGCATAGGCGGCGAGCGTCATCAGGCTGGCGAGAAAGCCCAGTTCGATGCTGCGCGCGACATTGCCCTTTTCGCGCGCCTTTTGCAGCTTGAACGGGGTCGGTGCCTCGCCGCGATTCTGGTCCTGTTCGGCCATCAGCCGATCCGCGCCATGGTATCGAACGCGCTCGACAGGATGGTGACGAACAGCGATCCCGACAGCGCCAGCGCGATCGGCAGGACGATCATCGTTGCCAGCGTCTTCACCTGAAAGCCGAGCAGCAGGACGTTCATCTGCGGCAGCGTGCGCGACATGAACGCGATGGCGAGGTCGAGCACCAGCAGCACGACCAGCAACAACCCCGCCAGCCCCAGCGCGATCAGGAACACGCCCGACACATAGCCGATCAGGATCTGAGGATCGGTCGCCGTCAGCGCGCTGCCCATCGGTGCCCGTTCGAGCGACGCCGCCCAGATTGCCAGCAACCGCGCCGGGCCGTCGGTGGCGAAGAAGATCGCGCCGGCGGCATAGGCGAAGATGGTGCCGACCAGCGGCAATTGCGCGCGCGTCGCCGGATCGACCAGCACGGCAAGGCCGTACCCCGCCTGAATATCGATCGTCCGCCCGGCGACCAGCAACGCCGCGAACGCCAGTTGCAACGCCAGCGCCAGTGTCGTGCCGAACAGCAATTCGCCCGCCGCCAGCGCGATCAGCCCGCCGGCTGGCGGCGCGGCCTGCCACGTCGCCGCCGGATTGCCCGCGACCAGCCATGCGGAAAGCGCGATGGCGAGGCCGACCCGCACGATCGCCGGAATGCGGATCAGCGTGAACGGTTGCGCGAACGCCAGCGTCGGCACGATGCGTAGCGACAGCAGCAGCGTCGCCACCGCTTGCGGAAGAAGTGACTCCATCAGTTCACCAGCGCCGGGATGGCAAGGTACAGGCCGCGTGCGAAATCGGTCATCCGCGTCATCATCCATGGGCCGAGCAGGATCAGCAGCCCCGCCGCGACCAGCAGCTTGGGCACATAGCTGAGGGTCGCCTCCTGGATCTGCGTCGCGACCTGAAACACGCTGACGACGATGCCGATCGCCAGCGTCGCGATCAGGATCGGCGCGGCCACCATCAGCGACTGCCACAGCATGTCGTCGAGCAGATTGAGCGCCCGGTCGGCTTCCATCGATCATCCCGCCTGTCGGCGAAGCCCCGGCTCCGCCCCCGCCGTCCATCTACCGCGACGCCGTCGATTGTGCCCGTCGAACTTCGTCCTAAACGAACGAAAAACCTCCCCGACAAAGCTTTCAAGAGCGGTTGGCCCACGCGCCGGCTGCCCATTTTCTTGGGGGATTTGCGACCATGGTGGCCATTTTCACGGGCGCGGGAACGGGGTTCGAGCGCGGTTCGGGCAATGTGCTGGGCGGGGCGGGAACGCTGGGGCAGGCGGCGCTCGGCCGCTCGGGCGAACAGCTGTTGCTGAACGCCGCCAACGGCAATCTGATGCTGATGCAGCAGGACGAATTGCTGCTCGGGCGTGGCCCCGATGCGGCGATCAGCCGGACCTATAACAGTCAGGGCGATCTTTCCGACGAAAATGGAGATAATTGGCGCCAGAGCACCGATCGCAGCCTGTACGGGCTGACCGGAACGGTCAACACCTTCGGCTCGACCGTGAAGCGCGCTTCCGCCGACGGTTCGGTGTTCACCTATGTCTGGAACGGCACCGCCTATCGCACCACCGATGGCGCGGGCGCACACGACACGATCACCTACAGCACCGCCGATGGCTGGAAATGGACCGATGGCGACAGCCAGGTCGTCGAAACCTATGGCTATAACTACCGCAACCACAGCTACATTTCCGAACAGCGCGATCCGAGCGGCAATGCGCTCACCTTCGCCTATGCCGATGGCAAGCTGACCGACCTGCGCACCGCCAACGGCGAACGCATCCAATATGGATACAGCGGCAATGCGATCACCGATATCCGCACCTTCACGATGCAGGGCGGAGTCGAGCGGATGCAGACGCGCACCCGCTACGCCTATGACAGCCTCGGCCGGTTGGGTAACGCGACCGTCGATCTGACCCCGGCCGACAACAGCGTCGCCGACGGCAAGAGCTATGGCAGCGCCTATACCTATATCGGCGATACCCGCCTGATCGCGTCGGTCGCGCAGACCGACGGCACGCGCGTCGATTTCGAATACGACAAGTACCGGCGGGTTACCGCGGTCACGCAGACTGTCGACGGTTCGGCAACGCGCGTGACGCGATTGAGCTATAACGCGGACAATACCACCATCATCGATCCGGCGGGGCAGATGACGCGGCTGGATTTCGCAGGCGGCGACTTCGCGCTTGCCGGCGGAACGTGGGACAGCGGCAATCTGACCCGGCAAGCCGACACCATCAATGGTGCGGCGGCCACGCGCTATACGGTCCAGACTGGCGGTCAATGGGCTGGTATCTCACAAGGTTTTCCCGTTACCGCCGGGGAAACGATGACCTTCGGCATCAGCCTGAAGGCAGTTGGCGACATCACTACCCAGAATTTGGGTTTGTATTCGGACCAGACCGGCTGGGGTGGTCCGGGCATTTCCGTCGCGCGGATCGTATCGGGTCCGGGGACGATCGAACATATCAATGGCGGCTTTTGGCGCGTTGTCGGCCTGTCGCCGACGGAAGGCACGCGGGTCGAGATCACGCGCACCTA
This sequence comes from Sphingomonas sp. Leaf62, assembly GCF_001421915.1. Taxonomy (NCBI): domain Bacteria; kingdom Pseudomonadati; phylum Pseudomonadota; class Alphaproteobacteria; order Sphingomonadales; family Sphingomonadaceae; genus Sphingomonas; species Sphingomonas sp. Leaf62. The sequence continues at coordinate 469,935 of NZ_LMLN01000030.1, read as the reverse complement.
TGACAAGACCGGATCGGGCGGCGCGTATTTCTACGTCGACGAAGGCAGTAATTACCGCGCCGGAACCTCGCTGATCGCCGGGGGCCAGACGCTGGTTCGCAGTACCGACGCGTCGTCGCTCGACCGGATGAACGCGACCAAATGGACCGCGAGCAACCTGAACCGCGCGACCGAACCCGCCATCAACGGCGCGGCGGCGTATAAATTCACCGTCAAGACCGCATCCACTGCCGCGAACCTGCAACGTACCTTCACCGCCAAGGCGGGCGAGACGTACAGCTTCGTCATCACGTTGAAGGCGACCGGTTTCGATCAGGGCCATCATCTGGGGCTGGGCGGTTCCACGTCGGCGTGGGGGCCGGACGACCTGTCCAGTGCGCGGGTGCTGTCGGGGCCGGGAGCGGTCGATCCGCTGTCCGGCGGCTTCTATTCGGTGCGGGGCCTGTCGGCGACCGAGGCGACCACGATCCTCGTGACCCGCACCTATGCCCGCGACGATTCCGCCTATGCCCGGTTGTTCGTCGCGCTGGGGGCCGATGAACCGGCCGGGGCCGGGGTCATCGTGGCGGGCGTCAACCTGATCGGTCCGGTCGACGAGCCCGAAACGTCGCGCCTGCTGACGAAGATCACCGCACCCGCGACCGAAGCGGGCGCGGCGCAACAGGTAACGCAGTTCAGCTATACCAGCACCGGTAACGTGGCGACGGTCACCGATCCGTCGGGCGGCATCACCAGGATGACGTATGACACGGCGGGCAATCTGCTGACCACCACCGACCGGCTCGGCAACGTCGTCACCCGCACCTATGATGCAAAGAACCAGTTGCTGCGCACCTCCGCCAGCGCCGTGTCCGCAGGTGCCGCCGAGACGGTGGCCAGCAACAACGTCTACGACAGCGCCAATCGCCTGCGGTACACGGTCTCGGCCGAACGGCGAGTCACGCGCTACACTTACAACGCCAACGGGCTGCTGATCCGTACCGACAGCTTCACCGCCGATATCCCGTCGACGTCGGTGGCGATGACCGAAGCCGCGCTGAACAGCTGGGTAAGCGGACTGTCGGCCAAATCGGCGCGGATGATCGTCCGCTACGAATATGACGCGCGCGGCGAAGTGTCGCGGATCGTGCGCGACGGTGCGGCGGACGCCAGTGGCGAACCGCTGACGACGCAGGGCTATACCGAAACCGTGTTCGTCCGCGATGCGTCGGGCCGGTTGCTCGAACGCGTCACCGGCGGGCAGCGCGAACTGTTCGTCTATGACGGGCTGGGTCGGATGATCGGGTCGACCGACGTGCGTGGCGGTCAGACGTCGATCGCGTTCAACGATGCCGGCGCGCAGACGGTCGTGACGCTGGCCAGCGGCGCGGTGCAGACATCGACGTACAATCGCGCGGGCGATCTGGTTTCGGCCAGCGAAGCGGGCAGCTATAGCGGTACCGGCACCACCGGCTATCGCTACGACCGCACCGGCCGGGTGCGCATCGCGACCGACAGTTTCGGCCAGAACCGCTACGTCGTCTACGACCGGACCGGGCGAAAGACGGGCGAGGTCGACCCGCTCGGTCAACTGACCGAATATCGGTATGACCAGAACGACCGGCTGGTGGCGACGATCGGCTGGAGCACCGCGCTGTCCGCCGAACAGATGGCGCGGCTGGCCGATCCGGCGGTCGATATCGATGTCGCCACCATCCGCCCGGCGGCGGGCGCAGCCGATCGCTGGAACTGGGTCGTCTATGACCGCGAAGGCCGCGTGTTGCAGCGGATCGACGCCACCGGGGCGAGCGTCGTCTATGACTATGACGCGTCCGGCCGGCTGTTGCGCGAAACCGGCTATGCCAACCGGGTCGCAGTCGATGCGCTGAAGACGACGCTGCCGACCGCCGTCACCCGTCCCACCGCCGACGCCGCGCGCGACAGTGTCAGCCGCACCTTCTACGACCGCGACGGCAACGTCATCGGCGCGCTCGACGGGGAGGGGTATCTCAGCCGGTCGACCTATGACGCCGCCGGGAACCGCGTATCGGCGACCAGCTTCGCCAAGCGCGTGACCGATACGCTGCGCACCTCCGCCAGTTTCACCGCGCTGCTGTCCGATGTCGGCACCAACGCGAACGATCGCACCGTCCGCTACGTCTATGACGGACAGGGGCTGCTGCGCTTCACCGTCGATACCGTCCAACGCGTCACCGAATATGTCTATGCCGGCGCACGTGCGGGCGATGCGACCGGCAAGGTCCGCCAGACGATCGCTTATGCACGCCCGATCGCGCCGCTCGCCAGCTACAGCATGGCCACGGTCGTACAGGGGCTTGCCACGGTCGGCGCGACCGACGACCCCGCCAATCGCCGCAGCTTCGCGGTGTATGACGACCGCGGCAACCTGACCTTCGCGATCGACGCGGCCGGGTCGGTGACCGGCTATGGCTATGACGGCAGCGGCAATGTCGTGAAGACGACGCGCTTCGTCGCAAGCTACGCCACCACCACCCTGCCGGCGCACGAGACGATGGCCGCGTGGGCGACCGCGAATGGCGGCCATGGTGATACCCGCGTCACCCGCAGCTATTATGCCGCGCGCGGCGAACTGCGCTTCACCGTCGATCCGATGGGCTATGTCAGCCGCTATGATTACGACGCAGGCGGGCGGGTCGTCGCGGTCGTCCGGTTCGACACGGCGATGGCCGGCGCCACCGATGCGACGACGATCGCCAGCGTCGCCGCGTGGCAAACCGGCACCAGCGTCGTCACCACCACGAGCTACGACGCGGCCGGGCGCGTGTTCGAAACGACCGATGCCGCCGGCACGGTCACCCGCTACACCTACAACGTCAACGGCACCGTCCAGTCGACGACCGAGGCCTATGGCACGGTCGATCAGGTCCGCACCCAGCTCGGCTACGACGCCGCCGGCCGGGTCGTCACCCGGATCGCCGATGCCGACGGTCTCCAGTCGACCACGCGCTATACCTATGACGGGTTCGGCAACCTGCTGACCCAGGTCGCGCCCGACGGAACCAGCACCACCAGCTTCACCTATGATCGCGAAGGGCGGATGCTGACGCGCACCAACGCGCTGGGACAGGTCCAGTCCTACGACTATGACTCGTTCGGACAGCGGGTGCGGATCGTCGACGAACGCGGCGGAACGACCTACAGCTATTACGATGCCGCTGGCCGCGTCGTGATGGTCCGCGATGCCGAAAATTACGTCACCGAAACCAGCTACACCGCGTTCGACCAGATCGCGACCGTCATCCGCCGCAAACAGCGCGCGGGCAACGCCGCCGCGATCGGGACGCTGCCCACCGTCGCGGCCGACGCGAAGGACGCGGTCACCCAGTTCGTTTACGACAAGGTCGGCCGCGTCGTGCGAACGATCGATGCGGAGGGGTTCAGCGAGAACAGCCGCTACAACAGCTTCGGCGAAGTCGTGCAGGCCACGAACAAGCTGGGCGGCGTCACCTTCCGCTTTTACGATCGCCGTGGACAGGTATTTGCCGAGAACGTAGCGAAGACGGCATCGGACGCCAGCGGCTTTGCTCGTGCCAAGACATCGAAGATTTCCGAATTCGATCCGTTCTATTACGCAAATACCTATGACGATCTGGCCGGCATCGCCAATGATCCGATAGCGCTGCGCGCGCATTGGCAGAATTCCGGTTGGCGGGAAGGCCGCAATCCGAACGCCGACTTCGACACGCGCTATTATCTGGCGAGCAATCCCGACGTCGCCGCTGCCGGTATCAATCCGCTGGAACATTACGCCAATTATGGTGCGGGCGAGGGACGTGCGCCCAACACTCAACTCGTCGCTGGTGCACAGGAGGCGGGCGGCGTTGTCACCCACTACGAATATGACGCGCGCGGCAATCGTACACGGATGATAGAGGCGTGGAGCCTGACCGAACAGCGGACCACCGACTATAGCTATGACGCCCTCGACCGCCTGATCGAAAAGCGTGGCATGGCCGTCGATTACGGCGTGCCCGGCTCGAGCGCGAACGCGGGTACCGCACAGCCGACCGAGAAATATCTCTACGACCGTCACGGCAATCTCACCCGCCGTACCGACGCCCAGGGGCGTCACAGCTGGTTCTATTACGACGCGCTCGACCGCAAGAATGGCGAGGTCGATGCCGCGGGGGCGTATGTCACCTATGCGTACGACAAGAATGGCGGGCTGATCCGCAGCCGCGCTTATGCGACCGCGGTCACCACGTCGCAATTGACCACCGAAACCCGCCCGGCCGCGACCGGCGACTATCGCGAGACGACCTACGCCAACGACGTGCTCGGACGGCGGTTGTCGAGCAGCATGGCCAATATCCGCACCGGTGCGTGGGATGCGGCCATCGGCACCTATGTCTACGGCTTCGGCACGGTGACGCAGAGCGTCACCTATGATGCGGCCGGCAATGCCGTGCGCAGCACCGATGCGACCGGCGCATCGATCCTGTCCTATTACGACGCACTGGGCCGCAAGACAGCGCAGGTCGATCAGGAAGGGTTTCTGACCGAATGGACCCTCGATGCCGAGGGTAACGCGCTTGCCGAACGCCGGTACGCCGTGGCGGTTACCGATGCGACCGAAGCCAGCCGGCCGCAGGGGACCGTCAACGCCGACGACCGCGTGACCGAATTCAGCTATGACCGCAACGGCCGCCGCCTGACTGAAACGCGCAAGGACGTTGCGGCGTGGAGCGTCGATCCGACGACCGGCGCACTGACCGACGTCAGCGGCGATGCGCGGATCACCTACAGCTATAACGGTCTCGGCCTCGTCACCTCGAAGCGCGAGGCGACCGGCGATACCACCCTCTACACCTATGACCGTATCGGCCGGCTGATCGGTGAACAGCGCCCCAACCTCATCAACAGCACCACCGACGAAGCGATCCCGCAGGTCACCTATTACTACGACGGCAACGACAATCTGGTTCGCACCGTCGAGGGGGTCGTCGGCAGCACCGATCGCGTCACCACCAACCGGTATGACGCGGTGGGTCGCAAGGTCGCGATGACCGACGCGATGGGGTCGACGCGCTTCTATTTCTACGACCGCGTCGGCAACATGGTCGCGGAGGCCTATTCGCGCCGCAACAGTGCCGGTTCGGTCCTGCGCGAAGGGGCCATCTATCGCTACGACAATGTCGGTCGATTGCGCGGACAAATATCCGCCACCAACTGGACGCAGTCGAGCGCCGGTTTCACCAGCCTGACCACGGCCGGCGCGCCGCCGGAAACGACGTTCAGCTACAACGTCTTTGGCGAACTCGTCTCCCGCTCGATCGGCAACTCGGTGCAGGAGCAGCATGAATATGACGATGCCGGACGCGCATGGCGCAGCACCGGCGGCGACGGAACGTGGCGGTATTTCCTGTATGACGGTGCCGGCCGCCAGACGCTGACGCTCGCAAGCGACGGCAGCGCCAATATCCAGAACCTGTCGCTCGGCAATGTCCTGCGCATCTCGACCCTCGACGGACGTGCGCTCGGCGATCCCGCCAACGGCATCGTGGCGACCGCCACCCAATATGACGCGCGCGGACAGGTGACCCGCGTCCACAGCCTGCAACGCGAACTCGCCAGCGGCGTGACCGGTGGTACCGATCTGCGCACATCGCGCAGCTACACCGCGTTCGGCGAAGTCGCGAGCGAGACCGACGCGCGCGATGCCACGACCTATTACGGCTATAACCGGATGGGTCGGGTAACCTCGATCGCCCGCCCGGTCGTGCTGGGTGCCGATATCGACGGAACCGGCATTTTCGAATATCGCTATTATGACCTGTCGGGGCGATTGGCCGGCGCAAAGGACGGCAACGGCAACCTCGCGACCCGGCGGCTGGCGGGTGGCACGGGCTATGGCGGTGCCGCCGAACTGGTCACCGCCGAATACCATGCCGATGGCGGCCGGGTCTTTCAGCGATACGACGATGCCGGGAATCTGGTGAAACGGACCGACGAACTCGGCCGCGCGACCTATATGAGCTATGACAAGCTCGGGCGGTTGCTGAACACCAGCAACGTCGACAGCCGCGACATCGCCCACAGCTATACCTATGACTCGCTCGGTCGCCGCCTGACGCACAGCCAGACCGGCCGCGCCACGACCGACCGCGAGACCACCGATTACGATGTGGCCGGACGGGTCACGACCAGCCGCGCCTTTGGCGGGGAAGTGACGACCAACGCCTATGCGTGGGATAGCGCCATCAACAGCGGTCTGGGCGTCACCGGCGGCTGGCGGCAAACCACCACCTTCTCCAACAGCAAGCAGACGATCGAGTCCAAGGACACGTTCGGCCGCCTGACGTCGCGCACCGACATGGGCGGCAACGTCGCGACTACCAGCTATGATCAGGCCGGACGGGTGGCGACGATCATCGGTCTCGAGACGCAGACCTTCGCGTGGCTCAACACCGGCCTGCTCGCCACGCAGACCAGCGACATGGGGTCGGGCACCGTCCGCTCCGTCGCCACCTTCGGCTATGATCAGGTCGGCAATCGGCTGACCGAGACCTTCACCCGCGACAATGTGGTGTACCGTCGGTCGGAAGCGATCTTCGACATGCAGAACCGGATGCGCAGTTGGGCGGATACCAGTGATGCGCTGCCCGCTGCATCGATGGGCTGGGCCTACGACCGGAACGGCAACATCCTGCAGACGATCGCGACGCGCGCGACGCTGAACCAGTTCGGAGGCGTCGCGTCGACCAAAACCGAGGAACGCTGGTTCCGTTACGATGCGATGAACCGGGTGACGCTGGACGGTGGTCGCATGGGTGCGAGCGGCATCGAACGCGGCAGCGGCACGGAAATTACCTATCGCGTCGATGGCAGCCGGGCGATGGCGCTGACCAGCTTCACCGGCTATGCCTTTGTCCGCGACCCAAACTACGGCGGCGGTAATGACCCCCGCGCAATCCGCGCCGCCGCGTTGCCCGGTGGCGACCGGATCATCCGCGTCGCGTATGCGGCGGAACGGCGCGAAACCTATTCTTGGCGCAATGATGGACAGGTTTCGACCGTCCTGTCCGAACAGACCGGCTATTACGAAAATGAGGACGGGACGGTCACGCCGGACGAGATTTTTACGACGGTCGGAGCGGCCGGCTACGAATATGATGTACTGGGCCGGCTGACCCGTCAGACTGACCGGCGCGGCGGTAATGAGGCGGTCTACGACCGGATCGTTACCTACGACGGCAGTGGCCGGGGCCAGATCGTCGCTGAAACGACCGTGACCAAGCAGGGCACGGACACGATAAACACCAGGACGAGCACCGACTATGGCACCGGCACCGACTATGCACTCGGCGCGGTAAAGAAGGTCACGGCAACCACGACCGTCAACGGTGGCAGCAGTACGACGACGACCACCACCAACAGCTACGAATGGCGCGACGCGGCGCAGCTGATCGGTACCGTCACTACCAAGACGAACGCCAACACCGCCTACACCAGCTATACCTATAGCGGCGTCGGCCAGCTCGATATGGTATCGATCGGCGGTGATCGTGCGCGCACGGTGACCTTCGTCAACGATCTCGCCGGGCAGGTCATCAAGCGTGACGAGGCGGACAGCAACGCCACCACCGGCGACCCCCACGAAATCTGGTACCGCCATGGTGGCCGCGAGATGGGCTATGTCGGCAATAACGGCAGCGCCTCCGACAGTTATTTCGAATCCATCGGCCGCCGCGCAACCAAGCCGAGCGAAACCTCGACCTTCTCCCCCCTTGGCGGCCAGTCGCACGGAAGCGATTTCGCCGAGACGATCGATCGCATCAACAGCTATGAGACCGGCAGCGCCGGGCGCAGCTATACGGTGCAGGCCGGGGATACGCTCAGCGGCATCGCCGATCAGGTCTGGGGCGATGCATCGCTCTGGTACAAGCTCGCGACAGCTAACGGGCTGGGTGCCGACAGCGCGCTGGTGGCCGGTCAGGTCCTGACGATCCCGGCGGGCGTGGTCCGCTCGACGTACAATGCAGATACGTACCGGCCCTATGATCCAACGGATGTCCTCGGCGATCTGAACCCGAACCCGAAGGCGAAGAGCAACAAGTGCGGCGGGTTCGGGCGCATTCTGCTTGCCGCGGTTGCGATCGCCGTCGCCGCGGTGGCCACGGCCGGTATCGGCGCGCTCGCGACGGGTGCGTCGTTCGCCGGGTCGTTTGGCGCGCTTGGTACCGGGAGTTTGGCGACGTTCGCTGCGTCGAGTGGCACCGCGCTGGGCCTGACCGGTACCATCGCGGCCGGCGTCGCCGGAGCGATGGCAGGCTCGGCGGCGAGCCAGGGGCTCGCCATCGGCATAGGATTGCAGGACAAGTTCAGCTGGGGCGGCGTCGCCATGGCCGGCCTGAGTGCCGCGGTCGGCGGTAGCTTGGGGGCGCTTCCGCTGGGCAGCGGTGTCGGCGGTGCGGCCGTGCGCGGCGTAGTTGGCAACGCGGTGATGCAGGGCGTTGCGATCGCAACGAAGCAGCAGAGCCGGTTCGACTGGGCCGGATTAGCCGCAGCGGGCGTAACTGCCGGGATTGGTCAAGCAGTCGCCGGTAGCAGTACGGCGGCGTGGCGTCAGGAACTCGCCGGTTATGCGTCCGGCGTCGCGGGCGCGGCAACCCGCAGCATCCTGACGGGCACCAGCTTCGGCGACAATATCATGGCGGTGCTGCCCGATGTGATCGGCGCGACCATCGGGCGATTGGTGACGAGAGGGATTGCAGATGCGGTGTCCCCGCGTCTCCCGATCGACATGGGACCACTCCTTGCAAATGACAATGTAACTGGTGGCGGCCCTAGTTCGCCAGCCCAGCCACAAAATCTGACAACAGCGATGTCGCAGGCGGCGGCAATTCCGGTGGGTGTCAATGCAACAGCAATAAATATTACCAATGGTAAGCCCGGTACTACACCGACCGGAACAGTTACTGGAGAATATTTGCCAACATATCAAGGTGGGCCGACGAGTGGAAAAGCAGTCGGTGTCGTCGAGTATGTTAACTATTTTGAACCCTATTTCCAAAAAGATGCCGCCGGGCGGATGCAATTTGGACGCTACGAAGGTTTGCCAAATCAGGATCCTGTTTGGTATGATTACGGCAGCCCCGCACAATATAATACGTTGCTACGCGAAAATGCGATAACAACGCTGGTCAGCGGTATTGTTAATCTTGGTACGGATGTCGTGGGTGGTCTCAAGGACCTCGTCATGACGCCGGTCGCGGCTGGACTATACGTGTCTGACCTTCTGCGTGGGGGTCAGGCAGGCGCGGATCGGTTGGCGCAAACTGTACGATTCAAGCAGGCGGTAACCAACGATCCAATGTTGTTGGTGCGTGGCGCGCTCGAGCCATTGAGGCAAATGTTTGACGAGGGCAGTGTCAGGGGCATCACCACTTATGTTGCCGGCGCCGCTGTTACGGGTAGTGTAGGCGCAATAGCTTCGTCCGGGAAAAGTTTAGGAAGGGTATCTGCTGCAGAGAGTGCAGGCACGCGCGGTCTTGGGTTCAGCCCATATGCCACAAGTGGCGATCTGGTGCAGAGCATTGCCACTCGCGCGGACAATTGGGGTATTCGAAATGGACTGGGCAATGGACCTGCCGCTGGAACGGCAAAGCATGGTTATGCTGAAGATGTACTGAACCGTTATCAACGTATGTTCGGCGATCGTGGTCTGACTGCTGAAGCGCGATATGTAGGTGGTAGCCCGTGGATGTCAGGCATGAGCACCAGTGGCTCAATCCGGCTTGATGTGGTCGAGGGGCCACTTGCCCGCCCGACGGGGGTATGGGATTATAAGTTCGGCAATGCCACGCTTTCACGAGGACGTATCACACAAATCCAGAACGGTATCCCCAACGGTGCCAACGTTCCAATCCTGATGGTGAAACCATGACCGACAAGCAAAGTGCTTTGTTGAAAAAATATACACCGATCACCAAGGCGGAGCTGAAGGAGGTCGTTGCAGAATATGCGGCCAGTTTCCCCGAGTGGGTGATGTTTGTTGATGGAACAGCCTTCATCCGTCGCGAAGGCCCAATTCAACAGATGATCTGGTTTCAAAAGATGCGATCGGCTGCCTATCGGCCCACGCATGGGATCAGTTCGCTAGTGCTACCGGAAACACATATACGGATGCTGCCTCAAGTTCTCGATGTTAAGCATCGCGAGATCGAGTACCGCTGGCATGAGCGCAAGTTTGCGTCTACGGTTTCTGCAATGGAGCACCAGTTTCAGCCCGACATTCGCAAGCCTCTGGATATCGCTAAAATCCTAGGGCTGTGTGAGGCAGAGGCTTCGGCAATGCCAGATACGACCAACAACATGGCAATGCTCGCGATTTTGAATGCCTGGCTTGGCCGTGATGCCGAGGCACTCAATTTCTGTGAGCGGACGCAACTCTGTCCGCTACCTACGCTGGCGCCGATGCCCGAATGGGAGGCGGCCATGCGTGCTTTTGGTCGCGACCTAGCGACGGCAGTCGAGGCAGGAACGGGTCGTGCGTTCTTGGAAGCTGCGGCAGGGACGACGACTTGACCTTACGATGACGATGGCTGCCAGTCCGCAATTTCATTCGCCAAGATCAATGCCGGCCTCGCGCGTTGTGGTTTCGTCGATGGAGCCCACCTGCGCGCCGTCACGGATGCCGAGGGCTCCGGTGAGGCTGGCACGGCTGTCGGTATAGACGGCCGCACCGTGTCGGGTGCGACTGATCGCGACATAGACGGAGCGCGAATCGAGGGTGTTCGCCCTGGACGCCTCCAGGTGCGTCCATACCCCATCGCACATTCCCCCTTGCGCGCTATGAATGGTCCGCATCCACCCCGACCGAAGATGCCGGTCTGCAAGGTGGCGCATGTCGAGCATCTCGCGCGTTCCGCCGTCGCGCTGGCGGCAGCAGCACGACGACGACCACCACCAACAGCTATGAATGGCGCGACGCGGCGCAGCTGACCGGTACCGTCACCACCAAGACGAACGCCAACGCCGCCTACACCAGCTATACCTATAGCGGCGTCAGCCAGCTCGATATGGTGTCGATCGGCGGTGATCGTTCGCGCACGGTGACCGTCGTCAACGATCTCGCCGGGCAGGTCATCAAGCGCGACGAGGCGGACACCAACGCACCACCGGCGACCCCCACGAAATCTGGTACCGCCATGGCGGCCGCGAGATGGGCTATGTCGGCAATAACGGCAGCGCATCCGACAGCTATTTCGACGCCATCGGCCGCCGCGCAACCAAGCCGAGCGCGGCGCAGATGTTCTTGGCGGCGTCGGTTTACCGGTCCTGATATAGTAATAGACTGCTGTTCTATTCCACTATCAAACCAACTCCTTCAGCCGATACAACGCCTCCATCGCCTCCCGTGGCGACATCGCATCCACGTCCATCCCGCCCAGCGTCTCGCGCAGCGCATCGACCGGCACTTCCTCCACCGCCGCCACCGCAGCGAACAGGGGCAGGTCGTCCAGTCCGGCGGCGATCCCGCCGGTCTTGGCCTTGCCGGCTTCCAGCTTCGCCAGCACCGCCTTGGCGCGGTGCAGCGTTGCGGGGGGCAGGCCCGCGAGGCGCGCGACGGCGATGCCGTAGCTGCGGTCGGCCGGGCCGTCGGCCAGTTCGTGGAGGAGGACCAGATCGCCCTTCCATTCGCGCGCGCGGACATGGTGGAGCGACAGCGCGTCGCAACGTTCCGCCAGCCGGGTAAGCTCATGATAATGCGTCGCGAACAGGCAGCGGCAGCGATTGTCCTCATGGATCGCCTCGACCACTGCCCACGCGATGGCGAGGCCGTCATAGGTCGAGGTGCCGCGCCCGACCTCGTCGAGGATGACGAACGATCGCGGCGTCGCCTGCGCGAGGATCGCGGCCGTCTCGACCATCTCGACCATGAAGGTCGATCGCCCGCGCGCCAGATTGTCCGACGCGCCGACGCGGCTGAACAACCGGTCGACCAGCCCCAGCGTCGCCGAGGTTGCCGGCACGAAACTGCCCGCCTGCGCCAGCACGACGATCAGCGCATTCTGTCGCAGGAAGGTCGACTTGCCGCCCATGTTCGGCCCCGTGACCAGCCATAGCCGCGAGCGTTCCGACAGGCGGCAGTCATTGGCGACGAACCGTCCGCCGCTCTTCGCCACTGCGCTTTCGACCACCGGATGCCGCCCGCCGACGATCTCCAGACAGGCATGATCGACCAGCACCGGCCGCGCCCAGCCGCCCTCCGCCGCGCGTTCGGCCAGCGCGGTCGTCACGTCGATCCGCGCGAGCGCATCGGCGGTCGCGGCGACGGCTTCCCGGTTCGCCAGCGCAGCCTCGGTGAACGCCTCCAGATGCGCGGCTTCGGCGGCGAGCGCGTGGGCACCGGCCTGCGTCACCTTCAGCGCTGCTTCGTGCAGGTCGGGCGCGTTGAAGCGAACGACGCCGGCCAGCGTCTGGCGATGGGTGAAGCCGCTGTCGGCCGCCATCAGCTTGTCGGCGGCGCGTGCCGGCACCTCGACATGATAGCCGAGCACGCCGTTGTGCCGGATCTTGAGGGTGGGCGTTCCGGTACGCTCGCGATACTGCGCCTCCAGCGCGGCGATCGCCCGCCGCCCGCCCGCCCCCGTATCGCGCAGCGCATCGAGTGCGGCGTCGAATCCGCTGGCGATATAGCCGCCCGCGCTGGCATCGATCGGCGGCATCGGTACCAGCCCGCGCGTCAGCAGGTCGATCAGTTCGCCATGCCCGCGCAGCCGCGGCGCCAGTCCGGCGATCAGCGGCGGTACCTCCGCCAGCTTGTCGAGCCGTTGGCCGAGGGCCCACGCCGCGCCCAACCCGTCGCGCAACTGGCCGAGATCACGGGGCGACCCGCGCCCCGCCGCGATCCGCCCCAGCGCCCGCCCGATATCGGGCAGCGCGCGCAGCGTCGTGCGCAGTTCGTCGCGAAGGCCCGGATCGTCATGCGCCCAGCCGATCGCCGCATGGCGGCCCTCGATCGCCGCCCGGTCCATCAGCGGCGCGGCGATATCCCCCGCCAGCATCCGCGCGCCCGGGCCGGTCACCGTCCGGTCGACTTCGGCGAGCAGGCTCCCCGCCCGCGCCCCGGCGGCGGTGCGGGTCAGTTCGAGGCTCTCGCGCGTCGCCGCATCGATCGCCATGCACTGGCCATCGGCAGCGCAGACCGGCGGGCGCAGGAACGGCATCTGCCCGCGCGCATTATGGTCTAGATACGCGATCAGCCCGCCCGCCGCCGCCAGTGCCGCGCGCGAAAACTGCCCGAACCCGTCCAGCGTGGCGACACCGTGCAGCGCCTTCAACCGCGCCTCGCCGGCCGCACTGTCGAAATCGGCCTTGGCGCGCAGCAACGTCGCGACCTCGGCAAAGGCGCTGGTCTCGGCCGCGACCACCTCGACCGGCTGCAACCTCGCGAGCGTGGCGGTCAGGCCGGCGGCGTCGGTTTCGATCACCTCGAACCGTCCGGTCGACACGTCGGCGGCGGCGATGGCGACCCCGCCTGCCGCCTCGCCGATGCCGACGCACCAGTTGGCGGCGCGCGCGTCGAGCAGTGCTTCCTCGGTCAGCGTCCCCGCCGTCACCACTCGGACGATCGCGCGCGCCACCAACGCCTTGGAACCGCGCGCGCGTTTCGCTTCTTCGGGGCTTTCGACCTGTTCGGCGATGGCGACGCGGTGTCCCGCCTTGATCAGCCGCGCCAGATAGCCTTCTGCGGCATGGATGGGCACGCCGCACATCGGGATCTTCGCGCCCTCATGCTCGCCCCGCGCGGTCAGCGCGATGTCGAGGCAGGCTGCGGCGATCTTCGCATCGTCGTGAAACAGTTCGAAGAAATCGCCCATCCGGTAAAAGAGCAGGCAGTCGTCGGCCTCCGCCTTCAACGCCAGATATTGCTGCATCATCGGGGTGGGGGCGGGGGAATCGTCCGCCCGAGCCTTGGTTGCCATCGCGCGGCGATACCGTCCGGCCGGTGCCCCGCGCAAGCGGGTCAAAGCGGTTCGGCACCGACCTTCACCCTTGCCCGATCCGTCTTCCCCTGCGTAAAGCCGATCCAAACGGGAGATCGCCAGTGTCCGAAACCACCGACCAGTTTTCCGAGCGCGAGGCGCTGCTGTTCCATTCGGAAGGGCGTCCGGGCAAGATCGAGATCATCGCGTCGAAACCGATGGCGACGCAACGCGACCTCGCGCTTGCCTATTCGCCCGGCGTCGCGGTGCCGGTGAAGGCGATCTACGACGATCCCGCCTGCGCGTACGACTATACCGCCAAGGGCAATCTGGTCGCGGTCATCTCCAACGGCACAGCCATCCTCGGCCTCGGCAATCTCGGCGCGCTGGCGTCGAAGCCGGTGATGGAGGGCAAGGCGGTCCTGTTCAAACGATTCGCCGACGTCGATTCGATCGATATCGAGCTGAAGACCGAGGATGTCGACCGCTTCATCGACGCGGTCGAATTGATGGAGCCGAGCTTCGGCGGCATCAACCTCGAAGATATCAAGTCGCCCGAATGCTTCATCATCGAACAGACGCTGCGCGAGCGCATGAACATCCCGGTGTTTCATGACGACCAGCACGGCACCGCCATCATCTGCGCCGCCGGCCTCATCAACGCCTGCCTGCTGACCAACCGCAAGCTGTCGGAGGTCAAGGTCGTGGTCAACGGCGCGGGCGCCGCCGCCATCGCCTGCACTGAATTGATGAAGGCGATGGGCGTGGCGCACGCCAACGTCATCATGTGCGACCGCACCGGCGTGATCTACCAGGGCCGCGACGACGTGAACCAGTGGCAGTCGGCCCACGCCGCCGCCACCGAGCGCCGTACCCTGACCGAGGCGCTGCACGGTGCCGACGTGTTCCTCGGCCTGTCGGCGGCGGGCGCGCTGAAGCCCGAAATGGTCAAGGACATGGCCCCGTCGCCGATCATCTTCGCGATGGCCAATCCGGAGCCGGAGATCCGTCCCGAACTCGCCAAGGCGGCGCGCCCCGACGCGATCGTCGCTACCGGCCGGTCGGACTATCCGAACCAGGTCAACAACGTCATCGGCTTCCCCTTCATCTTCCGCGGCGCGCTCGACGTGCGCGCGACCGGCATCAATGACGAGATGAAGATCGCCGCCGCCAACGCCATCGCCGAACTGGCGCGCCAGCGCGTGCCCGAGGAAGTGGCGCTGGCGTACGGCACGCAGCACAGCTTCGGCCCCGAATATATCATCCCCGCGCCGTTCGATCCGCGCCTGATGGAACTGGTGCCGTCGGCAGTGGCGAAGGCGGCGATGGATTCGGGCGTGGCGACGCGGCCGATCCTCGACATGGATGCCTATCGCCAGCAGCTGCGCGCACGGCTCAATCCGACCACCTCGGTCCTGACCATGGCCTATGAGGGCGCGCGCGCCCATCCGAAGCGCGTGCTGTTCGCCGAGGGCGAGGAGGAAGTGGTGCTGCGCGCCGCGATCGCGTTCAAGGAAGGCGGCTATGGCATCCCGGTGCTGGTCGGCCGCGAAGACGTGCACGACCGGCTGCGCGCGCTGGGCGTCGCGAACCCCGAGGATTACGAAGTCCATAACAGCCGCACCAGCGAGATGGTGCCGCAGATGGTCGACTTCCTCTACGCACGCCTGCAACGCCGCGGCTTCCTGAAGCGCGATGCCGAACGGATGATCAACCAGGATCGCAACACCTTCGGCGCGGTGCTGCTGCAACTGGGCGTCGCCGATGCGATGATCACCGGCATCACCCGCACCTATGCGCAGACCTTCCGCGACGTGCGCCGCGTGATCGATCCGGTCGATGGCAAGGTGCCGTTCGGCATCCACCTGCTGGTCGGGCAGAGCCACACCGTGTTCATGGCCGACACCACGATCAACGAACGGCCGAGTGCCGAGGAACTGGCCGACATCGCCGAGCGCACCGCCGCCGTCGCCCGCCGCATGGGCCACGAACCGCGCGTCGCGTTCCTCAGCTATTCAACGTTCGGCAACCCGTCGGGCCAGTGGATCGACAATGTCCGCGACGGCGTGGCGGCGCTCGACAAGCGGCAGGTCGGCTTCGAATATGAAGGTGAAATGGCCCCCGACGTGGCGCTCAACCCCAAGCAGATGGCGAATTTCCCCTTCGCCCGCCTGTCGGGTCCGGCCAATGTGCTGGTGATGCCGGGGCTGCAATCGGCCAATATCTCGGCCAAGCTGCTGCGCGAACTGGGCGGCGACGACGTGATCGGCCCGATGCTGATCGGCATGGAAAAGCCGGTCCAGATCGCGCCGATGACCAGCACTGCCAACGAACTGGTGACGCTGGCGGTCCTCGCCGCCGGTGGCATGGTGGGGTGAGGGGCAGGGGGGCGTCGCGATCATTCGCGGCGCCCCCCGCTTCCGTTAGACGCGCTGGACGAGGCGCTCGATCGTTTCCGGCTCGGCGCCGATCAGTGCCAACAATATTCGGGCCGGGGCATCGGGCTGGCTCCGGCTCTGCTCCCAGTCGCGTACCGTTCCGATGGGCAGGCGATAGGCACGGGCGAACTGGTCCTGCGTCTTGCCGGTCCGTTTGCGGATAGCCGCCACGTCCAACGGGGCAGCGACCCGACCACGGGCCTGATCGCCTTCGGCATAGGCAATGGCATCGCCAAGTCCCGCCGCGATCTTGTCGAACGCGTTCTTCATCGCTTGCTCCCGAAACTATCGGCCAAGGTTTTCGTCAGTAGCGCCAACGAGTTGCGCTCCGCCTTGGTCAGGTTGGTCTTCTCGTTCTTGCCAAAGACGGTGAGCAGGAACGTCGGCATGTCGTCGCCACCGAAATAGGTAATGACGCGGTAGCCGCCAGACTTGCCGCCGCCCGGTCGCGCCACCCGCAATTTGCGCGCGCCGCCGCATCCTGGCATCATGTCACCCGCCTGCGGGTTGGCCGCGATCAGGTTTACCACCGCCTGCTGCTCTTCGCTGCTCATGCCGACATCGCGCGCCGCGGCAAGATAGGCGTTGGTCTCGACGACAGTTTGCACGATGATAAACTACGGATTACCCGTACCGAGTCAAGGGGGCGCCGGCTCTTTTGACCGATGCCGGCGTTTACGCCAGCCTGACCAACCGCTGCATCCGGAGACAGACGATGGCGACCGCCCTGATCATCGGCGCAAATGGCGGCATCGGCGCGGCGTTGGTCGCCGCGCTCGCCGCTTCCGACCGCTACGACCACGTCATAGCCGCCGCCCGGAGCGAGCCGTCGTCGCTGCCCGACAACGTCGAATATTGCCCAATCGACATCGCCGACCCGGCGTCGATCAAATCCGCCGCCACCGCCATCGACGCGCCGCTGACCCGCGTCATCGTCGCCACCGGCATCCTGCACGACGAAGCCGGTGGCCCCGAACGGTCGCTGCGCGACCTCGACGCCGATCGCCTCGCGCATCTGTTCGCGATCAACACGATCGGCCCGGCGCTGGCGCTCAAACATTTCGCGCCGCTACTGGCAAAGGACCAGCCGTCCACCATCGCCTGTATTTCCGCCCGCGTAGGCAGCATCGCCGACAACCGCCTGGGCGGCTGGTACGGCTATCGCGCATCGAAGGCGGCGCTGAACCAGATCGTCCGCACCGCCGCGATCGAGTTGGCACGCAGCCGGCCACAGACGGTGTGCGTCGCGCTCCATCCCGGCACCGTCGATACGGGCCTGAGCAAGCCGTTCCAGCGTGGCGTCCCGGCGGAAAAGCTGTTCACCCCCGTCTACAGCGCCGAACGCCTGCTCGCCGTCCTCGACACGCTGACCCCGGCGCAGAGCGGCCGCATCTTCGCGTGGGACGGGGCGGAAATCGCCCCCTGACTTTCCTACACGGATGCTGCCTGTCAGGGTCGGTCCGTTCTTTCGCATCGTCCGCCGCCCCCGCGATCGCCGTCCGGTATCGGCGATGCGACCCGCTGTGTGCACGTTGCCCGCGAGTGTGACCTTTGTGACCTTTGGCGGTTATCCGTCGATCGCGCCGCCCATCGACGCGTTCACCAACCCGCCATCGACGGTGATCGTCTCCCCCACGACATAATCTCCGCCGCGCGACGCGAGGTAGATCGCCGCCGCCGCCATATCCTCGTCCACGCCGATCCGTCCGGCCGGGATGCGCTTCGCCACCCCGTCGCCATGGTCGCGCGCCGCCTTGTTCATCTCGCTGGCGAACGCCCCCGGCGCGATCGAGGTGACGTGGATCGCGTCCGCCACCAGCCGCGCCGCCATCCGCCGCGTCAGGTGGATCAGCGCCGCCTTCGACGCCTGATAGCTGTACGTCTCCCACGGATTGACCCGCTGCCCGTCGATCGAGGTGATGTTGATGACCTTGGCCGGTTGCGCGCGCGATGCCGCCGCCTTCAGCATCGGGTGCAGCGCCTGCGTCAGGAAAAAGGGCGATTTGACGTTCAGGTCCATGACCTTGTCCCAACCGGCTTCGGGGAACGTCTCGAACGCCTCGCCCCATGCGGCGCCGGCATTGTTGACCAGAATGTCGAGCCGTTCGGTCTGCGCCGCCAGCCGATCGGCCAGCGCCCGGCAACCGTCGATCGTCGATACGTCCTGCGGCAGCGCGATCGCGCCGATTTCCGTGGCCGTCGCCATACACGCATCGGCCTTGCGGGCGGAGATGAACACCGTGGCCCCCTGCGCTACGAACCCTTCAGCGATCATCCGCCCAATGCCGCGCGATCCGCCGGTGATGAGCGCAACGCGCCCGTCGAGGCGGAACAGGCTAGTGGTGTCCATAAACGCTCCTGCGGCAAACCGGATCTTCGAATCGTCCGGTTCGTCAGGATGGCAGCCGATACCGGACTTTGCAATCGGGGCGCAACGCCGCAAACCGGTATCCCCGCGCAGGCGGGGATCCAGAGCCACCATCGCAAACCTTCGGTCTGCCTGACCCTGGATCCCCGCCTGCGCGGGGATACCTTAATGCGAAGAGCGCTACCTCAAATCCGGCCGAGCCGGTGGTACAGATGGGCGAACTTGCTCGATTGCGGCTGGTCGGCGATCGTCTGGATATGCGTCGCCAGCGCTTCCTTCAAAAGCCGGAAATCCTCGGTCGAGAAAACGGCGCGGCTGCGGGTCGGTTCGGGCATCGTGTATCTCCTCTAAGTGTAAATCAGGCGGCCTTGTCGAACTGGGCCGTTTCGGTGGATTCGTTGAGCGCGGTGGTCGAGCTGCTGCCCCCGGCCAGCGTCGTGGCGACCAGATCGAAATAGCCGGTACCCACCTCGCGCTGGTGGCGGGTCGCGGTATAGCCATTGGCTTCGGCGGCGAATTCGGCCTGTTGCAACTCGCTATAGGCCGCCATCCCCCGGTCGCGATATCCGCGCGCCAGTTCGAACATGCCGTAATTCAGCTGGTGGAACCCGGCCAGCGTCACGAACTGGAACCTGTAGCCCATCGCCCCGATTTCGCGCTGGAAACGGGCGATATCGTCCTTGTCGAGATTCTTCTCCCAATTGAACGACGGCGAACAATTATAGGCGAGCAGCTTGTTCGGATATTTCGCCCTGATCGCCTCGGCAAAACGCCGCGCATCGTCGAGGTTCGGCTTGCTCGTCTCCCACCACAACAGGTCGGCATGTTCGGCAAAGGCAAGGCCGCGGTCGATACAATGGTCGACCCCGGTCCCCTCCTTCAACCGGAAGAACCCCTCGGGCGTCCGCTCGCTGGTCAGGAACGGATGGTCGCGCTCGTCGATGTCCGACGTGATGAGCCGCGCACTCTCGGCATCGGTCCGCGCGCAGATGATCGTCGGCACCCCCGCCACATCCGCCGCCAGCCGCGCCGCGTCCAGATTGCGGATATGCGCCTGCGTCGGAATGAGGACCTTGCCGCCCAGATGCCCGCACTTCTTCTCCGACGCCAGCTGGTCCTCGTAATGCACGCCCGCCACGCCGGCGGCGATATAGGCCTTCATGATCTCGAAGCAGTTGAGCGGCCCGCCAAAGCCAGCTTCGGCATCGGCGACGATCGGCGCATACCAGTCGCGGGTCGCACCGCCCTCCATATGCTCGATCTGGTCGGCGCGCCCCAGCGTCGCGTTGATCCGCCTGGCCAGTTCCGGCCCAGCGTTGGACGGATAGAGCGACTGGTCGGGATACATCTGCCCGGCGGTATTGGCATCGGCCGCGACCTGCCAGCCCGACAGATAGATCGCCTTCAACCCCGCACGCACCATCTGCATCGCCTGATTGCCCGACAATGCCCCGAGCGCATGGACATAGTCCTCGCTGTGCAGCAATTCCCACAACCGGTTCGCGCCACGCCGCGCCAGCGTATGTTCGACCGCGACCGACCCGCGCAGCTTCGCCACGTCGGCGGCAGTGTAGGGGCGGGTGATGCCGTCGAAGCGGCCGGGCGGGGCGGGGACCAGATCGGCGATGTCCATTGTCATGTCCTTTACAGCATGGGTTTCGTTGACACCGATATGCCGCTGACAATCGGCTCACGTCAGACCAAACGTTCGAAGATTACAGTTGCAATGTAGCGTCCACCGGTGCTCTGGTTGTGATATTGTCAATTCGTGACAAGGTGGGCCATGGAATCGAAGCTGTTCGCCGGCCACGCCGTCCGCCGCCTGCGTCGCGGGCAGGCGCTCACGCAAGCCGCGATGGCTGAACTGCTCGGCGTCTCGCCCAGTTATCTGAACCTGATCGAACGCAACCAGCGGCCGCTGACCGCGACGCTGCTGGTGGCGCTGGCCGAACGCTTCGGCTTCGATGCGCGCACCCTGGCGGCGAGCGAACCAGCGGGCGGGGCCGATGCGCTCCGGCGGCGGCTGGCCGACCCGATGTTCGCCGACCTCGCGCTCGATCGCGGCGATATCGCCGAATGGCTGGCCAGCGCGCCGGGCGGTGCCGAAGCCTTTGCCCGCGCCTTCGACCGTCTCGGCAGCGGGGCAGGGGAGACGATAACGGCCGATCCCGCCGTCGAAGCCCGCGCCGCGATCGAACGCTGGCGCAACTACTTCCCCGATCTCGACGCCCAGGCGGAGGCGCTCGCCGACGATCTGCGCCAGAGCGGCGGCGACGCAGCGGCGGCGATGGCCGATCGCCTGCGCGTCCGCCACCACCTCTCGGTCCGGCTGTTGCCGGTCGAGGCGATGCCCGACCGCCTCCACCGCACCGATCTCCACGCCCGCCAGCTGCAACTGTCCGAACGCCTCGACCCCGCCTCGCGCAGCTTCGCGCTCGCCCGCGCGCTGGGCCATGCCGAGGCGCGCGCCGAAGTCGACGCGGTCGTGCGCGGCGCGGCCCTGACCGATCGCACCGCCGAACTGTGGCTGCGCCGTCACCTGCACGGCTATTTCGCCGCCGCCGTCATGATGCCCTATGCCCGGTTCCTGCGCGCGTGCGAGGCGACCGGCTATGACATCGCGCTGCTCGGTCGCCGCTTCGGCGCGGGGTTCGAACACGTCGCCCACCGCCTGACCACACTCCACCGCGTCGGCGCACGGGGCCTGTCCTTCTGCCTGCTGCGGATCGACCGCGCCGGCCAGATTTCGAAACGCTTCGCCGGGGCCAGCCAGTCGCCGCTGGTCGAGGGCGCGCCATGCCCGCTGCTCGGCGCCTTCGACGCCTTCGCTCGCAGCGGCGAGGCGATCGTGCAACTGGTCGAACCCGAAGCCGGCGGCCGCTGGCTCACCATCGCCCGCACCGTCACGCCCCCCGGCGCGCTCGCCGGCGAAGTCCGTGCGCGCTTCGTCGTCATGCTCGGGCTGGCGGCGGAGCAAGCCGGCGGCCTCGCCGCCGCCCGCGGCCTCGACCTGACCGCGCGCGGGGTGGCCGTAGGGGCAGGGTGCCGCGCCTGCACCCGCAGCGATTGCCCGCAACGCTCGGCCCCGCCCGCCGGCCGCGCCATGCGGCTCGACGATCGCGATGGCGGCCTGACCCCCTTCGCCTTTGCCGGGGATTAGCGGTAGGATACCCTGCGATTACATCTCCGTTAACCAGGTTCGGGCATAGATCGGCCATGCGAGTCCTCCATATCCTCGATCATGGTCTGCCGCTGCACAGCGGGTACGCCTTTCGCACCCGCGCGATCCTGACCGCGCAGATGGCGCGCGGGTGGAGCGTCGCGGCGGTGACCGGCGCGCGACAGGGGGCACGCGAAGCGGCGCGCGAGACGATCGACGGCATCGATTTCCACCGCACCGTGCCGCCGCGCAGCCTGCCGGCACCTTTCCGCGAACTGGCCGAAATCCGCGCGTTCGCCGCCCGCATCGATCAGGTCGTCGCCGACGTCCGGCCCGATATCCTCCACGCCCATTCGCCGGTCCTCGACGCGCTGGCCGCGCTGAAGGTCGCCCGCAAACGCGCCCTGCCGCTGGTCTATGAGATCCGCGCGTTCTGGGAAGACGCCGCGGTCGGCAACGGTACCGGCACCGAAGGCTCGCCCCGCTACCGCGCGACTCGCGCGCTCGAAACCTGGGCGGTGCGCCGCGCCGATGGCGTCGCGGTCATCTGCGAAGGCCTGCGCCGCGACCTGATCGCGCGCGGCATCGATCCGGGCAAGATCATGGTCTCGCCCAACGGCGTCGACCTGACCCTGTTCGGCGATCCGTCCGCGCCCGACGCCGCGCTCGCCGCCGAACTCGACCTGAGCGGCAAGGACGTGCTCGGCTATCTCGGCAGCTTCTACGACTATGAAGGGCTCGATACGCTGATCGCGGCGATGCCCGCGCTGGTCGCCGCGCGCCCGAACGTCCGCCTGCTGCTGGTCGGCGGCGGCCCGATGGAAGCGACGCTGCGGGCACAGGCCGCGGCGTCCAGTGCGGCGCACGCGATCCGCTTTATCGGTCGCGTGTCGCATCACGAAGTCGAACGCTACTATGGACTCGTCGATCTACTCGTATATCCCCGTAAGGCGATGCGCCTGACCGATCTCGTCACCCCGCTCAAACCGCTCGAAGCGATGGCCCAGCGCCGGCTGGTCGTCGCATCGGACGTGGGCGGCCATCGCGAACTGATCCGCGACGGCGATACCGGCACGCTCTTCCCCCCCGACGATCCCGCCGCGCTGGCGACGCGGGTCGCCGCGCTGCTCGCCGACCGATCGGGCTGGGATGCGATGCGTGATCGCGCGCGCGCCTTTGTCGAGGCGGAGCGTAACTGGGCATCGAACGTCGCCCGCTATCAGCCGCTCTATCAGCGCCTGATCGGCCGCGACGCACGATCCACCGCCGCGCCCGCCCGGCCGTTGGTCGACGCATGAAGCGCGCCCACGCCCCGATCGTCGCGATCTTCACCGCGCTGAGCGTCGCGCTCATCATCGCGCTGCTGCCGGTCTGGCGGCTCGAGGCGGCGGTGGAGGCGAGTGGCCTGCCCGCGCTGCTGCCCGCCGCCGCCCCGCCGCTGGGCATGACCGCGCGGGTCGTGCTGATGCTCGCCGCCGCGACGCTGATCGCCGGGCCGCTGTGGATCGGTCTGTGGCTGCTATTGCCCGCGAAGCGCAAGCGTCGCCCGGTCGATGCCGAACCCAGCGTCCGCCGGGCCGATGCCCATCCCGACGCGCCGCCGCGCCCGCCGGTGCGCGCGGCGCGCGATCTTGGCAAGCCATTCCTCGATCCGCTCGACCCGGTGGAAACCGAGATGGACCTGCCGCGGGACCTCAACATCCCGATGGCGGTGTTCGACCCCGCCGCCGTGCCGCAAGTCCCCGCCGCGCCGGCCCAGGCGGTTCGCCCGCTGTTCCGTCCCACGCCCGCGCCTGCCGACGAAGCGACGATTGACCCCGCCGCCTTCTTCGAACCCCCGGTCGCGGCCGCCGCTGAACAGGAGGCGCCCGTGCCGCCGACCCCGATCGAGCCAGCCATCCCGGCCGAACCGACCGTCGAACTGCCCGACGACGTCGCGCCGCCCGCACCACCGGTTGCGACGGTCGAACCCGAGCCGGCAGCCGATCCCGAACCTGAGCGCGAACCGGAGCCGGAGGTTGCTCCCGAACCGGAAATCGCTCCCGAATCCGAAGCCGTCACCCACCAACCCGACATCGCGCCTGCCGAAAAGCGTCCGATCGAACCGGCCCCGCTGCCCAGCCTCGACGCGTTGCTCGACCGCCTCGACGAAGGCCTGCAACGCCGCCGCTCTGCCGAGATCGAACGACAGGAGACTGCCAAGGCTCAATCGACCGGCCTCGCCTCGGCACTCGGTGCGCTGCGTCGCATGGCCGGAGGCGAATAACCCCATATTCCTCTCCCCGGACAGGGGAGAGGGATACCGAAGCTTGCCAGCGTGCTGGCTAGCGCAGGTTGGGAGAGGGGCGAGCGAGCCTGTAGGGCTCGCGCGGTCGCGCAAGCGAGCGCATCTCTTTCCCTACCGGCAGAGGAAAACAAACTCACCGCTCCTCGACGGTCAGTACCTCCAGCACCACATCCTTGCTCGTCCGCGCCACCACCGCGACATCGGCGACCAGATGCCCGCGCAGCGGCAGGTCCGCTTCGGGCAGCGCCGCCAGCCACGCGTCGAACGCGACCCCCGATCCGCTGACTGTCAGGCGATGCCGCGCCCCGACAAAGGTCGCGCTCGCCCAGCGCGTCCAGCCGGCTTCACCAACCGACACCACGGCCCCCGCCGCCTCCGCCGCGATCCGCAGTCGC
Organism: Sphingomonas sp. Leaf62; assembly: GCF_001421915.1. Classification (NCBI taxonomy): domain Bacteria; kingdom Pseudomonadati; phylum Pseudomonadota; class Alphaproteobacteria; order Sphingomonadales; family Sphingomonadaceae; genus Sphingomonas; species Sphingomonas sp. Leaf62. The sequence continues at coordinate 445,335 of NZ_LMLN01000030.1, read as the reverse complement.
CGTTCGAGCAGGGTCGCCGCATCGGGACCGCCGCTCAATGCCGTTGCTCCTGCGCGTCGATATAGGCCTCGATCCGGGCGAGCAGTGGCGGGCGCGGCTGCCGCCCGTTGCGCAAATCGCCCACCAGTCGCGGATCGCCCGCCGCCCGCCGGCCGAACAGCGTTTCCGGCGTGCCGGTCTCCTGCAAATGCCGACTGATCCGCTGCAAAATCGTATGCATCCATACCTCCCGTCTACCCCTTCGACTCAGTGTCTGTTCCTGATCTGTTCTTTGAAATCCAACTTGTCTAGGATAAATCCTACGGCTAGGGTTCGGGGATGGAATCGAGCGATATTCGGTCCGCCATCGCGCGGCTGGCGGGGGAGCGCGGCGTCAGTCTCGCGGAATTGTCGCGCGTGCTGGGACGTAACCCCGCGTATATGCAGCAATTTATCGAACGTGGTTCGCCACGCCGGCTGGCGGAGGGTGATCGGGCGACGCTGGCCCGTTATCTCGGCGTGGCCGAACCGCTGCTTGGCGGCCCGCCCGAACATCCATTGATCGCGATTCCCCGCATCGACGCCGCCGCCTCGGCCGGGCCGGGGGGACTGGTCGAGGACGATCGGGGCGACGGCGCGATGCGCCTCGATACCGCGTTGCTGCGCCAGTTGCGGGTGCGGGCCGGCAACGCCTCGATGATTACCGTCGCCGGCGATTCGATGCAGCCGACGCTATCGGATGGCGACGCGATCCTCGTCGATCGTGGCGACCGGCGCGGCGTGTCGGGGGCGATCCATGTCGTGCGGCACGACGGCGTCCTGCTGGTCAAACGCCTCGCCCGCACCCGCGACGGATGGGAACTGGTCAGCGACAACCCCGCTTATCCCCCGATCGCGCTCACCGGTCCGCCCGACATCATCGGTCGCGTCGTCTGGCTGTCGCGCTCGCTGTAGCATTTCCTACAGGATCCGCATTTGCAAAGGTCGCGGCGTCGTCGAAAGGTTCAGAACCGAACAGGCGCCATCCGTCAACTTATCCGCCGCCGGTGGTGCCTAACCCGTTGTTATCCAGCCAGTCCACCCGCCGTACAACCATGGCATAGTGTAACCTTCGTCAACTTTCAGACCCGGTCGCGCCGCCAGATCCACAGCGCGATTCCGACCCCCAGCGCCAGTCCGACCAGCAATCCGGCGGTCGCCTCGCCGAACACCGCGCCGATGATGGCACCGCCCAGCGTGCCGAGCGCGATCGGCATCCCGCCAGCCTTGGGATTGTGCGAAGGTCTGTTCATCGCCGATCTCTGCCACAGTCGCGCCACCCGCGCCACCGCGTCCCGCCCGTACCGTTTCGGCACGGGGGACGTCCCGCGCCGGGACCGGCCGTGGCATGGTAACCATCGTCCCCCGCTGCCACCGCGCTTGGTACGGTTCCGGCACGAACCGTGTTACAGACGGGGCCATGCTCGATTCGATCGCCTTGCCGCCCTATATTTCCGACGCATCCGATCTGGCGACGGCGCATGAACTGATTACCGATTTCGGCACCCGCGCCGCCGATGAAGCCGTTTCCCGTGCCGCCGATGCCCGCGACAACGACAATGTGATCCAGTTCTGCCGCTGGCGACAGGTCGCGCGGCTCGTCACGTTGCTCGCGCGGCCCGGCGTTTGGGGCACGATTCACTAAGCTTGGCCCTTGGCGGGGGGCGGGCTGCTCCGCTAGGACCGTTTCATGTCGAGCTGCCGGCTTGCCGTGCTTTTGAGCGCCGGATGGCTCGCTTTTGCGGGCCCGGCGGCGTTCGCGCAGGAAACGTCGCTCGATCCGACCTCGCCGATGGCCGACCTGCCCGATATCGGCGTCGCCTGGCCCGACCTGTCGACCGCACCCGCCGATCCCGATGCGACCGCCGGGCCGCAGCGGGCCGGCGGCGAATTTCGCTATAATTACCGCATTACGGGCATCGACGGGATCAATACCGACCTGTTCCGACAGCGGTTCAACGAATTGTCGACGCTGCGCGCGAATGAAGGCGACCCCGCCAACGCCGCGCAGATCGACCGCCGCGCCCGCGAAGACGCGCGGCTCCTCGACGAACTGCTCCGCAACGAAGGCTATTTCGACGCCCGCATCGCGACCAGCGTCCGCCCCGAAGGCGACCGGCTCATCGTCTATCTGGAGGTCGAACCCGGCCAGCTCTACCGCTTCGCACAGGTCCGCACCCCCGGCATCGCCGCGGCGGGCGACAAGGCCCCCGAGTTGCGCGACGCCTTCGCGGTCAAGCCCGAAACCCCGGTACAGGGCGATACGATCGTCGCCGCGCAGGACAAGCTGACCGAGACGATCGGGCGCGAGGGCTTCCCCTTCGCCAGGGTCGACGAACCGGACATCACCGTCGATCACGCCACCCGCACCGCGACGCTCGACATTACCGTCGCGCCGGGTGGCGAGCGCCGCTTCGGCCGGATCGTCACGACGCCCAACCGCATCTTCGACGGCGATCATGCGCAGGACATCGCCCGGTTCAAACCCGGCCAGACCTATGATTCGACCCTGGTCGACGATCTGCGCCGTGCCATCGTCCAGACCAGCCTCGTCTCGCAGGTCCGCCTGACCCCGGTCGAGGGGACCACGCCCGGCACCGTCGACCTCGACCTCGCCATGGAGCCCGCCCCGCCGCGTACCATCGCCGGCGAACTCGGCTACGGCACCGGCGAAGGCGCGCGGGTCGAGGCGAGCTGGACCCACCGCAACCTGTTCCCGCCCGAAGGGGCGCTGACGCTGCGCGGCGTGCTCGGCACCCTCGAACAGGTCGCGGCGGTGACCTTCCGCCGCAACAATTTCCATGGCCGCGACCGGGTGCTGACCGCGCAGGTCGCCGCGACCCACCTCGTCCGCAACGCGTTCGAGGCGAACACCGTCTCGCTGTCGGCCGGGCTGGAGCGGCAGACCAACATCTTCTTCCAGAAAACATGGACATGGTCGCTGGGCGGCGAACTGGTCGCGACCGACGAACGCGACGTGATCGTCGCCACCGGCGAACCCCGCCGCCGCACCTATTTCATCGGCGCACTGCCCAGCAGCCTGAATTACGACGGCTCGGACGATCTGCTCAATCCGACGAAGGGCTTCCGGCTGGGCGGCCGCATCAGCCCCGAATTGTCGCTACAGGGGCAGGTGTTCGGCTATACCCGTGCCCAGATTGACGCGAGCGTCTATCGCCCGGTCACCGGTCGCGTCGTCCTTGCCGGGCGCACCCGCATCGGCTCGATCCTCGGCGCGCCGCGCGATGCGGTCGCTCCCTCGCGGCGTTTTTATGCCGGTGGCGGCGCATCGGTGCGTGGCTACGGCTTTCAGGATATCGGCCCACGCGATCCGAACAACGATCCGATCGGTGGCCGCAGCCTTAGCGAATTTTCGCTGGAGGCCCGCGTCCGCGCCTTCGGCAATTTCGGGGTCGTGCCGTTCCTCGACGCCGGCAATATCTATACCTCGACGCTGCCGCGCTTCACCGGCATGCGCTACGGCGCGGGCATCGGCGTGCGCTATTACAGCAATTTCGGCCCGATCCGCATCGACGTCGGCACGCCGATCAACCCGCAGCGCGGTGACCCGCGCGTTGCGGTCTATGTCTCGCTAGGGCAGGCCTTTTGACGCAGGTGTCGGACGAACCCGTACCTGCGCCCCAGCGCCGGATCGGCTGGGGCCGGCGGCTGGCGCAATGGCTGCTGCTGATCGTCATCGCCATCGCCGGGTTGCTGGTCGTCATCGATACCGGCCCCGGTCACCGGCTGATCGCGAACCGGATCGCGACGCTCAAACCCGCCAACGGCATGCGGTATCGCATCGGGCGGATCGACGGGTCGATCTACAACCGTGCGCGGCTGATCGACGTCCGCATCTATGACCCCAAGGGGCTGGTGCTGCGCGCACCCAGCGCCGAACTCGACTGGCGGCCATGGGAATTCTGGTCGAACCGGCTGTCGATCACCAGCGTGCATATCCCGCGCGCGATCCTCGCCAAGCTGCCGCAACCCGCCCCGACCGGCCGGCGCGGCCCGATCTTGCCCGGCTTCGACATCCGCATCGGCCGGTTGAGCGTCGAGCGGCTCGAACTGGCCAAGGCGGTGACCGGCACCGCGCGGGTCGGTCGCCTCGCCGGACAGGCCGATATCCGGTCGGGCCGGGCGCTGGTCGACCTCGCGCTCGATATCGCCAATAGCGACCGCCTTCGCCTGCACCTCGATAGCGAACCCGATCGCGACCGGTTCGACGTCGATCTGCGCGCGCGCAGTGCCGCCGATGGGTTGCTCGCGACCGCCAGCGGCATCCGCCGTCCGCTTGCGATCGAGGTCGCGGGCGACGGCCGCTGGTCGGCATGGGATGGTCGCGCCGTTGCCGATGCCGGCCGCGCGCGCATTCTCGACCTGACGCTGGGCGTCCGCGCCGGCCGCTATACGCTGGGCGGGACGCTCGCCCCGGCCGCCTTGTTGCAGGGCAAGCTGCAACGGCTGACCAGCCCGCAGGTCCGCGTCAGCGGCAGCGCGACCTTCGCCGATCGCCGCATCGACGGCATGCTCGCCCTGCGCAGCCCGGCGCTGGCGCTGGAAGCCGACGGCATCGTCGATCTCGGCACCAGCGCGTTTCGCGACCTGCGGCTGCGCGCCCGCCTGCTGCGCCCCGCCGCGCTGTTCCCCAACATGACCGGCCGCGACATCGAACTGCGCGCGATCCTCGACGGTGAATTTTCGACCGCGCGTTTCGACTACCGCCTGCGCGCGCAGCGGCTCGCCTTCGACCAGACCGGGTTCGAAGGCGTCGTCGCGGCCGGGCAGGGGCGTTTCTCGACAGCGCCGGTCATCGTTCCGATCCGGCTGGCGGCGGCGCGCGTTACCGGGGTCGGCGATGTCGCCGGCGGCATCCTGCGCAACCTGTCGGTCACCGGCAAGCTGGCGGTCGGCACGCGCACCCTGGTCGGCAACGACCTGATCGTCCGGTCGGACAAGCTCAACGGCCGGATCATGCTGACGCTCGAACTGGCGACCGGACGGTATGAGGTCGGGATCAGCGGCGCGCTGCAACGCTATCTCATCCCCGGCCTCGGGCTGGTCGACGTCCAGACCCGCCTGACCGCCGTCCCCATTCCCGGCGGCGGCACCCGCATCGTCGGGCGGGGGCTGGCGCAGGTCCGCCGGCTCGACAACGGCTTCTTCCGGTCGCTGACCCAGGGGCTGCCGCGCATCGAAACCGGGCTGGAGCGTGGCCGCGACGGCATCCTGTATCTGCGCGGGGCACGGCTGACATCCCCCGGCCTGACGCTCACCGGCAACGGCTATCGTCGCCGCGACGGCACCTTCCATTTCGAAGGCAGCGGGCGACAGGCGACCTATGGACCGGTGCAGCTGGTCCTCGACGGCAACATCTCGAAACCCACGCTCGACCTGCGGTTCGCGTCGCCCAACGCGACGCTCGGCCTTGCCGATGTGGTCGCCCATCTCGACCCGACGCCCGACGGCTTCGCTTGGCGTGCCGCCGGTGGTTCGCGGCTCGGCCCGTTCACCGCCAATGGCCGCATCCTGCTGCCCAGCGGCGGCACCGCGCGTATCGCCATCGACGAACTGGAGGTCAGCGGCACCCGCGCCAATGGCGGCATCGACATCGTGCCGGACGGTTTCCTTGGGGCACTGACCGTCGATGGCGGCGGCATCTCCGGCACCATCGCCTTCCGTCCGCAGGGCGGCGACCAGCGCATCGACATCGCCCTCGACGCCGCCCGTGCCCGGCTGGGCGCGGTGGGTACGGTCCGACGCGCCCGGCTGGAGGCGGGGATCGTCTTGGCGGACACCGGCACCACGCTCGACGCGACCGTCACCGCGCAAGGCTTCCGTCGCGGCCAGTTGTCGATCGCGCGGCTGGCCGGCAGCGCGAAGCTGGTCGACGGTGCCGGCGAGGTCCGCGCTGCGATCGCCGGATCGCGCGGCCGCGCCTTCGCGATCCAGAGCGTGACGCAGGTCGCCGCCGACAGCTACACGATCAACGCCCAAGGGACGCTCGACCGCCGCCCGCTCAAGCTCGAAACCCCGGCGGTGCTGCGGCGCGAAGGGGAGGGCTGGCGCCTCGCCCCGACCCGGTTCAGCTTTGCCGGCGGTACCGCCACCGTTGGGGGGGCGTTCGACGCGGGTGCCAGCGAACTGACCCTCGACGTCGCCCGCATGCCGCTGGCGGTGCTCGACATCGGCTATCCCGGCCTTGGGCTTGGCGGCACCGCATCGGGCAAGATCGCCTATGCGCTGACCGGCGACACGCCCAGCGGCCGGGTCGATATGACCATTCGCGGCCTCAGCCGGTCCGGCCTCGTGCTGTCGTCGACCCCGATCGATGTCGGCATCGCCGCCGTGCTCGACGCCAATCGTGCCGGGATGCGCGCGGTAATGGCCAGCGGTGGCAAGACGATCGGTCGCGCGCAGGCGCGGCTCGCGCCGCTCGGGCAGGGGGACCTCGCCACCCGTATCGCCAACGCGCCCCTGATCGCACAGCTTCGCTATGGCGGCCCTGCCGATACGCTGTGGCGGCTGACCGGAATCGAATTGTTCGACCTGTCCGGCCCGGTGGCGGTCGGTGCCGACGTGACCGGACGCCTCGCCGACCCCCGCATCCGCGGCGTCCTGCGCTCCAGCGGCGCACGGATCGAAAGCGCGATCACCGGCACCGTCCTGACCGGCGTCGAGGCGCAGGGCCGGTTCGACGGGTCGCGGTTGGTCATCGATCGGTTCGCCGCCAGCGACGGACGACAGGGGCGGGTAACCGGCACCGGCGCATTCGAATTTGCGGCGGTACGGGGCTTCGGCATCGACCTGTCGCTGAACGCCGATCGTGCGCGGCTCATCAACACCGATTCGATCGGCGCGACCGTCACCGGTCCGATCGCGGTGCGCAGCGACGGCGCGGGCGGCACGATTTCGGGGCAGGTCCGGATGGACGGTAGCCGCTACCGCCTCGGCCGCGCCACCGCGACCGCGCCGCTGCCGCGCCTCAAGATTCGCGAGATCAACCGTCCCGATGGCGACGACGAAGCCGCCACGACCGTCGTACCGTGGAAGCTCGACCTGAAGGCGCGTGCGCCGGGCGGGCTGATCGTCACCGGCCTCGGCCTGACCAGCGAATGGTCGGCCGACCTCGCCATCACCGGAGAGCCGACCAATCCGATCATCAACGGCCGCGCCGATCTGGTCCGCGGCGACTACGAGTTCGCCGGTCGCGAATTCCGCGTCGATCGCGGTGCGTTGCGCTTCAACGGCGAAAGCCCCGCCGACCCCGCGCTCGATATCGTCGCTGCCGCCGACACGCAGGGCCTGAACGCGACGATCCGCGTCGCCGGCACCGCGACGCGCCCCGAGATCAGCTTCCAGAGCGTACCGGCCTTGCCCGAGGACGAACTGCTGTCACGGCTGTTGTTCGGCACCTCCATCACCAACCTGTCCGCCCCCGAGGCGCTGCAACTCGCCGCCGCCGTCGCCGCGCTCCAGAATGGCGAGGGCGGGCTGAACCCGATCAACGCCGTCCGCCGCGCCGCCGGCCTCGACCGCCTGCGCATCCTCCCCGCCGATCCGCAGACGGGTCAGGGCACCTCGGTCGCTGCCGGCAAATATCTGACGCGGCGTTTCTATGCGGAAATCGTCACCGACGGGCAGGGCTATTCCGCGACCCGGATCGAATTCCAGGTGACCCGCTGGCTGTCGCTCCTCGCCTCGATCTCGACGATTGGCCGCCAGAGCACCAACGTCCGCGTCTCGCGGGATTATTGACGCCCCCTTAAAAAAGCCGTTCGGTTCGAGCAGCTTCGACTTTGTCGAGAAGCGTCCGTCGAGAACCCTCGTCCCGAATCGCAACGGCACTTTCCTACACGCCGGGAACCGGTCAGGATGTCGCCGCTCTTTGACCTGTTCAGCCCACCCGCCACGCCTTCCCGATGCCGTTCGAAACAACCGGCTGGGACGCAACGCGCACAACACTGCGCAAGTGTGACCTTTGTGACCTTTGGCGGATTTACGCCATCGAGCGCACCGGTACCGATGCATTGTACAGGCTCTTGCCCGCCTCATCGCGCAGGTCGAACGACAGCAGGTCTCCGGCCACCTGCACCATGCCGAAGCCGGCGGCGGCGCGGCAGAAGCGGGTGCCCTCGACCGCCTGTACCGGGCGCGCCTCCATGCCGCCGCCGCACTGGATCATGTCGATCCCGTCGCGGCGGATATGCTGCAGGTCATGGTCGTGGCCGGCGATATACGCCTGCACGCCGTGCCGGTTCAGGATCGGCAGCACCTGTGCGATGATCTCGGGCTGGTCGCCATGGCCGCTGCCGCCCGACCGGATCGGATGATGGCCGGTGACCAGCTTCCACTTCGCCCGCGACTGCGACAACGCATGGTCCAGCCACGCCAGTTGCTGTTTCGTGTCCTGCGACAGGGTGTTGCGGCCGATCGGCTTGTCGGCATCGGCGCGATAGCGTTCGACGAAGGGCGACGTGTCGATCGCGAACAGGTCGGCGTCCGCCCGCGTCAGCGCGGCATCGGCCACCTGATAATAGCGCGCCGGCATCCGCCACCGCGGGCTGCGCGCCGCATAGTCGATCTGCGCCTGCGGATTGCCGCGATAGTCGTGATTGCCGAGCAGCGCATACCACGGCACCTGCAACGCCGGATGGGTATAGACGCCCTCGAACACCGACTGCCACAGCGGGTCGTCGACCGACGCCACCCCGTCGCTGTAGAAATTGTCGCCGATCGCCAGCACGAAGTCGCTCCGCGCCGCCGCCGCCGCCCGTCCCATCGCTGCCGCGACATGATGCTGTTCGGGCGTATCGCGACCCCAGTCGCCGAGGACGGCGAAAGTACAGCCACCCCGCTGCTCCCTGCGCGCCGCCGCCGGCGGCACGGTCAGCCCCGCCGCGCCAATGGCGAACCCGCCCAGCAACGTCCGGCGATCGAGAAGGATGGTCATGGGCGCGGTGTTCCTGATGGCAAGCGGGTGGTGCGGATTGAGCATGGCGATGTGACGATCGTGTGTCGGGGGCGGCGTCGCGACGGTGGGTCGTCGCACCCGCTTTTGCGATCAGGACGTAACCTACGATGCCGGCTCGGGTCCACCTTGGTAGGTGCGACGAGCCGTTAGCGGGAAATGCCAGCCTCAGTTCGGATGACGCTTGTGGTGACCAGTACCCCACCCACCCGTCACCCCGGGTCAAGTTGAGAAGTCGCGAAAGTTGCAACCTTTGCCAAAATACGCCGTACCCCCGCGCAGGCGGGGGTCCAGAGCCAAGCAAAACAACGGCTTGCACTTGGGGCTCTTGGCCCCCCGCCTGCGCGGGGGTACGGCCGGGGGCAGGGATCGTTACTACCGCAGGGGTCTCGATCAAGTTCGGTGTGACGGCGATAGCGTTGGCTTTCCCCGACGTGACGTAGCCCAACCGCAGCGATAATCGCCCGATCCACCCCCAAAAGGAAAAGGCGCTGGGATCACTCCCGACGCCTTTCCAATCCCGCGCGACGTGGCAAAGCCACGTCGTCGGTCCTCGACGAGCGAGGCCGGCCGACAGCGCGGATGTGCCCGCTGGCACACCGGCGCGGTCGTCGCCGCGCCTTACGCGCTGTAGTACATATCGTACTCGACCGGGCTCGGGGTCATTTCCCACCGTGCCACTTCGCCATACTTGATCTCGACATAGGCTTCGATCTGATCCTTAGAGAACACGTCGCCCTTCAGCAGGAAGTCGTGGTCGGCGGTCAGCGCCTCGAGTGCCTCACGCAGCGATGCGCAGACGGTCGGGACCTGCGCGAGTTCTGCCGGCGGCAGGTCGTACAGGTTCTTGTCCATCGCTTCGCCCGGATGGAGCTTGTTCTGGATGCCGTCGAGACCGGCCATCATCAGTGCCGCATAGGCGAGATACGGGTTCGCCATCGCGTCGGGGAAACGGATTTCGACGCGCTTCGCCTTCGGGCCGGTGCCGTACGGAATGCGGCACGATGCCGAACGGTTGCGCGCCGAATAGGCGAGCAGCACCGGCGCTTCATAGCCCGGGACCAAACGCTTGTAGCTGTTGGTCGACGGGTTGGTGAACGCGTTCAGCGCCTTGGCGTGCTTGATGACCCCGCCGATGAAATACAGGCACATGTCCGACAGCCCGGCATAGCCGTCGCCGGCGAACAGCGGAGTCTTGCCGTTCCAGATCGAGAAGTGCGTGTGCATCCCCGACCCGTTATCTTCCTTGATCGGCTTCGGCATGAACGTCGCGGTCTTGCCATAGGCGTGCGCGACCTGATGCACGACATACTTATAGATCTGCATGCGATCGGCGGTCGTGGTCAGCGTGCCGAAGGTCAGGCCCAGCTCGTGCTGCGCGGCGGCGACTTCGTGGTGGTGCTTGTCGCAGGGCAGGCCCATTTCGATCATCGTCGAAACCATCTCGCCACGGATGTCGACGGCGCTGTCGACCGGTGCGACCGGGAAATACCCGCCCTTGGCGCGCGGGCGGTGGCCCATGTTGCCGGCTTCATATTCGCGGCCCGAATTGCCCGGCAGTTCGATGTCGTCGATCTTGTAATAGCTGGTCGAATAGCTGTTTTCGAACCGGACGTCGTCGAACATGAAGAATTCGGCTTCCGGCCCCACATAGACGGTGTCGCCGATGCCGGTGGTCTTCAGATACGCTTCGGCACGCTTCGCGGTCGAGCGCGGATCGCGGGCATAGAGTTCGCCGGTCACCGGATCGACCACGTCGCAGAACACGACGAGCATCGGCGTCGCCGAAAACGGGTCGGTGTAGACCGCGTCCAGATCGGGGCGCAGGGTCATGTCCGACTCGTTGATCGCCTTCCAGCCCTCGATCGAGCTGCCGTCGAACATCAGGCCGTCGGTGAACTCGTCTTCACCCAGCAGCGACGCGACCATGGTCAGGTGCTGCCATTTGCCCTTGGGATCGGTGAAGCGCAGGTCGACCCACTCGATCTCTTCTTCCTTGATCCGCTTCAGGATGGTGCTGGCGGTAGTAGCCATCGGAAACTGCCCTTTCTGGATGAAACTCCACGTTCCGGCGCAATCAATCGCCCCGGCACGTCCCATGATTCGAAATAATGCTGCGTTGCGTCAGATCGCGTCGTCGTTGCGCTCACCGGTGCGGATGCGCAAGGCGGTCTCGACCGGAATGACGAAAATCTTTCCGTCGCCGATCCGGCCGGTCTGTGCGGCCGCCGCGATCGCCTCGACCACCCGCTCGGCAAGGCCGTCCTCGACCACGACTTCCAGCTTCACCTTCGGCAGGAAGTCGACGACATATTCCGCGCCGCGATACAGTTCGGTGTGGCCCTTCTGCCGGCCGAACCCCTTGGCTTCGGTCACGGTGATGCCGCTTACGCCTACTTCGTGCAGCGCCTCTTTCACCTCATCCAGCTTGAACGGCTTGATGATGGCCTCGATCTTCTTCATGCGCCCTGCCGATCCCCTCGGACGTGACGACCCGGACGGGCCGTTATCATCTCGTTAAACAATTACCGTGCCAACCGGCGATTCGCCTTGGAACCGATCATCGGGGATTTGGCCGGGGCTGTCGATATTGCCCGGCGAAGGAGCAGGGTGCCGCTTTTTCTGGCAGCCCACCTGCTCGCTTGGCCGGGAGGAGATCACAGATAGGGCGGCTTGGTGAACCCTTTGGGGCTAAGCGTGAAGATCTCGCAGCCCTCCTCGGTAATCCCGATCGAATGCTCGAACTGCGCCGACAGCGATCGGTCGCGGGTCACCGCCGTCCAGCCATCGTCGAGCATCTTCACGTCGGGGCGGCCGATATTGATCATCGGCTCGATCGTGAAGAACATGCCCGGCCGCAATTCGGGACCGGTGCCGGGGCGACCGGCATGGATCACTTCCGGCGCATCATGGAACAATCGCCCAAGGCCATGCCCGCAGAAATCGCGCACGACGCCATAGCGGTGCGATTCGGCATGGCGCTGGATCGCGTTCGCGACATCGCCCATTCGGTTGCCGGGTTTGGCATGTTCGATGCCGATCATCAGGCATTCATAGGTCACATCGACCAGCTTGCGCGCCTTAATGGGCACATTGCCGACCAAATAGGTCCGGCTGCTGTCCCCGTGCCAGCCATCCAACAGGGGGGTTACGTCGATATTGGCGATGTCGCCGTCCTTCAGCGTCCGGTCCGACGGGATGCCGTGGCACACGACATGATTGATCGAGATGCAGGTCGAATGCGCATAGCCGCGATAGCCGAGCGTCGCCGGCACCGCGCCGCCCTCCCGCATCAGGCGAAAGATGATCGCGTCCAGCTCGGCGGTGGTGACGCCCGGCACGACATGCGGCGTGACCTCGTCGAGGATATGCGCGGCCAGCCGGCCGGCGCGGCGCATCCCTTCGAACCCGGCGGCATCGTGCAGCTTGATCGCGCCGGTCCGGGCCAGCGGCATGTCGGTGGTGACGGTCTGATATTCGGTCATACGCTGCATATAAGCGAGGAAGTGGTGCTAGGCGAGGGCAGGGACGCGCGCTATGTCCGCGGTCATGACCGACCGCATCTGGACCGCCGCATTGATCGTCATCGGTGACGAAATCCTCTCCGGCCGGACGCAGGACAAGAATATCGCCCAGCTTGCCGTCTGGCTGAACGTTCAGGGTATCCGGCTGGGCGAGGTCCGCGTCGTCGCCGATCGCGAGGAAGCGATCGTCGAGGCGGTCAACATTCTGCGCGCGCGCAACGACTATGTCTTCACCACCGGCGGCATCGGCCCGACCCATGACGACATCACCGTCGATTCGATCGCGGCGGCGCTGGGCGTGCCGGTGGTCGTCCATCCCAAGGCGCGGGCGATCCTCGAATCCTATTACGAGACGCGCGGTGGACTGACCGATGCCCGGCTGCGCATGGCGCGGGTGCCGGAGGGCGGCGAGCTGATCGAAAACCGGATGTCGGGCGCGCCGGGCATCCGCATCGGCAACATCTTCATCATGGCGGGCGTGCCCCACATCGCCGCAGCGATGCTCGACAGCTTGACGGGTACGCTGGAGGGTGGCCTGCCGGTAGTGTCGGCGACGCTCGGCTGCTGGGTGGGCGAGAGCGAGGTCGCCGACATCCTGGGCGACGTCGAACGCACCCATGACGGCGTCGCGATCGGCAGCTACCCGTTTTTCCGCGAAGGTCGCACCGGTGCCAATTTCGTCGTGCGCGCCACCGACACGGCGGTCGTCGACGCCTGTATCGCCGACCTTGCCGACCGCCTGCGCAGGACCGGCCGTGAGCCGGTGACCGGCGGGATCTGACGCAAGTCCAGTTGCAACGCAGCGGTCCGGTTGATATGTCCGACTAATAACCTGACAGGAGAGAGCGACGTTGGCTAACGCCCCGACCCGCATCGCGTTGGCCGGTATCGGCAAGATCGCGCGCGACCAGCATATCCCGCATATTGCCGCCAGCCCCGATTTCGAACTGGTGGCGGCCGTCACCGGCCATACCGCCCCCGAAGGTGTACCGGGGTTCAAGACGATCGATGAGATGATGGCCGCGATGCCCGATGTGCAGGCGATTTCGATCTGCACGCCGCCGCGCGGTCGCCTGTCATTGATCCAGCAGGCGCTCGACCACGGCCTCGACGTCATGATCGAAAAGCCGCCCGCCGCGACGCTGTCCGAGGCGCAGGGCTTTGCCCGCGCCGCCGAAACCGCCGGCAAGGTGCTGTTCGCGACGTGGCATTCGCGCGAAGCCGCCGCCGTCGAGCCCGCCCGCGCGTGGTTGGCGCAGCGCAACATCCGCCGCGTCGAGGTGAACTGGAAGGAAGACGTCCGCGTCTGGCATCCGGGGCAGGCCTGGATCTGGGAACCGGGCATCGGCGTGTTCGATCCGGGGATCAACGCGCTATCGGTTATCACTCGCATCTTGCCGCGTCCGCTTCTGCTCGATGGGGCCGAGTTACGCTTCCCGTCGAACCGCGACGCGCCGATCGCCGCCGATCTCGACTTCATCGATACCGCCGGGGTGCCGGTGCGCGTCGAATTCGACTTCGATCAGACGGGGCCGCAAACCTGGGACATCGACGTCGAAACGGATGACGGCCATCTGACGCTGGCGATGGGCGCGTCGCGCATGGCGGTCGACGGGGTTGCGGTCGATGTCGGCGACGAAGCCGAATATGCGCGGCTCTACCGCCGCTTTGCCGAATGCCTGCGCGACCGGGTGAGCGATGCCGACCTGTCACCCTTCGTCCATGTCAACGACGCGTTCCTGCTGGGGCGCCGCACGACCGTCGGTGCATTCAGCGAATAGCCGTTATCTTCTCCCCTCCCTTGTCCGGGAGGGGAGTCATTCACCCCATCGCGGCCACAATCGCGTCCCGCGCCCGCGCCGCCACCGCCTTGCGTCCCAGACCCGCCGGATCAAAGGCCGGCAGGAAATGGATGGTCAGCCCGATCTGCCCCGGCCGCGCAAGCACACGCGCCGCATTCGCGGTTCCTGCTTCGTCACCGACCCACGCCACCTCGCGCGCATCGCCGTAATCCAGATAGACCGGCTGTACGCGCAGCCCTGGTGGCGGGGGATCGATCGCGCCGAGCAGTGCCGCCTTGAACGGCAGCAATTCGCCCGGTCGTGCGGTCGTACCCTCCGGAAACACCGTCACCGGATGATCGGCGAGCAGCGCCTGCCGCAGCGTATCGATCTGCCGCGCCACCCCCAACCGGTCGCCGCGATCGATGAACAGCGTGTGGTTGAGCGTGCACAGCCACCCGACCAGCGGCGCATCGCGCAACTCGCCCTTGGCGACGAATGCGCTCCCACTGGCCCCGGCGATGGCGAGAATGTCGATCCAGCTCTGATGGTTGGCAAGGTACAGCACGTCGCGCGCGACCGGCGTGCCGACCACCGTCGTCCGCACCCCGATCGCACGGGCCAACGCTCCCAGAAACCGCGGCGGCCATGGCGAGCGCAGCCGGACCAGTCGCCACGCACCGTGCAGGAGCAGGTAGCGCAGCAGCGTCGCGAGCATGGCCGCCGCACGCACCATCAATCGCAGGCGCGCACCAAACGGCATGGGATCAGCCCTTGCGTTCGAGGCTGACGCCGTAGAGTTCCATACGGTGATCGACGAGGCGGAAGCCGAGCCGTTCGGCGATCTGCTTCTGCAGCAATTCCAGTTCGGGATCGACGAATTCGATCACCCGGCCGCTTTCGACGTCGATCAGATGATCGTGATGCGCTTCGGGGGCGGGTTCATACCGGGCGCGCCCGTCGCCGAAATCATGCCGATCGAGGATACCGGCCTCTTCGAACAGGCGGACCGTGCGATAGACCGTGGCGATCGAGATACCCGGATCGATCGCGGACGCGCGCTCATACACTTTTTCGACATCGGGATGGTCATCGGCTTCGGACAAGACGCGCGCGATCACGCGGCGCTGTTCGGTGATGCGCAGCCCTTTTTGTTGGCACAGTGCTTCGAGGTCGATCTTGCGGGGCATGCGGTCCTGTACGTCCAGAGGATATGGCCCGACACTAACGCGCCCTGCCGCCAAGCGAAAGCCGCTAAGTGGCGCGGGTGCCGCCACCGGTGCAAACCGACGCCGGCACCCGCACCGTCAACGGACGCGACGCTGCGTACCCAGACCAATCTTCTTGGCCAGCGTCCGACGCTGTTCGGCATAATTGGGCGCGACCATGGGATAGTCTGCGGGCAGGTTCCACTTGGCGCGATACTGCTCGGGGGTCAGATTATAATGCGTCATCAAATGACGTTTGAGCATCTTGAGCTTCCGCCCATCCTCGAGACAGACGATATAATCAGGCTTCACCGACGACCGCACCGGCACAGCCGGTTCGGCGGGCGGGGCGGCGGGTTCGGCCGGCGTGCCCAGATCGTTCAATGCGTCATGTACGCTGCGGATCAGGACGGCGATATCGCCGACCTCGACATGATTATTCCCGACATGGGCGGCAACGATGTTCGCCGTCAGGGCAATGAGCGTGTCGTCGCGCTCCGCAAGAATGGTCATGCTCTTCCTTCGTTACACGGCCGCACCGGCGGCCCATCGTCGCTATCGGACCAGAATGGGGAAGGCGCAACAATATTCCCGGCTTTTTTAGAATACCGCCGACGTCATTCGACCTGTGTCAGGCTGGCTGCTGCAACGGGCGGAGGAAACGATCGGACATAGGTATGAGCGTCGAACCGCTGACCGCTGCGTCCGGCATAATAGTTGCGGCGTTCCCCGCATTTGACGAAACCGGCGCTGGCGTAGAGCCGGGTCGCGTCGTTGCCCGCCCGCATTTCAAGGCACAGGCGCGCGGCACCCCGCGCCTGCGCATCGGTCATTGCGCGTTGCAGCAGCGCCAGCCCGACCCCACGCCCTCGATCTGCCGGATGCACCGCCAGCAACAGCAGTTCGGCATCATCAGCGACCGCGCGGGTCAGTGCAAAGCCGATCACCCGCCCGTCGTCACTTGCCAACGTCAGCCAGACGCCCGGCAGCGACAACATGCCGAGGCACTGCGACGGGGTCCACGCCTCGCCGAAGCGCGGATCGAATGCTGCCCGCATCACCCGGTCGACGGCTTCGATGTCGGCGGCGCTTCCGGTTGCCAGCGCGATATCGCTGCGAACGTCGCTCATGCGCGCACGCTTGGCACCGCATCGGGCGCACGGCCATAGAGCGGGGCAGGACGCAGGTTGCGCTGTTCGGCACTCAGCAAGACCGCATCGGCAGCGTCGGGCAGTCGGTCGCAGTCGGGCAGGGCGGCGTCGACCGTGCGGAGCCGGGCAAGGCCCTGACCAACGACGCGCCGTCCCTGCAACGCCGCGACCGCATCGGCGGGCTTGCGCGACACGGCGGGACCGTCGGCGACGAGCGCACCGTCGAACCCCTGTTGGAACACCTCGCCATGGCCGCCGTCCAGCACCACAACGATCGCCTCACCCGGCTGTTCGGACAGCGCGGCTGCGGCGATCGATGCCAGCGACGAATAGCCGTGCACCGGCACGCCCCAACCGATGCCAAGCCCGCGCGCCGCCGCCAGCCCGACCCGGACGCCGGTAAAGCTGCCAGGCCCGCAATCGACGAGGATCGTGTCGGCCCGCCCCTGATTGGGCAGGGCGGCGATCATCGGCACCAACCGCTCGGCATGACCGCGCCCGACGACGACATGGTCGCGGGCGATCACCACGCCGTCGTCGATCAGCGCGACCGAACAGGCGGCAGTGGCGGTTTCGATGACGAGCGTTCGCACGTGATCGTCAGACGACCCGGTTGAACTTGGCGAAATCCGGACGCGGCGACCGCGGATACAGCGTCTCGCGGTCGCCATAGCCCAGCGTGGTGATGAAGTTGGCGTGGACTGCCGGCGTCTCGGCGAAGAACGCCTTGTCGACCGCTCCGGCATCGAAGCCCGACATCGGCCCGGTATCGAACCCCAGCGCGCGCGCGGCAAGGATCAGATACGCGCCCTGCAACGACGAATTGCGGAATGCCGATGCCTGCCGCAACTCCGCATTACCGTCGAACCACGACTTCGCATCGGCGTGGGGGAACAGTTCGGGCAGATACTCGTGGAATTCGGTGTCCATGCCGATGATTGCGGTTACCGGCGCGGCGCGGATCTTGTCCGGGTTCGTACCGGTGGCACAGGCCGCCAGCTTTTCCTTGGACTCTGTCGAGGTGCACCACACGATCCGCGCCGGCAGCTGGTTGGCGCTGGTCGGGCCCCATTTCATCAGGTCCCAGATCGCGGCCAGATCGGCTTCCGTCACCGGCTGGTCGGTATAATGGTTGAACGTACGCGCGCTGCGAAACAGCGTATCGAGTGCCTGATCGTCGAGTTTGGGCATCAGACTGCACGAACCTCCGTGACTTCGGGAACATAATATTTGAGTAGCTGCTCGATCCCGTTCTTCAGTGTCGCGCTGGAGGACGGACAGCCCGAACAGGCCCCCTGCAACTGCAGATAGACTTTGCCCTGGTCGAACCCGCGATAGACGATGTCGCCGCCGTCATTGGCGACCGCCGGGCGGACGCGGGTCTCGATCAATTCCTTGATCTGTTCGACGATATCGGCATCGGCCGGATCGTCGGTGAAGCTAGGTTCGTCGGACGCGACCGAGAAGCCTGCGCTGCCCGTCGGGTTGAACAACGGCATCCGCCCGCCGAAATGATCCAGCATCAACGCCAGCACATCGGGTTTCAGGTCGGCCCATTCGCTGCCCGGTGCCTTGGTCACCGACACGAACTCGCGGCCGAAAAACACACCGACGACATCGCCCAGCGCGAACAATTGCGTCGCGAGCGGCGACGCCTCGGCCTCTTCGGGACTGGCAAAATCGCGGGTACCCGCGTCCATCACGACCTGCCCGGGCAGGAATTTCAGCGTCGCCGGATTGGGCGTCGGTTCCGTTTCGATCAACATGCCGCCCATTTGGCGACCGGCGGACGGGGGATCAAGGGCGTACGGCGAAACGCTGCGTTCACCGTTGCCACCGCGCGTTGCCTCGATTGTTACGCTCCTGTACGACCCGGGCAACGACAGAAGGGGAAAGTGCCGGTGATCGAGACGCATCTGGCGAAATTGCGCGCCCGCGACACGATTTCGGCGGAGGAAGAGCGGGTCATTTATGACTCGCTTGGCGAGGTGCGGTCGCTGGCGGCGCATCACACCTGCATTCATGCCGGCGAACGCCTCCATTCCAGCACGCTGCTGCTCCAAGGACTGATGTGCCGTTACAAGGATTTGCCGGGCGGCGAGCGGCAGATCACCGAACTGCACGTCGCTGGCGACTTCCTCGACCTGCACAGTTTTTCCCTCAAGCAGCTCGATCATAACGTCATGACGCTGACGCCGTGTCGCGTCGTACTGGTCCCGCATGCCAAGCTGAAGGACATCACCGAGACCCAGCCGCATCTGGCGCGGGTCTACTGGTTCCTGACTGCCCTCGACGCCGCGATCCATCGCGAATGGGAATTGTCGCTCGGCAGGCGAAACGCGATCCAGCGCATCGCCCATTTGATCTGCGAACTGCGCGTCCGGCTGGCACTGATCGGCCAGGCCGACGACACCGGTTTCGCTCTGCCGCTGACGCAGGCCGACCTGTCCGACTGTACCGGTCTGACCCCGGTCCACGTGAACCGGACGCTGCGCGAAATGCGCGAACGGGGTTTGGTCGATCTGCGCAGCAAACGCGTGACGATCAACGACATGCCTGGATTGAGGGCAACGGCCGAGTTCGACGATTCGTATCTGTATCTCCGGCGCGAGGATCGCTGACGGCAAGCTGACCCGAAGCTGAACCGGGCGACCGAAACAGCTTTATCTTTCGCGCCGTGTGTCGATACTGGTCGGGGCGTTGCAACGACGCTACACCCCGACTTATGGTATCTCCGTTCCGTCTGGCCACGGGCGCGTTCACGACCCTGGCCCTGATCGCCGCGCCGCTTGCAGCGCAGACCCCTCCCGCATCGCAGACCCCTCCCGCATCGTCGGCGCCGATCCGTCAGCTTCCGCCGCTCGAACCGGTGGCGCAGGGACCCGACACCCCGTGGCTGTTCCGGGGCAGCGACATTCCGCCCGACCGGACGTGGACGTACGGCGTCCTGTCCAACGGACTGAAATATGCCGTGCGCAAGAACGGCGTACCACCGGGGCAGATCGCGATCCGGGTTGCGATCGGCGCAGGGTCGCTGATGGAAACCGACAGCGAACGTGGCTTTGCCCATCTGATCGAACATCTGTCGTTCCGCGGTTCGGTCCACGTCCCCGATGGCGAATCGAAACGGGTGTGGCAGCGTCTGGGCGTCACCTTCGGGTCGGACAGCAACGCATCGACCAGCTTCACCCAGACCGTCTACAAGCTCGACCTGCCGTCCGCGACGCCGACCGGCCTCGACGAAAGCATGAAGATCCTGTCGGGCATGATGACCGAACCGACGCTCAGCCAGGCGGCGCTCGACGCCGAGCGCCCGGTCGTCCTGTCCGAACAGCGCGAGCAGCCGGGGCCGCAGGTGCGGCTGGGCGATGCGACCCGCGCGCTGTTCTTTGCCGGACAGCCGCTCGCCGACCGTTCGCCGATCGGCAACGTCGACACGCTGCAATCCGCCACCGCCGCCAGCGTGAAGGCGTTCCACGACCGCTGGTACCGGCCCGACCGGGCGATCGTCGTCATCGCTGGCGACGCCGATCCCGCGATCCTCGAAGCAATGGTCAAGAAGCATTTTTCCGCCTGGACCGGCACCGGCCCGGCCCCGGCCGAACCAAAGTTCGGGTCGCCCAGGGCCGACGAGCCGGTCGCGGCGACGGTCAGCGAACCGACCATCCCGACGCTGTTGCAGATGGCGGTGTTACGGCCGTGGACCGTCGGCGACGACACGATCCTGTTCAACCAGGAGCGGATGGTGGACCAGATCGGGTTGCGGATACTCAACCGGCGGCTGGAGAGTCGGGCGCGTAGCGGCGGGAGTTTCATCTCCGCCGGTGCCAATCTCGACGACGTATCGCGATCGGCGAACATCACGCAGGTGTCGATCCTGCCGCTGGGCGACGACTGGGCAGCGGCGCTGCGCGACGTGCGGCAGGCGATCGCCGACGCGATCCGCACCGCGCCGACCCAGGCTGATATCGACCGCGAAGTCGCCGAAATCCGCGCCGGCATGGAGAACGAAGTCCGCACCGCGCCGGTGACGGCGGGCGCACTGCTCGCCGACAACCTGATCGCCGCGACCGACATTCGCGAAACGGTCGCCGGTCCGGAAACGTCGCTGCGCATCTTCGAAGGCGCGGTGACCAAGAAGTTCTTCACCCCCGCCCGCGTGCAGGCAGCGACGAAGAAGGTGTTCGAAGGCACCGCGACCCGCGCGCTGGTCAACACCCGGTCCCCCGATCCGACCACGCAGGCGAAGCTGACCGCCGCGCTGACCGAGAAGGTCGCCGGCACCGCCGCGCGGCGTGGCGGACAGGCGGCGATCGGGTTCGACCGGCTTGGCCCCCTCGGCAAGCCCGGCACGATCACCACGCGCAGCATGGCGCTGCCCGATCCCCCGGTCGAGCGCGTCGATTTCGCCAATGGTTCGTCGCTGCTGCTGTTCCCCAATGAATCGGAGACGGGCAAGGTCTATGTCCGCGTCCGGTTCGGCCGGGGGCTGAACGCGTTGCCGACCGATCGCCGCACCCCGGCGTTCGCCGCCGATCTCGCGCTGGTCGCGTCGGGCATCCAGACGCCGAAGGGCGTGCTGGGGCAGGAGGAACTCGACCGGCTGACCGGCGGGCGGCAGATGGGATTGTCGTTCGGCATCGACGACGACGCCTTCATCCTTGCCGGCACCACCACCGCCGCCGACCTGTCCGATCAGTTGAAGCTGATCGCGGCCAAGCTGCAATCGCCGGCATGGGACCCGAAGCCGGTGGCACGGGCGCGGGCGGTGATGCTGGCCAGCTACGACGCGCTCGGCGCATCGCCCGACGGCGTCATGGGCCGTGATCTCGAAGGACTGCTCCACGCCGGCGACGCGCGCTGGGTCAGCCCCGACCGCAAGGATATCGAGGCGCTGACCCCGGCCAGCTTCAAGGCGCTCTGGCAGCCGCTGCTCGCCACCGGCCCGGTCGAGGTGCAGGTGTTCGGCGACGTGCCGCAACAGGCGGCGATCGACGCGGTCGCCGCGACGATCGGCGCAATGGCGAAGCGCCCCGCAGATGCCACCCCGCCGCCGCCGGTTCGCTTCCCCGCGCACGTCGCGCAACCGGTGACGCGCACCCATGGCGGCCAGCCCAATCAGGCGGCGGCGGCGATCGCATGGCCGACCGGCGGCGGCAGCGCGGGCCTGACCGAAAGTCGCAAGCTGGAGGTGCTGGCGGCGGTGTTCCGCGACCGGCTGCTCGACCGGCTGCGCAGTCAGGCGGGGGTCAGCTATTCGCCGAACGTCGACAACAACTGGCCGGTCGGCCTGCCCGGCGGCGGGCGGATCATGGCGATCGGGCTGGTGCCGCCCGATCGCACCGGCTTCTTCTTCGACCTCGCCCGCGAACTCGCCGCCGATCTGGTCAGGACGCCGGTCCCCGCCGACGAACTCGACCGCGCCAAGCTGCCGGTGATCCAGTTGATCGCCCGCATGTCGAGCGGCAACATGTTCTGGATGAACCAGACGCAGGGCGGCACGGTCGACCCGGCGCGGCTGGCGGCGATCCCCGGCATCATCAACGACATTCGCGGCACTACGCCTGAAGAATTGCAGGCGCTCGCGGCGAAATATCTGGTGCCGTCGAAGGACTGGTCGATGCAGGTCCTGCCGGAGAGAAAATAAAGCTCCTCCCCGGCACGGGGAGGGGGACCGCCGCGAAGCGGTGGTGGAGGGGGGTGTCCACCGACGCTCCCCCTTCGAAAGAAGAACCGGTTCGCGCGAAGGCCCAAAGGCGCAAAGAAGGTGTTTCACGCGGAGGCGCAGAGACGATCGTCCCGCGATCGGGATACTTGACGCAACGCGATGGCCGGGCATCGAAGCCGCTGGCGCGGGTGACGGAGCGGCCGACGCAACCCCTCCGCGCCTTCGCGCCTTCGCGTGAACCAACTCTTCTTAAACAGCCACCCCCCGCCGAACCGGCGCGCCGGCCATCACCGCCAACCCCCAGATCGCAAACCCGCCCAGCGCCAGCGCCGCGCCGACCAACCCGGTCGAGGTCCAGCCATAGCCCGCCGCGATCGCCAGCCCGCCGGCCCATGGCCCGATCGCATTGGCGGTATTGAACGCCGAATGGTTGAGCGACGCGGCAAGGCTCTGGCCATGTTCGGCAATATCCATCAACCGCGTCTGAAGCACGGTGCCCAGCGCGCCACCGATACCGATCAGGAACACGATCGTGAGCATCGACCATAGCTGCCCCGCCGCCAGCGGATAGAGCGCCAGCGTCGCCGCGCTCCACAACAGCAGCGCCCCGGCGGTCGGCATCAGCGCCCGGTCGGCGAACCGCGGCACGACCAGATTGCCGATGGTCATGCCGATGCCGAACACCGCCAGCACCACCGGCACCATCGCCGGTCCCGCGCCCGTCACCTCGATCAGCGTCGAGGCGAGATAGGTATAGACCGCGAACATGCCGCCAAAGCCGATCGCGCCGATGCCGAGCGTCAGCCACAACTGGCCCGAGCGCAGCACGCCCAGTTCGGCAAGCGGGCTGGCCGAACGGTCCGGCCGATCGTGCGGTGCGACCCATGCCACCATCGCCATCGTCGCGGCGGCCAGCACCGCCACGACCCCGAAGCCCCAGCGCCATCCGATCGCCTGTCCCAGCGCATTGGCCAGCGGCACCCCGACGATCGTCGCGGTCGTCAGCCCGAGCATGACCCGCCCGATCGCCTGCGTCCGCTTCTCGGCGGGCACCAGCGAGGCCGCGACCAGCGCCGCGATCCCGAAATAGGCGCCATGTGGCAACCCGCTGAAAAACCGTGCGACCAGCATCGCTTCGTAGGTCGGAGCCAGCGCACTCGCCGCATTGGCGATCCCGAAGCACGCCATCAATGCGATCAGCACCGTCCGTCGCGCCATCCGCGCGGTCAGCACCGCCAGCAGCGGCGCGCCGACCACGACCCCCAGCGCATAGGCGCTGATGACATGCCCCGCCGTCGGTTCGTCGATGCCCAGCCCCGGCGCAAAGAACGGCACGAGGCTCATCGTCGCGAATTCGGTCGTCCCGATCGCGAAGCCGCCGAGCGCGAGCGCCAGATGAACGAGGGCAGGGTTACGGGTCGGGGTCACGGTCACGCTCCTTGCTGCGATGCAGCATTTCGAGCGGGCCATATGGGAAGATCGGCTGCGCGTTCAACCGTCCGCGGGATTCAATCGGGCAGCGACGTCAACGAGGCCTGGGTCGCCCCACCACCCTGCATGATCTTCATCCGGCGAGCGACTTCCATTGCAACCTTCTGTTCGGCCTCGACCCGTTCCTTCGGCGGTAGCGCCTCGATCGCCTCCTCGGTCAGGTCCATGGTTTTCAGCACGTCCCGCCGAACCCGTTGCGCCGGGGTCAGCGACAACTCCTTTTTGAACGCCGCCACCGCCTCGTCCAGCCGCACGCGGTCCGCGTCGTCGGTCGCGATCTTTCGCTCGTGTCGGGTGGTACCGCCAGTGGCGGGTTCGTCGTGCACTGCCAGCACCGAGCGGAACGCAGCGGCAAACCCCGTGCCGCCGGACGGCAGGGCGGTCGATCGCGACGGATCGGCAGCCGTCGAACGGTTCGTGATCGCATCCAGCATCTTCCGGCCCCTTCGCATCATCGGCAGCATGAAGGCTGGCAGAAGATGGTTAAGACTTTCCTACAGCTTCGGTCCCATGGCATCGTCGGCAACCGCTCTTTCCCGACGTCGATCCGGCCTGCGACTTCCGACCGGGGGCCACCGGACGGTAGCGACCCCGGACGGGGAAGATCGCGCATGGGAAGGCGGGTCGGGGTGCGCTCCCCGACCCGCCTTCCCGCCGGGCCGCGAAGACCGCCGGACATTGGAACAACCGCGTACGAGTGTGACCTTTGTGACCTTTGGCCGCCCGGCGTCATACGAACCGCGCCATGCGCTTGGTCAGCAACGCCATCAGCGCCGGGTCCATGCAGGCATAATTGTCCGCAATATCAAGGCATATGACCCGCTTGCCGCCGAGATGCCGGCGGAACCGCCGCTGGACCCGCGTTCGATGCACGCGCTCCATGACAAAGATCGTGTCGGCCCATTCGATCAGTTCGCCGGTCAGCGGATTGTCGGCATCGGTACTGGTGCCGGCCGACGCGGTCTCCGTGCCGGGCAACTCGCTGAACATCGCTTCGGCGGTCGGGCTGCGCAGCCGGTTGCGGCTGCACACGAACAGCCAGTTCCTCACCCCCGGTACAGCGCGTCCAGCCGCTCGCCATACACGTCCTTCAACACATGCCGCCGAATCTTCAGACTGGGCGTCAACTGCTGGTTCTCGATCGTGAAGGGTTCGTCGGCGATGATGAATCGGCGGATGCGTTCGGTGACCGACAGGTCCTTGTTCACCCGCTCGACCGCCGCGCCCAGCGCCGCGCGATAGCCGCTGTCGTCGCGTAACCTGGCGAAGTCGCAGCGCGCGCCGCCCTTCGCACAGAATTGCTGGGTCCATTCGGCATCGGGCACGATCACCGCAACCATGTACGGCCGACGGTCGCCCGCGATCATCGCCTGCGCGATCTCGTTTTGCAGGGTCAGCATCCCCTCGACCTTTTGCGGGGCGACATTGTCGCCCTTGTCGTTGACGATGATGTCCTTCTTGCGATCGGTGATGCGGATGCGACCCTTGCCGTCGATCTCGCCGATGTCGCCGGTATGCAGCCAGCCGTCCTTCAGCACGCGCGCCGTCTCGGCCTCGTTGCGCCAATAGCCGTGCATGACCAGCTCGCCGCGCACCAGGATTTCGCCGTCCTCGGCGATGCGGACTTCGGTTTCGGCCAGCGGCGGTCCGACCGTGTCCATCTCGATCCCCGCCGCCGGGCGGTTGCACGAAATGACCGGCGCGGCTTCAGTCTGGCCATAGCCCTGGAGCAGGCACACCCCCATCGCTTCGAAGAAGTGGCCGACATCGGGATTGAGCGGCGCGCCGCCCGATACCATCGCCTTCAACCGTCCCCCGAACCGCTGCGCGATCTTCGGCTTGAGCAACTGATTGACCAGCAGCCTTGCCGGATAGTCGGTCAGGCGCGGGCCGTTCGGCCGGCTGCCGATCTCGATCGCCCGGTCGAGCAGCCATGATGACAGCCGCCCCTGTTTCTGCACGCCCTTGGTAATGCGCGTCCGCAACACCTCGAACAGGCGCGGCACGACGACCATGATCGTCGGGCGCACTTCCTCGATATTGCTGGCCAGCTTGTCGAGACCTTCGCTGTAATAGATCTGCCCGCCCAGCCCGATCGGAAAAAACTGCCCACCGGAATGTTCGTACGCATGGCTGAGCGGCAGGAACGACAGGAATATTTCGTCGCTCCAGCCGAAATCCTCGGCGATGACGGTGACGCACCCGTTGACGTTGTGCAGGATCGCGCCGTGGTGTTGCATCACCCCGCGTGGGCTACCCCCGGTGCCCGAAGTGTAGATGATGCAGGCCAGATCGTCGCGGGTGAAGTCCGCATCTGCCGCGACCTGCGCCGGATCTGCAGGGTGGCGGGCGATCAGATCGTGCCAGTCGTGGAATTCCAGACTGCCCTGCTGCGCGGTTCGCATGGGTTCGATCGTGATGATCTTTTCCGACGAATTGGTGGCGCGCAGCGCGGCGGGCAGGACGATGCGCGCCAGCTTTTCGGTCGATACGATGATCGCACAGGCACCCGAATTCTCGATGATATGGCCGTGGTCGCGGACGGTGTTGGTGACATAGGTCGGCACCGTCACGCACCCCGCCGCCATGATGGCGAGGTCGGAAATGCACCATTCGGGGCGGTTCTCGCTGACCAGCATCACCCGGTCGCCGCGCTTCAGCCCGATCGCCTTCAGCGCGGTCGCCAATGCCGCGACCTGCCGCGCGGCTTCGGCCCAACTCATCGACGCCCACTGGCCGCCGGCCTTGGTCCACAGGAACGGCGCGTCGCCACGCTCGCGCGCCCTCGTGAAGAACATCGCGACCAGATTGGGGAATCGTTCGAGCTGCCGGGCCATTCGTCGTCCTTCTCCTGCGGCCAAGGTGTAGGCAGGCGGCACCGGCTCGGCAATGTCCGAACGCGGGTGACGCAGCGGATCGTCTTGGGTAGACACCGTGGCCATGAGGAAACTGACGATCGCCGCCGCCCTGCTCGCCACCGTGTCGCTGGGGGGCTGCAACCTGTTGTCGCGCGGCAAGCCCGTCGTGGCGACCCCGGCGACATCCGCCGCTCCAGTGGCGGGCGCGCAGCAGAAGTTCGTCGTGACGGCCAATCCGCTGGCCAGCGAGGCGGGCATGGCGGTGCTGCGGCGCGGGGGCAGCGCGGTGGATGCAGCGATCGCGGTGCAGGCGATGCTGTCGCTGGTCGAACCGCAAAGCTCCGGTATCGGCGGCGGCGCGTTCATGACCTATTTCAATGCCAAGACCGGCAAGGTCGAGATCTATGACGGCCGGGAGGTTGCGCCTGCCGGGGCGTCGCCGACGATGCTGCTGGGGCAGGACGGCAAGCCGCTGCCCTTCGGCGAAGCGGTGCTCGGTGGCCGCGCGACCGGCGTGCCCGGGGCGGTGCGGATGCTGGGACAGGCGCATGCCGATCATGGGGCGATGGCGTGGGGACAGCTGTTCGACGATGCCGAGCGGACCGCGCGCAAGGGCTTCGTCATCTCGCCGCGCCTCGGCCGGTTCCTGACCGGTGGCTTCCCGCAATTGCAGGCGGAGGATGTCCGGCGTTATTTCAAGGGGAAGGACGGGGCGCTCGCCGCCACCGGCGACCGGCTCACCAACGATGCCTATGCCGATTTCCTGAAGCGGCTGGCGAAGCAGGGGCCGGACGCGCTCTATACCGGTGAGACCGCCAAACGCATCGTCGCGCGCACGACCAGCGGCACGCTGCCGGGCACGATGACGCTCGCCGACCTTGCCGCCTATCGCGCGGTCAAGCGCGATCCGCTGTGCGCGAACTGGCGCGTCTATATCGTCTGCACCCCGCCGCCGCCGTCCAGCGGTATCGGACTGATCGAGCTGCTCGGCATTCTTGGCCGCACCGATATCGACCAGCGCGGGCCGAACGATCCGCAAAGCTGGTTCCTGTTCGCCGAGGCGAGCCGGCTGATGTACGCCGATCGCGACCTGTATGTTGGCGATCCGAAGTTCGTGAACGTACCGGTCGCCGGGCTGCTGGCCCCGGCCTATCTGTCGGCGCGCGCGAAGCTGATCGGGGCGACCGCCGGACCGGCTCCGGTGGCGGGCGTGCCGGCAGGCGTCGTCACCGTGGCGGCGGACACCACCCGCGAACCGGCGGGGACGTCGCACTTCATCGTCGGCGATGCGGCGGGCAATGTCGTGTCGATGACGACGACGGTCGAAAGCATCTTCGGCAGCGGGCGGATGGTCGACGGCTTCTTCCTCAACAACCAGATGACCGACTTCGCCTTCTCCCCCATTGACGCGCAGGGCCGCGCCGCCGCGAATGCGGTCGCGCCCGGCAAGCGGCCACGGTCGTCGATGACGCCGCTGGTGATGATCGACCGGCAGGGCAAATTCGCGGGCGCGCTGGGGTCGGCGGGCGGCAATGCGATCCTCGCCTATGTCGGCAAGTCGCTGATCGGCGCGGTCGAATGGAAACTGCCGATGCAGGACGCGCTGTCGCTGCCCAACCTCGTCGCGCGCGGCGACAGCTTCCAGGGCGAGGTCACGAAATTCTCACCGCAGATCCTGAGCGCGCTGGCGGCGAAGGGCATCCGGTTGCAGCCGGGGCAGGGCGAGGATTCGGGACTGCACGGCGTGATCGTGCGGGACGGGAAGATCGATGGCGGTTTCGATCCGCGGCGCGAGGGCAAGGTGATCGTCGAGTAGAAGGTCGGTTCACGCGAAGGCGCGAAGGCGCAAAGAAGAAGCAGGACGGGTTCGCGCGGAGGCGCGGAGACGCGGAGGCGCGGAGACGCGGAGGGGGTGCGCACCGGGCGAGGCGGTCGCGATCGGCAGACCGTATCTCGCGTTGCCGCGATGGATGAGGCCGCTGACGCGGATGAGGTTGCCAGCGGCACGACCTTCTTCGCGCCTTCGCGTGAAACCCTAATTCTTCCGCCGTACCCGCGCGAAATGCTCCGCCCGTTCGAGCAGCAACGTCAGATCCTCCCGCGCGATATCGAACGCATCCGGCGTCTCGGCCAACGCCGCGTCGATATCCTCGACCCGGATCCCGTCCGGCTCGACCGCAGCGGCGATCGCGACCGGGGACGCCGGTTCGTGCGGATAGGTCAGCGCGGTCATCCGGTGATAGAACATACCGATCGACACCAGCGCGATCGAATTGATTCCGACCGGCGCGAAGGCAAAGGCATAGCCGGCGTCATGGATGCCCGCACTGCCGATCACCGCCGTCAGCGCCGCCGCCCCGCCCGGCGGATGCAGGCAACGGCATAGCGACATGACGAAGATCGCGCAGCCGACCGCGACCCCGGCGGCGACGGTCACGGCCGGGATCGCCTGAAATGCTGCCACGCCGACCAGCGTCGACAGGATGTTGCCGCCGACCACTGGCCATGGCTGTGCCAGCGGACTGGCCGGCACCGCGAATACCAGCACCGCCGATGCCCCGAGCGGCGCGACGATGATCGGCAGGTCGCCTTCGATCCACGGCACCTGCGCGCAGACGACCATGGTCAGCGCGATGCCGATCGCCGCGCCGATGCAGGCGATGATCCGCCGCCCGAACCCGGCATTGGCGAGCAGCGGCCGGAACAGCCGCATCACAATCCGGCGACGATCCGCCGGGCGAGGCCGGGGCCTTCGTAGACGAGCGCGCTGTACAGCTGGACGAGGCTGGCCCCGGCATCGAGCCGCCGCCGCGCCTCGTCCGCCGATCCGACGCCACCCGCCGAAATCAGCGGGATCGCGCCGCCCGCGATCTCGCGCGCCTCGACCAGCTTGGCGAGCGCCAGCCCTGCGAGCGGTGCGCCCGACAGCCCGCCGGTCTCGTTCGCGTTCGCCGATCGCAGCGTATCGGGGCGCGAGATGGTGGTGTTCGACACGATCAGCCCATCGACCCCGCCGTCGATCGCCGCGCGGACCGCGACCTCCATTCCGTCGCGCGACAGATCGGGCGCGACTTTCAGGAACAGCGGTACGCGCTTGCCTCCGACATGGCGGGCGGCGTCGCTGGCGGCGATCAACTGGCCCAGTTCGGGCTGCGATTGCAGGTCGCGCAGGCCCGGCGTGTTCGGGCTGGAAATGTTGATGGTGACATAATCGGCCAGCGGCGCCGCCTTCGCGACTGCCGTGCCGTAATCGGCGATGCGGTCGGTCGAATCCTTGTTCGCGCCGACATTGATGCCGATGATGCCGGGACGGGGGGTGAGCGCCGCGACCCGCGCCAGCGCCGCGTCGATCCCGCCATTGTTGAAGCCGAGGCGGTTCACCACGCCCCGGTCCTCGGGCAGGCGGAAGATGCGCGGTTTCGGATTGCCCGGCTGCGGCTTGGGCGTCAGCGTGCCGACCTCGACGAAGCCGAAGCCGAGGCCGAGAAAACCGGCGACTGCCCGCGCATCCTTGTCGACGCCTGCCGCCAGCCCGATCGGGTTGGGGAAGCGGATACCGGCGACCGTCACCGCATGGGCGACGTCGGTGCCGGGTGCCATCGGCGTCCCGGCTTTCCCCCACGCTTCCAGCATGGCGATCGTCAGTGAATGCGCGCGTTCGGCGTCGAGGGCGAAGAGGAGCGGGTGATACCATGCCATGGACGGCGCTGTATCGTTGGCGGGCGGCGGAAGGAAGATTCGGTTTCACGCGAAGGCGCAAAGGCGCGGAGAAGAAGAGTGGTTCACGCGGAGGCTCAGAGACGCGGAGGGTGTTGCGGTCGCTGCTTGTCTCGCGTCAGCGAGGCTGTCTTCCTTTGAGCACAGCCAGTAGCATGAAGGCCGCTGGCGCAGCTGACCTATCCGCAGGCACAACAGCCTCCGCGCCCTCGCGCCTTCGCGTGAAACCGAATCCTTATCCGACCGCTACAATCGATCACACCAATCGAAACATACCCGGTTGACCTATCGCCCCGCCACGACCACATGCCAATCCGACCGGAATGATCCGATTAAGGAAATCATGCGCCTTTCCAGCCTTGCCGACTATGCCGTCGTCCTGCTCGCCGCTACCGCGCGGCGGGGTGGGGATGCGCGCGCGACGGCGACGATGCTGGCGGAGGAGACCGGCCTGCCGCTGCCGACCGTGCAGAAACTGGTCAGCCGGCTGTCGGCCGCCGGGCTGATCGAGACGGGACGCGGCACCGGTGGCGGCTTCCGCCTCGCGCGGACGCCGGCCACGATCGATCTGGCGCAGATCATCGAGGCGATCGAGGGGCCGATCGCGCTGACCACCTGCGTCGATGCCGCGCGCCATGATTGCGCGGTGGAGACGAACTGCATGATCCGACCCCATGCCGGCACGGTCAACGCCGTGGTCCGGGGCGCTCTGGCGGGCGTGACGCTCGCCCAACTCGCGAACACCGGGGCGATGCCCCAAGAGGTAGTGTGATGGCCACGAAAAATGCCGAGGCGCTCGCCGCCGCAAACAAGAAGTACGAGTGGGGTTTCTCCTCGGACATCGAACAGGACTTCGCGCCCAAGGGGCTGAGCGAAGATACGGTCCGCTATATCAGCGCCAAGAAGAGCGAGCCCGAATGGATGCTCGACTGGCGGCTGAAGGCGTATCGCCTGTGGCTGACGATGGAGGCGCCCGACTGGTCGAAGCTGAACATCGATCCGATCGATTATCAGGACGCGTATTATTACGCCGAGCCGAAGGCGAAGCCGAAGCTCGGCTCGCTGGACGAGGTCGATCCAGAAATCCTGCGCGTCTATGAAAAGCTCGGCATACCGATCGAGGAGCAGAAGGTGCTCGCGGGCGTCGAGGGATCGCGCAAGGTCGCGGTCGATGCGGTGTTCGACAGCGTGTCGGTGGCGACCACCTTCCGCAAGGAACTCGAAGCCGCCGGCGTCATCTTCCGTTCGATCAGCGAAGCGATCCGCGAATATCCCGACCTGGTCCGCAAGTGGCTGGGCAAGGTCGTGCCGCAGC
Organism: Sphingomonas sp. Leaf62; assembly: GCF_001421915.1. Taxonomy (NCBI): domain Bacteria; kingdom Pseudomonadati; phylum Pseudomonadota; class Alphaproteobacteria; order Sphingomonadales; family Sphingomonadaceae; genus Sphingomonas; species Sphingomonas sp. Leaf62. The sequence goes on along the minus strand of NZ_LMLN01000030.1, from coordinate 413,630 downwards.
GCGACAATTTCTTTGCGACGCTCAACAGCGCGGTCTTTTCGGACGGGACGTTTGTGTACATTCCGGAGGGCGTGCGCTGCCCGATGGAGTTGTCGACCTATTTCCGGATCAACGCCGAAAATACCGGGCAGTTCGAACGCACGCTGATCGTCGCCGACAAGGGCAGCTATGTCAGCTACCTCGAAGGCTGCACCGCGCCGATGCGCGACGAGAACCAGCTGCACGCGGCGGTGGTCGAGCTGGTCGCGCTCGACGATGCCGAGATCAAATACTCGACCGTCCAGAACTGGTATCCCGGCGACGAGAACGGCAAGGGCGGCATCTACAATTTCGTGACGAAGCGCGCGCTGTGTCAGGGCAAGAACAGCAAGGTGTCGTGGACGCAGGTCGAAACCGGATCGGCGATCACGTGGAAATATCCGTCGTGCGTGCTGGCGGGTGAGAACAGCGTCGGCGAATTCTATTCGGTCGCCGTCACCAACAATCGCCAGCAGGCCGATACCGGTACCAAGATGATCCATCTGGGCAAGGGGTCGCGCTCGACGATCGTGTCGAAGGGGATCAGCGCCGGACGCAGCGACAATACCTATCGCGGGCTGGTGCGCGTTGCCCCCTCGGCGGAAGGGGTGCGTAACTTTACCCAGTGCGACAGCCTGTTGCTGGGCGACCAGTGTGGCGCGCACACCGTGCCGTATATCGAGGTGAAGAACCCCTCGGCACAGATCGAGCATGAGGCGACGACCAGCAAGATTTCCGAAGACCAGATGTTCTACGCGCGGCAGCGGGGGTTGGATTCGGAGGCGGCGGTCGCGCTGATCGTCAACGGCTTCGCCCGCGAAGTGCTGCAACAGCTGCCGATGGAATTCGCGGTCGAGGCGCAGAAGCTGCTCGGCATTTCACTGGAAGGGTCGGTGGGGTGATCCTGCTCGCACTGGCGCTACAGGCGGTCGCGCCGACCGCGCCCTATGCCGAATGCCTGTCGGAGCGGATCAATACCGATCCGCGCATGGCCAAGCCGCCGACCGAGGCTGTCGGGCGCGTCGCGATCTTCGACGATGCGGCCAAGGCCTGCGCCCCGGTGCGGGCGAAGGTGGCGAAGGCACACGGTCCGATGCTCGACAAGATCGATGCGTCGATGAAATCGGTGCTGACCAACCCGGATGCCGCCGAGGCCGAGTTCGGCACCGAACCGGTCGCGGGCACGATGCCCTAAGCTTTTGAGATACGCGGGTCAGGCCCGCACGAACAGGACGGAACATGCTGAAGATCGAAAACCTCCACGCCGAAATCGACGGCAAGGAAATCCTGAAGGGCCTGTCGCTGAGCGTGAACGCGGGCGAGATCCATGCAATCATGGGACCGAACGGCGCCGGCAAGTCGACGCTTGGCTATGTGCTGGGCGGGCGTCCGGGGTACGACGTGACCGAAGGCAGCGTTACCTTCGGCGGTGAAGACCTGCTCGACATGGATCCCGATGCCCGCGCCGCCGCCGGCCTGTTTCTCGGCTTCCAGTATCCGGTCGAGATCCCCGGCGTGTCGAACGTCCAGTTCCTGCGCGAAAGCCTGAACAGCCAGCGCCGCGCCCGCGACGAAAAGCCGCTGTCGGGTGCCGAATTCCTGAAGCTCGCCCGTGCGCAGGCCGATGGCCTTGGCATGGACATGGACATGATGAAGCGGCCGGTGAATGTCGGCTTTTCGGGCGGCGAGAAGAAGCGCAACGAGATGGTGCAGATGGGCATCCTCGACCCGAAGCTGGCGATCCTCGACGAGACCGACAGCGGCCTCGACATCGATGCGCTGCGCATCGTCGGCGATGGCATCAACCGCATCATGCGCCGTCCCGACAAGGGCGTGATCCTCATCACCCATTATCAGCGCCTGCTCGACTATGTGCAGCCCGACTTCGTTCACGTCCTTGCCGACGGGCGCATCGTGCGGTCGGGCGGCAAGGAACTGGCGCACGAGCTGGAACGCGAAGGCTATGGAGCGGTGGCGGCGTAATGGCCACGCTCCCCACGAACTCGCAAGAGGCGTTCCGCTGGACCGACCTTACCGCGCTGACCGCCGCTGCGGCATCGGTGCGCGGCGTGGCGGCGAGTGCCGATGGCTATTGGCTCGATCTTGCCGGCCCGCGGATCGTGTTCTTCGACGGCGCTTATGCGCCCGAACATAGTATGCCGGGGCATGTCGCGGTGTCGCCGTTGACTCTCGATACCGCGCACCCGCTGGGCGTGCAGGCATCGGGTGCGGCGGGCTGGTCGATCGACCTGTCGGCGGCCGAGATCGCGGAGCCGGTGCAGATCGTCCACATCGCGACCGGCGCGGAGAACCATCTTCCCGCGCGGCTGACGCTGGATGAGGATGCGGTCGCATCGGTCGTCGAAACCTATGTCGGCACCGGCTGGACCAATCGTCTGACCCAGATCGACCTCGAACGCGGCGCTCGACTGATGCGCAGCGTCCGCCTGCTCCAGTCGGATGGCTTCGTGTCGATCCGCGACGAAGCGGTGGTGGGGGAGGCGGCGAGCCTCGTCACCCAGTTCCTCGGCGCCGGTGGCATGGGCAGCCGCATCGACGCGCAACTGACGCTCGATGGGGACGCCGCGTTCGTCGATTATGGCGGCGCGCTGCTGACCCGCGAACAGCAGCGGCAGGAATGCGCCGTGGCCGTCCGCCACGCCGCGCTCAACGGTTCGAGCCGTCAGACATGGCGCGCGGTCGCCGCCGATCGCAGTCAGGCGAGCCTTGCCGCTCGCGTCGAGGTCGCCCGCGGTGCGCAGAAGACCGATGGCGAACAGTCGCTGCGCGGCTTGTTGCTCCAACGGACGGCGACGGTGAACCTGAAGCCCGAACTCGAAATCTTTGCCGACGATGTGAAGTGCGCGCACGGCGCGACCGTCGGCGAACTCGATGCGAAGGCGCTGTTCTACCTGCGCAGCCGGGGCGTCAGCGAGGCCCGGGCCAAGGCATTGCTGACCAGGGCGTTCGTTGCGGACTCGCTCGACCGGATCGGTGAGGATGTCGTGCGGGAAGCCTTCGCGGCCGATGCCGATGCATGGCTGGAGGCAGCGCTTTGAGCGAAACCACCCCCCTCGACCGCGTCAGCGACTTTCCGGCGATCCCTGCCGGCTGGTCCTATCTCGATACCGCCGCGACCTCACAGAAACCGCAGTCGGTGATCGATGCGATCACGCGTGGCTACGATACGACCTATGCCACGGTGCATCGCGGCGTGTATCAACGTTCGGCCGACATGACGCTTGCCTATGAGGCCGCGCGTCGCCGCGTCGCGTCGTTCATCGGTGCTGCCGCGTCAGAGGAATGCGTGTTCGTGCGTGGCGCGACCGAGGGGATCAATCTGGTCGCGCAGGGCTGGGCCGAACGCCATCTGAAGACCGGCGACCGCATTTTGCTGTCAATGCTCGAACATCATTCGAATATTGTGCCGTGGCAGTTGGTCGCCGAGCGGATCGGCGTCGCGATCGACGTCGTGCCGCTGACGCAGGACGGGCGGATCGATCTTGACGCGATGGCGGCGATGATCCGGCCCGAACACAGACTGGTTTCGCTGGCGCATGTGTCGAACGTACTGGGATCGATGCTCGACGGCCGCCGCGCCGCCGACATCGCCCATTCGGTCGGTGCGAAGCTGTTGCTCGACGGGTGTCAGGCGGTGCCCCGCGTTGCGGTCGACGTCGCCGCGCTCGATTGCGACTTCTATGTCTTCTCCGGGCACAAGCTGTACGGGCCGACCGGCATCGGCGTGCTGTGGGGTCGCGCGGAACTGCTGGAATCGATGCACCCGGTGCAGGGCGGCGGCGCGATGATCGACCGTGTGACCTTCGAACGCACCACCTATGCCCCGCCGCCCGCCCGGTTCGAGGCGGGGACGCCGCATATCGTCGGCGCGTTGGGGCTGCACGCCGCGATCGATTATGTGGAAAGCATCGGGCTGGAAGCGATCCACGCGCATGAAACCGCGCTGGTCGCCGCGACCCGCGAAGCGCTGGGCCGGATCAACTCCGTCCGACTACTCGGGCCGGACGATGCAGCCGGGATCGTCAGTTTCGTGGTTGAGGGGGTGCATCCGCACGATGTCGGCACCATCTTGGATGAGGAACGCGTCGCGATCCGCGCCGGCCATCACTGTGCGCAACCGCTGATGGACGTGCTGGGCGTCCCCGCCACTGCGCGGGCCAGCTTCGCCGTGTATAACGGACGGGCCGATGTCGACGCGCTGATACGCGGATTGGAACGAGTGAGCAGGATTTTCGGATGAACGACGAACGCAGCTTCGACGTCGAGGAAGTGACGGCGGTCACGCCGCCACCCCGCGCCCGCGTAACCGATGCGGAGGAGGCCCCGCCGCGTCGCCGCGACTATCTCGACGGATTTCTGGCGCAAAAGCCAGAACCGCAGCCGACGGGTGAGCCGGGTGGCGACCTGTACGAAGCGGTGATCGCTTCGCTCAAGGAAATTTTCGACCCGGAAATTCCGGTCAACATCTACGATCTTGGCCTGATCTACGGCGTCGACGTCGCGGACAACGGCCATGTTGCGGTGACGATGACGCTGACCACGCCGCATTGCCCGGTGGCGGAATCGATGCCGGCCGAGGTCGAATTGCGCGTTTCGGCGGTGCCGGGCGTCGCGACCGCCGATGTCAATCTCGTCTGGGATCCACCATGGGATCCGCAGAAGATGTCCGACGACGCCAAGCTCGAACTGGGAATGCTGTAATGGCTACGCGCCTCCGCCCCGCCGCGATCAACCTGACCGCCAATGCCGAACGGCGTGTCGCCGACCTGATGGCGAAGGCGCCTTCGCAAGCGATCGGGGTGAAGCTGTCGACGCCCCGGCGCGGCTGTTCGGGTCTTGCCTATTCGGTCGATTACGTGACCGCCGCCAATCCGATGGACGAACGCATCGAAACGGCGGGCGGGACCTTCTTCGTCGATGGCGGATCGATCCTCTATTTGATCGGTTCGACGATGGACTGGGTCGAGGACGATTTTACTGCGGGCTTCGTCTTCGCCAATCCGAATGCCAAGGGCGCGTGCGGGTGCGGGGAAAGCTTCACGGTCTGATCGTCCCATCGGGGGACGGGTGTGAAGCGTTTTCTATCGGTGTTGGCCGTGTGGCCGGGTGCGGCGGCAGCACAGGACGTGCCGGAGATCGTCGTTACCGGGCGAGGTCTGGCCGATGCGCCGGGCGACCGTGTCTATGACATCGTCACTATCGACCGCGACCGTATCCTGTCCTCGGCCAGCGGACGGGTCGAGGACGTGCTGCGCGACGTAGCCGGTCTCCAGCAATTTCGCCGGTCGGACTCGCGCACCGCCAACCCGACCAGCCAGGGCATCACCCTGCGCGGCCTTGGCGGCAATGCGTCCAGCCGCGCGCTCCTGCTGCTCGACGGTGTACCACAGGCCGATCCGTTCGGCGGCTGGGTCGCCTTTCCCGCCTATGCCACCGACCGGCTCGGACGGGTCCGCGTGACCCGCGGCGGTGGTAGTGGCGTCGCCGGACCGGGCGCGCTGGCCGGCACGATCGAACTCGACAGCGCTACGCCGGACGACCTGTCGCCGTTCGCCGGATCGCTCAGCTATGGCAGCCGGGAATCGATCGACGCGCGCGGTTCTGCCGGACTGACGCGGAGCGGCGGCTTCGCGACCCTGTCGGGAGCCTATGCCCGTGGCGACGGCTTCGTGCCCATCGTGGCCGACAGTCGTGGCCCCGCCGACCGTGCGGCCCCGTTCGAACAGGCCAGCGCCGCCGCCCGCGCGGTGGTGCAGGTCGGCGGGGCGACCGAGTTGCAGGCGAACGTGTCCGGCTTCACCGACCGTCGCGACCGCGGTCTCGATTTCACCGACAATCGCAGCGAAGGGGCCGATGCCAGCGTCCGGCTGGTCGGGCGTGGACCGACCGGCTGGTCGCTGCTCGGCTATCTCCAGACCCGCGCCTTTGCCAGTCGGTTCGCCAGCGTCGGGACCGGCCGCGTGACGACCGCGCTGACGCTCGACCAATATAATGTTCCCGCAACCGGTATCGGCGGCCGGGCTGAGATTGCGCCCGATTTCGGCAGCCTGTCGCTCCGATTGGGGGGCGACGTGCGCGTCGTCAGCGGCGAAACGCAGGAATTATACACCTACGTCGCGGGCAACCCTATCCGGCGGCGGGTCGCGGGTGGACGCAATACTACCGGCGGTCTGTTCGCCGACGCCAGCCTTGCTACCGGTGATGTCGTGCTGAATGCAGGTGGCAGGATCGATCGCTGGACGATCGCGACGGGACGATTACAGGAGTCATTGCTGACCGGCACGGCGCTTACCGATCAACGCTTCGCCACGCGCAGTGGCTGGCAGCCAACCGGACGGGCAGGGGTCGCATGGACACTCGACCCGGCGCTGACGGTCCGGGCGGCAGGCTATCGCGGTTGGCGGTTGCCGACGCTCAACGAGCTCTACCGTCCGTTCCGGGTTGGCGCCGACGCCACTGCTGCCAATGCCGCGCTGTCGCCGGAGACGTTGTGGGGCGGGGAGGTTGGTCTCGAACTTCGGCCTGCTGCCCGTACCCGCATCGCCGCGACCGGCTTTGCCAACGACCTGCGCGATGCCATAGCCAACGTGACCGTCGCCAATGGACCCGGCACCTTTGCGGGTGTCGGCTTCGTTTCAGCCGCCGGCGTCTTTCGCCGCCGCGCCAATCTCGATCATGTCCGGGTGCGTGGTGCCGAAATCGACGCATCGACCGGCTGGGGTGCTTGGAATGCGCGCCTGTCCTACGCCTATACCGATGCCCGGATCGTCGACAGTGGCGTACTCAATGGCTTCCGCCCAGCTCAGACGCCTGCCCATAGCGGCTCGGCAACGGTCGGTTGGCAGCGCACCGGTTGGCGGGCGGCGGCGACGCTTCGTTACATATCGAGCCAGTATGAGGACGATGCGAACCAGCGTCGTCTTGCCGATGCGACCACGCTCGACGCGGTTGTGGCGGTACCGCTGTTGCGCGGACTGTCGGTAGAGGGGCGGGCGGAAAATGTCGCCAACGCCCGGATCGAAGCAGCCGTCGGGGGCGATGGCGTGGTGGAACGCGCATCGCCACGGACGTTATGGCTGGGAATACGGTTAGGCGGCTGATCGAACCGCGGTCGTCAGGCCCCGGTTTGCGACGCCATGCTTCCGCGCGGCGCGACGATCGAAGGCGCGGGACCCGTCGCAGGGCGCAATGCTTCGCGCTCAGATGCCGGTACCGGCGCAGTCGGATCGGGACGGAAGGCTTCGGGCGCGCGGTCTCCCGTGGCAGCGCGCGGCTTGTCCAGTGCCAGATCGGGTGCGGCATGACCCTCGCCCGGTGCCTTGCGCCGCGCTAGCAGCACACCGAACAAACCGACCGCGATCCCCACGACCCCCAATGCCACGGTGCGCAGTGTCGAGACACCCGCCTTGCGGGATTTGGGCTTCTGTTTCTTATGCTTGGCCATCAATCTTACCTCTTGCCTGTCAACCGGTCCAACGACCGGGCCACGCGCAGGTTCAATCGTGGGCCAGCGTTTCCGACCGACGTACCGTCGCAGCTTCGCGGATCAGGCGCTGCTCGGTGGTGCGTTCGGCGCGCTCGGCCATTTCGGTCCACGCATGCTCGGCACGACGGCAACGGTCGCGGACATTGTCCAGCGTCGCGGCATCGGCATTGGCGCGTTCGACGGCGGCACGGGCGCGGTATGCTTCGGAGGTATCAGCCAAGGGGGCGGGACCTTTTTACTTGCTGGAGGAAGGTGCGGGCGGACGATCCGCCCGCACCCACGAACCGATCAGTCGGCGGCGGTCAGGTTCACCGCGCTCACGCGACCGCGGCGATCCTCTTCCAGCTCGAATCCGACGCGCTGGTTCTGGTTCAGCGTCACCATCCCGGCGCGCTCGACGGCCGAGATGTGGACGAAAGCATCTTCGCCGCCATTATCCGGGGCGATGAAGCCATAGCCCTTGTCCATGTTGAAGAATTTTACGGTGCCAAGCGTGGCCATGCAGGTTCCTTTCGATTTGCAGGCGACGGAACGCCCATCACCCGCGCCGTAGACAGCAGGGAAAGAAGGAACATGCCGCAAAGCAGGACACCATCGATTTGCGACTGTAGCAAAGGCTAAATGGGGATTGACCCGCCCCCTTGCAAGGGAGCGGGTCAATCGAACATTCAAACGGTCGTCGGAGGTCAGCGGCAGCGCACGTTGTTGCGATCGATGGCCTGACCACCTGCCGCCCCGGCTGCCCCGCCGAGCAACGCACCCAGCAACCCCGAACCGCCCGGACGCAGTGCCGATCCGAGCACACCACCCGCGATGCCGCCGATGATCAGGCCGGTCGTGCCATCGGTGCGGCGGCAATAATAGCGGCCGTCCTGCCCGACATACACCCGGTCGTTGCGCGACAGCCGGCGTTCGCGATAGCGCTGGTCGTCGCGGTAATAACGCGCAGCATCATAGCCGTTGTACGATGGATCGGGCCGGTCATAGTCATAGCGGCCATAGCCGGCATCGGCATAGCGCGGACCACCGCCGCCCATGCCGTAATCGGAACATCCGGAAACAAGGGTGGCAGCGGCGACGAGGCCGAGGGTAAGCGCACGCATGTCGACAGATCCTTCGCTTGATATCGATCAAGTCCGAATGCCGCGCGGGAAGGGTTGTTCCGTCGATCTCGTCCGTGTCGCCGGCTTTACCAGCGCCCGCCCGCCGCTTCGATCGCGGCCAACAACGTGCGCTTGCTGTCGGTTCGGTCGTTGCCGGGATTGCGCGGCAGTTCGGGATTGCCGAGCGCGGCGCGGCGGCGCGTCAAGGCCGTAGCGAACCCGGCAGGGTCCATGCACGGACCCGACCAATCCTCGCCATTCTGACTACAACTCCCGGATGCCCTAATCGCCTGCGCTTTCTTCGCTTATCAGCCGATCAAGATCGTCGCGGTCGACGTCGGGATGAGGGCGAAACAACAGCCGGGCCTGTTCGATACGGTGGCGAGCGCCTCGAACGGCGCGCGCCACCGGGTCACTCTGCCGCCTGCGCCCTTACCGGGTCCAGCAACGGCTTGAGATACTTCCCCGTAAAGCTCCCGTCGACCGCCGCGACCTTCTCGGGCGTGCCTTCGGCAACCACGCGACCGCCCTTCACGCCACCCTCCGGTCCCATGTCCAATATCCAGTCGGCGGTCTTGATGACGTCGAGATTATGTTCGATCACCACCACCGTATTGCCTTGCTCCACCAACTGGTGGAGCACTTCCAGCAATTTGCGCACGTCCTCGAAATGCAGGCCGGTGGTCGGTTCGTCGAGGATGTACAGCGTGTTGCCGGTCGCGCGGCGCGCCAGTTCCTTTGCCAGCTTGACCCGCTGCGCCTCGCCGCCCGACAGCGTCGTCGCCTGCTGCCCGACCTTGACGTACCCAAGGCCGACTTCGGCCAGCATCGCCATCTTGTCGCGGATCGGTGGCACCGCCTTGAAGAATTCGACCGCATCCTCGACCGTCATGTCGAGGACGTCGGCGATGCTCATCCCCTTGAATTTCACCTCCAACGTCTCGCGATTGTAGCGCGCGCCGTGACACACGTCGCAGGTCACATAGACGTCGGGCAGGAAGTGCATCTCGATCTTCAGCACGCCGTCGCCCTGGCACGCCTCGCACCGCCCGCCCTTGACGTTGAAGCTGAACCGGCCGGGCTTGTAGCCGCGCGCCTGCGCTTCGGGGAGGCCTGCGAACCAGTCGCGGATCTGGGTGAACGCGCCGGTATAGGTCGCCGGATTGGACCGCGGGGTGCGACCGATCGGCGACTGGTCGATGTCGATCACCTTGTCGAGATGTTGCAGCCCGGTGATCTTGTCATGCTTGCCCTGCACGATCCGCGCACCGTTCAGCGTGCGGGCGGCGGCGGCATAGAGGGTGTCGATCGTGAAGCTCGACTTGCCCGATCCCGACACGCCGGTGATGCAGGTAAAGGTGCCCAGCGGCAGCGACGCGGTGACGCCGGTCAGGTTGTTGGCGGTGGCATTGTGCACCGTCAGCTTCTTGCCATTGCCCTTGCGCCGCTTGTCGGGCAGCGGCACCGACCGGGTGCCGTTCAGATAGTCGGCGGTGATCGATCCCTTCGACTTCAGCAGCTGTTTCAGCGTCCCCTTGGCGACGACCTCGCCACCATGGACGCCCGCGCCCGGCCCCATGTCGATGACATAATCGGCGGTGCGGATCGCATCCTCGTCATGCTCGACGACCAGCACGGTGTTGCCGAGGTCGCGTAGCCGGCGCAGCGTCGCCAGCAGCATGTCATTGTCGCGCTGGTGCAGCCCGATCGACGGTTCGTCGAGCACATACAGAACCCCCGACAGCCCGCTGCCGATCTGCGACGCGAGGCGGATACGCTGGCTCTCGCCGCCCGACAGCGTGCCGCTGGTCCGGTCGAGGTTCAGATAATCGAGCCCGACATTGTTGAGGAAGCCGAGCCGCTCGACGATTTCCTTCAGGATCGACTGGGCAATCGCCTTTTGCTGCGCGTTGAAATGCTCGGGCAGCGATTCGAAGAACCGCAGCGCATCGACCACCGACAGGTGCGTGGCATAGGCGATGTCCTGCATCGCCACTTTCACCGCCAGCGCCTCGGGCTTCAACCGCGCGCCGTGGCAGGTCTCGCACGGCTGCGACGCCTGATATTTGGCCAGTTCCTCGCGCATCCACGCGCTTTCGGTCGACAGCATCCGGCGGTTGAGGTTGCCGAGCACGCCTTCGAACGGCTTCTTGACGTCATACGCCTTCTTGCCGTCGATGAAGGTCAGCGTCACCGGCTTGCCGGCGGTGCCGTGCAGGATCACCCGCTGCGCTTCCTCGGGCAGATCCTTCCACCCGGTGTCGAGCGAGAAGTCGTACGCCTTGGCCAGCGATCCCAGCACCTGCATGTAATAGGGGGAGGGCGGGTTGGACTTCGCCCACGGCACCACCGCACCCTTCTTGATCGACAATTCGTGGTTCGGGACGATCAGGTCCTCGTCGAACTCCAGCCGTTCGCCAAGACCGTCGCAGGCCGGGCAGGCCCCTTGCGGTGCGTTGAAGCTGAACAGGCGCGGCTCGATCTCGCTGATCGTGAAGCCGCTGACCGGGCAGGCGAATTTTTCGGAAAAGACGATGCGGTTGTCGGGGATGCCGGCACCCTTCAGCTTGCCGGTCTGCGGTGCGGCCTCGGTCGCGCGGTCGCCCTGTTCGCTGGCGATCGGTGGGTTGCCCGGCTGCGCCTCCGCCACCGTCGTTTCCAGCAGATCGACATAGGCGAGGCCGTCGGCCAGCTTCAGCGCGGTCTCGAAGCTCTCGGCCAGCCGCGTCGCCGCATCGGGGTTCACGACTAGCCGGTCGACCACGACCTCGATGTCGTGCTTGAACTTCTTGTCGAGCGCGGGCGCATCCTCGATCAAATGGACTTCGCCATTGACCCGCACCCGCTGGAATCCGGCCTTCTGCCATTCGGCCAGTTCCTTGCGATACTCGCCCTTGCGCCCGCGCACGACCGGCGCGAGCAGCAGCAGCCGCGTCCCTTCGCGCAGCGCCAGCACCCGGTCGACCATCTGGCTGACCGTTTGCGCACTGATCGGCAGGCCGGTGGCGGGGGAGTAGGGCACGCCGACCCGCGCCCACAGCAACCGCATGTAATCGTAGATTTCGGTGACCGTCGCGACCGTCGATCGCGGATTGCGGCTGGTCGTCTTCTGCTCGATCGAAATCGCCGGCGACAGCCCCTCGATATGTTCGACGTTCGGCTTCTGCATCAGTTCGAGGAACTGGCGCGCATAGGCCGACAGCGATTCGACATAACGCCGCTGCCCTTCGGCATAGATGGTGTCGAAGGCGAGGCTGGACTTGCCCGAACCCGACAGGCCGGTGATGACCGTCAGCGTATCGCGCGGGATGTCGATATCGACACCCTTGAGGTTATGCTCCCGCGCACCGCGGACGGAGATATGGGTCAGGCTCATGCGGTCCGTTCTATCTTCGTTCTTGTGGATTTACCAGCGGATGACATGGGGGTGCCGCCTGCCGGTTTCGAGGGGGCCTTGCCACGCCAGTCGAGCGAGCGGCGGTTCAGCTCGGTCAGGTCGACCAAGCCGGCAATCACCGCTTCGCCCAGCGCGACCGCGCGCGCCAGCGCCGCCGGATCGGCATGGACATAGGCCGGACCCGCGCTGACATGATCATACCATACGCCGCCGAACGCATTGTCGAGCAGGATCCGCTGGAAACAATGATCGACCCGCACCGGCCAGCCGCGTGTCCCCGCCAACCCCGGCAGTTCGCGCCGTGTCAGGTCGAGCCACCGCGCCTGCATCGCATCGGGGATCATGCTGGCAGGTCGACCGAGATCCGCCGCCAGCGCGCCTCGACGAAGCTGTAGATGCCGAAGGCGACGAAGCCGAGACCGGTCGCGGTCAGCAGCCACCGCCCCCCGGTCTGGCTTTGCAGCGTCGCCAGCGCATGGGCCATGCCGCCCGCCTCGTCGGCATCGGCGGCCCACGCCGCGCTGACGAAGAACAGGGCGATCAGCGCGAACACCAGCCCCCGCGCGCCATAGCCGATGCGGCCGATGGTGCAGACATGCTGGGGCACCGGCGTCCCCCCTGACAATTCGCGCGCGAAGCTGCCGTCCCACGCCTTCTTCGCCTGTTGCAGCGCCGCGCCGAGCAGCCCGGCGGCGACTAACGCGACCAGCACCCGTCCCAGCGGCTGGCCAAGCAGCCATGCCGTCCAGTCGCGAGTGCTTTCCTCGCCACCGACCCGGCCGCCCGCTTCGCGCGCATGAACCGCCAGTTTCGCGGCGGTCCACGCAAGGATGACGTGGGCGATGCCGCTGATCGCGTGGCCTGCGCGCTTGAACGCACCCTTGGCGGTCGTGCCCTGCGCTTGCGGATCGGTGATCGCCTCGGCCAGCCGCCACAGCGCATAGCCGGCAAGTCCCGCCGCCATCGCCGCCAATATCCATTCGCCGAACGGTTCGTCGGCCAGGCTGGCGATCGCACCCTGATTGTCGCCGACCTTGCCCCCGCGCAGCGCCGCATCGATCGCGAACCATCCGACAAGGCAATAGACGATTCCCCGCGCCGCAAAGCCCAGTCGGGCAAGGAGCGTGGCGCCGTGTCGGGTGGTCATCACGCAAGCCTTTCAGATCGTTTCGCCGCGCCAACCATTTACGAAGGGGTGCGGTTCCGGTCCGCACCGACGCTTGCGCTGTCACGGCACCGCTGTCAGCTTTGCGGCAGGGAATGGGGGAGTAGGTAATGCGACTGTTGCTGTCGGCTGCGCTGTTGATCGGGCCAGGGAGCGCGACGCCGCCGCCATTGGCACCGGCCAGCCGCTGGACCGTCGAATATGCCGAGAAGATGTGCGTCGTCAGTCGCGGTTATGGCGACCCCGCGCATCCGGTGATCGTCGCGTTCAAGCCCACACCGTTCAGCGATCAACTGCAATCCGTGATCCTCGGCAGCCGCGCGCAACTGGGTAAGGAAGGATCGCTCGATCTGGCATTGGAGGCACCCGGGCGCACCTTCGACAAGAAGCAGCCGGGAACCCGGGTCTATTTTCCGGACGGCGACAGGGCGGTGCTGACCTATTATATCAGCCGCGCCGCATTCGAAGGTCTGGTCGATGCCCCGACCTTTACCGTGCGTCCGAAAAGCGGGCCGGTCATCTCCGTGGCGCTGGCCCTGAACAAGCCGCTGCTGGCCGCGCTGGAGAAGTGCGAGGTCAATTTGATGGTGCAGCTGGGCTATGATCCCAAGAATCTGGCAGCCGTCGTTACCCGGGCCACGAGCAATAGTCCGGCCGAATGGATCACGCAGGACGATTATCCCGAATCGGCGCTGATGCAACATGAGCAGGGCATGGTGGTCATCGCATGGACGATTTCGACCGTTGGCCGCGTGACCGACTGCAAAATCCTGCAGTCGTCGGGATCGAACGATCTCGACAAGGCTGCCTGCGGTGCCATTCTCCGGCGGGGCCGTTACAGCCGCCCCGCACTCGATGCCGCGGGCAATCCGGTGGAGTCCTATTCGACCCGGCGCGTCATGTGGCTGTTGCCGCGAGGCGGATAGTCATTACCGCCGCCCGAACGGCAGCAACGCCTCATACACCGCCAATGGCGGCTTGCCCTCCACCGCCACCCCCTGCCGCAGCAAAAAGGCTTGGCGGACGATCTCCGCCTGCTGCTCGATCCCGTATGCTGCGAACGGCTTTCCCGGCACGATGGCATAGCGATAGCTGCACAGCGGATGCCGCATCAGCGGCAGCCAGTATCGCCCGCGATGCTGGGTCTGATGGATATGCATCATCTCATGCAGGAACAGCGCCGCCAGATCGCGGCCCGCGCTCGCGAAATCGTCACGATACAGCGTGCCGCCCGGATGAAAATGGATGCAGCCGGTCGGTGCCATCGCAACCTGTTTCGGCTGAAAGAACGCCCATTTGGCATTCGCCACCCGCGCCCGATCATAGGCGATCTCCTCGCCGAACATCGTACGGGCAAGCTCGATTTCGGAAGCGGTCAGGGGCCGGCGCATCACCTGCAGATGGTGGCGGGGGACACGCCCGTAAAGGACGCGGCCCCCGCCTCCCGATCAGAAGCGATAGCCGATCGCGAATTGCAGGATCGGATAGACCTTCACCTTGTCGATGTCGTTCTGCAACGAACGCCGCTCGATCTCTAGGTCTTGACGGAAAGTTGCATTGTCGCGTGCCGTGCCGGTGGCGGTGAAGGTGTCGAGCTTCATCGCGCCCTGAAACAGCGCCCCCGCCTCGAACCCGAACATGAAGCCGCGACGGTTTTGGCCCGACCAGCCGAGCGTCAGCACGGGCGAGATCTTGTTCGGTTCGGCGCGACCGCTCAACGTGCCGACCTGCGCGGCGGTATAGTCGTTGTTACCCAGCGTCGCTCCGTCATTGGGCGTCGCCGACACTTCGACCGCGTTGCGATTGATGCGCGCGCCGCCCGACAGCCGGAAATTGCCACCGAAGGGATAGACGTCGACCATGGCGCCGAACGACTTCAGTTTGATGCTGCCGTCATAATCGGCGTCCTCGGATTCGAACGATCCGTTGACGTTCAGGAAGCCGGCGCTGCCGCGGATGCCGAGATGGTCCGAAAAGCGGAAGCCGACTTCCGGCCCGACGCCGAGCGACCCGGCGCTCAGCGCAACCGACACCGTCGACGATGGATCGGTTTCGGCCGGACCGGTCTGCGCCGCGGCCGGCAGGGCGAGCGCGAACGAGCCGCAGATCGCGGCGGCAAAAAGGGTCTTCATGCTATTCCCCCCGGAACAGGTTGGTGCCGACAGCGGCTGGCCGGCATCGCCGCGTCTCTATCGACCGCCCGGTCGGCAGCTATCCTTCAAACGGGGTAGGGTGGGTGGTCCATTCGGTGGAGGATGGGCGATCCGACGGGCAAAAGTCTGTTTGAAAACTCGCGAAAGAGCGAGTTTCGAGGCGGCACCNCCCGCTCCCCCGTCCCACCACCCACAGGATACGCTCGATGGGTGGTGGGGAGGGGGAGCGGGCCGGTGCCGCAAAACGCGCAATCGCGCGTTTTCAAACAGGCTCTCAGGGTGCCGGATCGCCCGCGGCGACCAGTCGGGCATCGACCGTCACCTTCGTCCCGTCGTCGAATCCGAAGGTCAGCGGGACCGTGCCGCCCGCCCGCAGATCGTTCGACAGGCCGAACAACATGATATGTTTGCCGCCGGGGTCGAAGCCGACGGTCCCCTTGATCGCGACCTTGGGAAGCGGTTGCATCGCCATCATGCCGCCATGGCTCGCCATGCTCTCATGCAGTTCGGCGCGCGCGACCGCCGGGCTGGCGACACTGGTAAGTACGTCGTTTCCGGACGATCCGCCCCGAACGATCGCATAGCCCGCCGCCGGCCGTCCCGGCACGGCGGGCAGCCTTACCCAGGCGTCCCGAACGCTCGGCGCTTGCTGGCATCCGGCCAGCAGGATCGTCGCCATCAACGCCATCCACCGTGTCTTCACGCCCACGCTCCCGATCCGATACGGTTCCCTATGCCGCGCATAATCTTGCGGCAAGCCGAACCCTGCCTATATCCGCCTCCGGAACGACCCGCTTGGCACCTCCCCGTGCCGGTCGGGCCAGACATTATTTCAACCCGGGGGCCAATGAGGGACCATGGCTAAAGTTATCGGTATCGATCTGGGCACGACGAACAGCTGCGTCGCGGTGATGGAGGGCGGTAGCCCCAAGGTCATCGAGAACGCCGAAGGCGCGCGGACCACGCCGTCGATCGTCGCTTTCGCCAAGGATGGCGAGCGTCTGATCGGCCAGCCGGCCAAGCGTCAGGCAGTGACGAACGGCGACAACACGATCTTCGCAGTGAAGCGCCTGATCGGCCGCCGCTTCGACGATCCGGTCACCAAGAAGGACACCGAACTGGTTCCCTACACCATCGCGCGCGGGCCGAACGGCGATGCGTGGGTGAAGGCGGGCGGCGAGGAATATTCGCCGTCGCAGATCAGCGCGTTCATCCTGCAGAAGATGAAGGAAACGGCGGAGTCGTATCTCGGCGAAACCGTGACGCAGGCGGTCATCACCGTCCCTGCCTACTTCAACGATGCCCAGCGTCAGGCGACCAAGGACGCCGGCAAGATCGCCGGTCTCGAAGTCCTGCGCATCATCAACGAACCGACGGCGGCGGCGCTCGCCTACGGCCTCGACAAGGACAATAACAAGACCATCGCGGTCTATGACCTTGGCGGCGGCACCTTCGACATCTCGGTCCTCGAGATCGGCGACGGTGTGTTCGAGGTGAAGGCGACCAACGGCGACACCTTCCTCGGCGGCGAAGATTTCGACGCGAAGATCGTGCAGTTCCTCGCCGACGAGTTCAAGAAGATCGAAGGCATCGATCTGACCAAGGACAAGCTGGCGCTTCAGCGGCTGAAGGAAGCCGCCGAAAAGGCGAAGATCGAGCTGTCTTCGGCGCAGACGACCGAAGTCAACCTGCCGTTCATCACGGCGGATGCGACGGGTCCGAAGCACCTCGTCAAGTCGATCACCCGCGCCGACCTCGAACGGCTGGTCGAGGATCTGGTGAAGCGCACGCTCGAGCCGTGCAAGAAGGCGCTGGCCGATGCCGGCGTGCAGGCGAGCGCGATCGATGAGGTCGTGCTGGTCGGTGGTATGACGCGCATGCCGCGCGTCCGCGAAGTCGTGAAGCAGTTCTTCGGCAAGGAACCGCACACTGGCGTGAACCCCGACGAGGTCGTGGCGATCGGTGCCGCGATTCAGGCGGGCGTGCTGCAGGGCGACGTGAAGGACGTGCTGCTGCTCGACGTGACCCCGCTGTCGCTGGGCATCGAGACGCTGGGCGGCATCATGACCCGCATGATCGACCGCAACACCACCATCCCGACCAAGAAGTCGCAGGTCTATTCGACCGCCGACGACAATCAGGGGGCGGTGACGATCCGCGTGTTCCAGGGCGAGCGCGAAATGGCGCAGGACAACAAGATGCTGGGCCAGTTCGATCTGGTCGGCATTCCGCCCGCGCCGCGCGGCGTGCCGCAGATCGAGGTCACGTTCGACATCGACGCCAACGGCATCGTCAACGTGTCGGCCAAGGACAAGGGCACCGGCAAGGAACAGCAGATCCGCATCCAGGCATCGGGTGGTCTGTCGGACAACGACATCGACCAGATGGTGCGGGACGCCGAACAGTTCGCGGAAGAGGACAAGAAGCGTCGCGCTTCGGCCGAAGCCCGCAACAACGCGGAATCGCTGATCCACACCACCGAGCGTCAGCTGGCCGATAACGGCGACAAGGTCGACGCGTCGCTGAAGTCGGAGATCGAAGCCGCGGTCGCCGAGACCAAGGCAGCGGTCGAAAGCGGTGACAGCGACCGCATGACCGAAAAGAGCCAGGCGCTGGCGCAGGTTGCGATGAAGCTGGGTCAGGCGATCTACGAAAAGCAGCAGCAGGCCGAAGCCTCGCCCGCTGCCGACACCGCGCAGGAGAAGAAGGCCGACGACGACGTCGTCGACGCCGAATTCTCGGAAGTCGACGACAGCCGCAAGGCGTAAAACGGAACGCCCCTCCCTCT